>NZ_MPOR01000003.1:0-336752 GCF_001896155.1 Pseudomonas sp. FSL W5-0203
CAGGTGCTGGTGATCGCAAGGTCGTGGAAGTTCGAGTCTTCTCCTGGGCACCAAATTCAGATCAAACCCGCGAAAGCGGGTTTTTTCGTTTCCGGGGTTTGAAAACTTCCCCAGTGATTTCCCCCTCATCCGCACTTGAGAAGATTTATCGTTTATCCTTGCAATGATTTGTTGCATATAAGCGAGGAACACTTCGGATGATGATCCGTGACAACCGACTCAAGACATCCCTTCTGCGCGGCCTGACCCTCACCCTACTCAGCCTGACCCTGCTCTCGCCCGCCGCCCATTCTGCCGACAAGGTCTCCCTGACCTTATACAACGGCCAACACAAAGAAGTCGGCGATGAACTCGCCAAGGCCTTCGAAGCCAAGACCGGCATCCACGTCAACGTGCGCAAAGGCAGCAGCAACCAGTTGGCCAGCCAAGTCGTCGAAGAAGGTGAGCGCTCCCCTGCCGACGTCATCTACACCGAAGAATCACCGCCCCTGAACAAACTCGGCGAGCAAGGCCTGTTGGCAAAAATCGATGCCAGCACCCTCGATGTGCTGCCCAAGGATTACGTGGGTAAAAACGGCGACTGGATGGGCGTGACCGCACGCACCCGCGTCGTAGCCTTCAACCCCAAATTGATTGCGGAAAAAGACTTGCCCAAGTCGGTACTGGATTTCGCCGGCCCTGAATGGCAAGGCAAGGTCGGTTTCGTGCCCACCAGCGGCGCGTTCCAGGAACAAGCCGTGGCAATCATCAAGCTGCACGGTCGCGAAGCCGCAGAAGAATGGCTGACCGGCCTGCGCGCCTTCGGCAAGGTGTACAGCAACAATATGGTCGCCCTCAAGGCCGTGGAAAACGGCGAAGTGGCTACCGTGCTGGTAAACAACTACTACTGGTTCGCCCTGAAAAAGGAAAAAACCAACCTGGACTCCCAGCTGCATTACTTCACCGATGGTGATGCTGGCGGCCTGATCACCGTGTCCTCCGCTGCCGCACTCAAATCCAGCAAGCATCCCAAAGAAGCTCAGCAATTGCTGGCATTCATGGCCAGCGAAGAGGGCCAGCGCGTGATCACCAACACGTCGGCCGAGTACCCGCTGCGCAAGGGCATGGAATCGAACCGCGGCCTCAAGCCATTTAGCGAGCTGCAGCCACCAAAGGTCACCCCCGCAGACCTGGGTAACGCCGAAGAAGCCCTGGAGCTGGAACGTGACGTTGGCCTGAACTGATGAACCCATCGCTTTCCGTCACGGGGTTCACCCCCCGTCGCAAACGCCCATCAATCTGGCTGCTGCTGCCTGTGCTATTGCTGGTTGGCCTGAGCCTGTTGCCGCTCGCCTATGTCGGGCTCAAAGCCTGGCAGGCGGGCTGGACGGAGGCGGTGCATCTACTGTGGCGACCTTATGTGTTCGGGCTGCTGCGCAACACGCTGGCATTGATGGTCGGCGTGACCCTGACCTGCGGCGTGATCGGCCTGTCCCTGGCCTGGCTACTGGAACGCAGCAACCTGCCAGGACGGCGCATCTGGGGCGTGATCCTGTGCCTGCCGTTTGCGGTGCCGGCGTTTGTCAGCAGCTTTACCTGGGTGTCGCTGAGCGCTCAGTTCGAGGGGCTCGGTGGCGCGATCCTGGTGATGAGCCTGTCCAAATACCCGCTGGTGTTTTTGCCGGTGGCGGCAACACTGCGCAATCTAGACCCCTCCCTGGAAGAATCGGCCCGCACGCTAGGGCTCAACCGCTGGGGCGTGTTCTTTCGCATCACACTCCCGCTGCTGTGGCCATCGCTGCTGGCCGGCTCACTATTGATCGCACTGCACATGCTGGTGGAATTCGGCGCGCTGTCGATTATCGGGTTGCAGACCTTCACCACCGCGATCTACCAGCAGTTCGAACTGGAATTCAGCAATGCCAATGCGGCAATGCTCTCGGCAGTGCTGCTGGTGATGTGCCTGACCCTGCTGTGGCTGGAGCTGCGCGTACGCGGCAAAGGCCGGCATGTGCGCATCGGCCAGGGCGCGGCGCGGCACGCCGAGCAGGTTCGACTCGGCAAGTGGGCGCCATTGGGCCAGGTGTATTGCCTGGCATTGGCGATCATCGGCAGCGGCATCCCGCTGGGCATGCTCGGCTATTGGTTGGCCGTCGGTTCGTCAGCGGCGTTTCCGATGGCCGAGATCAGCGAGGCGCTGCTGTCATCCCTGGCGCTCTCCCTGGGCGGCGCCGCACTGTGCCTGGTACTGGCAGTGCCGGTTGGGCTGCTGGTGGTGCGCTACAAAGGACAGTTGGCAATCTGGGCCGAACGCTTGCCGTATCTACTGCATGCCCTGCCCGGCCTGGTGATTGCGCTGACCCTGGTGTATTTCGCCCTGCATTACATCCCCGCGCTGTACCAGACCTCTGCGTTATTGCTGATTGCTTATGCGCTGCTGTTTTTGCCGTTGGCACAGGCGCCGATTCGTACAGCACTGAACAAGGCGGCGCCACAGCTGGAAGAGGCTGCGCGCACGTTAGGCGCATCGTCCTTCAGTGCGTTTTGCCGGGTGACGTTGCCAATCATCTTTCCGGCGCTGGGGGCGGCGTTTGCCTTGGTATTCCTGGATGCGATGAAGGAATTGACGGCGACGTTGCTGCTCAGCCCGACCGGGTTGAATACCTTGGCGACGGCCGTCTGGGCACATACCTCGAATGTGGAATTTGCGGCGGCGGCGCCGTATGCGGCGTTGTTGATAGTGGTGTCGGGGTTGCCGGTGTATCTGCTCACGACTCGGATGTATCTGAGTCGCTGAAACAGCTATCGCAGGCAAGCCAGCCCCCACAGTGACCGGGTTCCAACTTTGGAATGCAGTTGAATGTGGGAGCTGGCTTGCCTGCGATGAGGCCAGTCCAGACAACCTCACGCCCTGAACTGCCCCAAACTCGCCTTCAACTGCGCCGCCAACCCATCCAACACCTTGCCACTGGCCGTCGTCTCCACCACCGCTTGCGCCGCACGCTCGGCCTGGGCATGAATCACCTCGACGCGCCCACGCACCGCATGCGCGCCCTGGGCTTGATGCTCGGCCGCGCGCGTCGCCAGGCCAATCGCCGCATGCACCTGCTCCACAGAAGCCTGCACCGTCTGCTGCAAGCGCACGCTGTCGCGCAGCACCAGCAAGCCCTCACTGGCCTGGCGCCCCGCCTTGCCGATGGTTTCTACGGCCTCACGCGCGCCCTGCTGCAACGCAACAATATGCGCCTGGATATCGCCAGTGGAGCTTTGAGTCTTGCTGGCCAGCGCACGCACTTCATCGGCCACCACCGCAAAGCCGCGCCCAGTCTCGCCAGCCCGTGCCGCTTCGATGGCCGCGTTGAGAGCGAGCAGGTTGGTTTGCTCGGCGATACCGTGAATCACGGTCAACACCACTTCAATTTGTTCGCTTTGCTGCGCCAGCCGTTCGATCACCTGGGAACCGGCCTGCACCTGCCCCGCCAACGCCTCGATCAAGCTGCCAACTTCGGCCGAGGTCCGTGAGTTTTCATCCGTGGCCTGGCGAATATCCACCACCTGCTGCAGGGCCGCCTGCATGGCGTGGCTTTCGGCCTGGGCCTCATCGGCCATTTGCGACAAAGCGCGCAAACTCTCGGCCACTTCATCACGCTGCAAGCCCGCCGCCGCATCGGCGCCAGCATTGCGCAACGTCATGGCGCCGATTTCCACACCAGTACGCTGGGCCACGTCGCCTGCCTCCCGCACGATGGGCTGCAACTTATCCACAAAGCGATTGACCGCCGAGGCCATATCGCCGATTTCATCCTTGCTGTTGATCTGCACGCGCTTGGTGAGGTCGCCTTCGCCGGCCGCCAGGTCATCCATCGCGGCAATCAGCAGCTTCAGACGATTGACCACGCGCCGGCCCAGCACAATAGCGATCAGCAGCAAGACCCCAAGCCCCACCAGCGCCAGACCCATGCCGATACGCCAGCGCAGGGTGCCCGCCGCGTCTTGCACAGCGGCGGCCGTGTTGGCCGTCATTTGCGTGGCAGTGGCTTGCGCCGATTGCAGCCGGGCGCCCATGGCGTTGGCGCTGTCAGCAGCGGCTCCCTTGAGGCTGTCACCCACCAGCTGATCACCGCTGGCGATCAGCGCGGCAAAGCGCTTATCCAAGGCTTGCAGATCGGCTTCAACCGTCGCGGTCGACACGCCCATGCGCACCTTGCCGATCTCCACACCGTTGGGGCTGATAGAGGCTTCGACGTAATACACGGACGGGTCTGTCTTGGCCGCGTCCAGCACCTTATCCAGGGCACGCTCCCCTGCGC
Source organism: Pseudomonas sp. FSL W5-0203 (assembly GCF_001896155.1). NCBI lineage: Bacteria > Pseudomonadati > Pseudomonadota > Gammaproteobacteria > Pseudomonadales > Pseudomonadaceae > Pseudomonas > Pseudomonas sp. FSL W5-0203. The sequence continues at coordinate 4,290 of NZ_MPOR01000003.1, forward strand.
CCTTTGCCAGCAGGGCCTGGTTGATCGGGTTTTCGCGGTTCAGGTATCGGGTCAGGTGCTCGCCTGCGGCGTCGTCATACACCACGAACAGCACATTGGGGTTGCGCTGGGCCCGGCGGGCAAACTCAGAAAGGGTCGGCACGTCACTGTCCCACATGGCACGGGGCGCGACCGAGGCCAGCAGTTGCGCCATGTCATTGGCGGAGTCCTGCAGGTCTTTTTCCAGCGTCGCACGCAACTGCTTTTGCTCTTCCTGCAAGCGCGTGGAAAGCCCGGCTGTGAGGCGCTGGCGCGTGCTGGCGGAGAGGCTGTCCAGGCTGGACGTGACTTCCTTGCCAGCCTGGGCCAGTTCGCCAGACAACTTCTGGCTATCTATGCCCAGACGATTGCCCAAATCGGCTTCCAGCGCCGTCACCGTGCTCCGCGCCAGCGCGACGGCCACCAGCACTTGCACCAAAAGAGCGATACCAAGGGTAACGAACACCGGCCGCAACAGACGGCTTTGTAACAACGAGAGAACGGCAGACACTGGAAATCCCTCCACCACGGGTGCCACTAATTTGATAGCACCTCGAAAGAGGGAAACACAGCAAGGGTCGTGCCGTTTGCCAGGCAGAAACGACAAAGGGCTCCCGAAGGAGCCCTTTGCTTTTTACATCAACAGCTTATTACGCGAACGGGTGACGCAGAACGATGGTCTCGTTGCGGTCCGGGCCGGTCGAAATAATGTCGATCGGTGCACCGATCAGCTCTTCCACACGCTTGATGTAGGCGCGGGCGTTGGCTGGCAGTTCTTCCAGGGTCTTGGCGCCCACGGTCGATTCGGTCCAGCCTGGTACTTCTTCGTACACAGGCTGCAGGCCCACGTAGCTGTCAGCGTCAGTCGGGGCAACATCGTTGCCTTGGGCGTCTTTGTAGCCGACGCAAATGTTGATGGCTTCCAGGCCGTCGAGTACATCCAGCTTGGTCAGGCAGATGCCCGAGATGCTGTTCACATCGATAGCGCGACGCAGGATAACGGCGTCGAACCAGCCGCAACGACGAGCACGGCCAGTGGTGGCGCCGAATTCGTGACCTTGCTTGGCCAGGTGTGCGCCAACGTCGTCGAACAGCTCAGTCGGGAACGGACCGGAACCTACACGGGTGGTGTAAGCCTTGGTGATGCCCAGGATGTAGTCCAGGAACATCGGGCCAACGCCCGAGCCGGTGGCAACGCCGCCAGCAGTAGTGTTGGAGCTGGTCACGTACGGGTAGGTACCGTGGTCGATGTCCAGCAACGAACCCTGGGCACCTTCGAACATGATGTCCTTGCCAGCGCGACGCAGCTCGTGCAGCTCGGCCGTCACGTCCAGCATCAGCGGCTTTAGCAGCTCAGCGTATTCCTTGCACTCGGCCAGGGTCTTTTCAAACTCGATGGCTGGCTCTTTGTAGTAACCGACCAGCATGAAGTTGTGGTAATCCACCAGTTCACGCAGCTTGTCTTCAAAGCGCGGCATGTTGAGCAGGTCGCCCACACGCAGGCCACGACGTGCAACCTTGTCTTCGTAGGCCGGGCCGATGCCGCGACCGGTGGTGCCGATCTTCAGCTCGCCACGCGCCTTTTCACGGGCCTGGTCCAGCGCAACGTGGAAGGACAGGATCAGCGGGCAGGACGGGCTGATACGCAGGCGCTCGCGCACCGGTACGCCTTTTTCTTCCAGCTTGGTGATCTCGCGCAGCAGGGCGTCAGGTGCAACCACCACGCCGTTGCCGATCAGGCACTGCACGCCTTCGCGCAGAACACCCGACGGGATCAGGTGCAAGACGGTTTTTTCGCCATCGATGACCAGGGTGTGGCCAGCGTTGTGGCCACCTTGGTAGCGCACTACGGCGGCAGCATGTTCGGTCAGCAGATCAACGATCTTGCCTTTGCCCTCATCACCCCATTGGGTGCCCAGGACTACGACATTCTTACCCATAACACTTGTCCTCATTCGCGCAAACTTGGTGCCGGCGATGGCCGGCAGGAAAACTCAAGAAGCCAGTGGCGATACTTGCCAAAGCCCGTTCTGCTGAATCAATTGCCGGTCGCAGTCCGCTTCACGGGCGGCGGCCAATGGCTGCCCAGGCAAGGCCTGGACTACACGCTGACCCTCACGGCGTAACTGGCAAACCTGCTGCCAGAGCGCTGCGTCCGTACTGTCGGGCATCCAGATGCCACCAAACGGCAGCTCGACCTCAGCACGCCCCAGGGTCACCAGGGTTTTCAAATCGGTGGAAAAACCAGTGGCCGGACGCGCACGACCGAAGTCGGCGCCGATATCGTCATAGCGACCACCTTGGGCGATGGCCTGGCCAACACCCGGAACGAACACCGCGAACACCACACCGGTGTGGTAGTGGTAGCCGCGCAATTCACCCAGATCAAAATACAGCGGCAGCTGCGGGAACCGTGCCGACAAGCGCTCGGCAATCGCCAGCACATCATCCAGTGCCGCCAATACCGGTGCCGGCGCATTGGCCAGGCGCTCACGCGCAGCCACCAGCACTTCACGGCCGCCGCACAGGTCTACCAGCGCGCGCAGCATGCCAGCCAGCTCAGCAGGCACACCCTCGGTGAGGGCGATCACTTCATCGATCGCCTTGCGCTGCAGGGCATCGAACAACTGTTGCTCCACTTCACCGGACAACCCGGCAGCGCGCGCCAGGCCACGGTAGATACCGACGTGGCCCAGGTCCATGTGCACATCCGGCACATCAGCCAGTTGCAGCATGGCCAGCATCAGGCTGATCACTTCAACATCGCTGCTCGGGCTGGCATCGCCGTACAACTCGGCGCCCAACTGGATCGGGCTACGGGAGGACGACAACGCACGTGGCTGGGCATGCAGTACGCTGCCGGCGTAGCACAGGCGGCTCGGGCCTTCGCGACGCAGGGTGTGCGCATCGATGCGCGCCACTTGCGGCGTGATGTCGGCACGGAACCCCATTTGTCGGCCCGATTGCGGGTCGATGACCTTGAAGGTGCGCAGATCCAGGTCCTGGCCCGCGCCGGTCAGCAGGGATTCCAGGTACTCGATATGGGGAGTCACGACAAACTCGTAACCCCAGCTCTGGAACAGATCCAACACCTGGCGACGCGCTACTTCAATGCGCGCAGCTTCTGGTGGCAGTACTTCTTCGATGCCATCTGGCAGCAGCCAGCGGTCTACCGTTGCCATTACGCCATTCCCCTTTGATCCGGGCGGCCAGCCCTCGGCCGAGCCTTGAGTGAAGCAGAAAATACCCGCCCCTTGCATAAACCACGCGCAAGAGCGACGTGACGAACGGCCTGCAAACGGCCTCGTCGGGCACTTTCCTCGAAAAACCTGTCACGCCTGCCGAATCAAACATGCAGACGCAAAAAAGCCGGGAATTTCCCGGCTGCCGCATCATACACCCGTTTTCTGAAAGGATCACCCCGCCAGGCATTTTAGCCGCCCGACGGAGTGCGCCTTACAGAATCACGGGCTGGTTACTTGGACTTTTCCAGGTAGCGGAAGAAGTCGCTGCTTGGGTCCAGCACCAGTACGTCGGTTTTGTTCGCGAAGCTTTCACGGTAGGCACGCAGGCTACGGTAGAACGCGTAGAACTCCTGATCCTGGCCATAGGCCTTGGCGTAAATCGCCGCGGCTTGAGCATCGCCATCACCACGCGCCTCTTCAGACTCACGGTAGGCTTCTGCCAGCAGTACACGACGCTGACGGTCGGCATCGGCACGGATACCTTCAGCCAACTCGTTACCCTTGGCGCGGTGCTCACGCGCTTCACGCTCACGCTCGGTGCTCATACGCTCGAACACGCTGCGGTTCACTTCCTTGGGCAGGTCAATGGCCTTGACGCGAACGTCGACCACTTCAATACCCAGCTCTTTTTCCGCCATGGTGTTCAGCGAACGGGTGATGTCAGCCATCAGCGCATCACGCTCACCGGATACCACCTCGTGCAGGGTGCGCTTACCAAACTGGTCACGCAGCCCCGATTCCAGACGACGGGACAAACGCTCGTCGGCAATCTGCTTGAGGCCGGAAGTCGCGGTGTAGAAGCGCTCGGCATCCTTGACGCGCCACTTGGCGTAGGCGTCAACCATCACGGCTTTCTTTTCCAGGGTCAGGAAGCGCTGTGTCGGTGCATCCAGGGTCATCAGGCGGGCGTCGAACTTGCGCACCTGGTTGACGTAGGGGACTTTCACATGCAGGCCCGGCTGGACATCCGCCTGGACCACGCGACCGAATTGCAGCAGCACCGCACGCTCGGTCTGAGCGACGATGTAGAAGCAGTTCCAGGCAGCGATGACCACGACGACGCCCACAATCAGGGCGGTCAGCGATTTATTGCTCATCAACGGCTCTCCCTGGTACGTGTTTGCTGTTGCAGCAAGTCAGCGGCCGCACGGGCACTCGCTTCGTTGGCAGCGGCATTCGAACCGGTGGACGGTGCACTGGCGCCGCTACGACCACCTTCGATCATCTTGTCCAGCGGCAGGTACAGCAGGTTGTTCTGCCCACCTTTGCTGCCGGTCACGAGAACCTTGCTGGTGTTGCTGAAGACTTCCTGCATGGTGTCCAGGTACAGACGCTCGCGGGTCACTTCAGGAGCCTTGCGGTACTCGGCGACCAGCTTGGTGAAACGATCTGCCTCACCCTTGGCGCGGGAGACCACTTCATCGCGGTAACCGTTGGCATCTTCAAGGATGCGCTGGGCCTGACCACGGGCTTCCGGCACAACGCCGTTGGCATAGGTTTCAGCCTGGTTGCGCGAACGCTGCTCGTCTTCACGGGCACGGATCACGTCGTCAAAGGCTTCCTGCACTTCACGCGGTGCCGCTGCGCTCTGTACGTTCACCTGAGTGACGGTAATACCAGTGCGATAGGTATCGAGGAACCGTTGCAGACGCTCCTTGATTTCGCTGGCCATCAACTCACGACCTTCGGTCAGCACCTGATCCATGGCGGTGGAACCCACCACGTGGCGCAGGGCACTTTCGGTTGCGTGTTGCAGGCTGATTTCCGGCTGATCAACGTTCAGCACGAAGTCTTGCAGGTTGCTGATCTTGTACTGCACGGTCAGCGGCACTTCGACGATGTTCTCGTCTTCGGTCAGCATCTGGCCCTGCTTGGTGTACGCACGCTCACGCGTCACGTTCTCCATGTACTTCTTGTCGATCGGCGGGAAATAGATGTTCAGGCCTGGCCCGACAGTCTCGTAGTACTTGCCGAAGCGCAGCACCACGGCTTGCTCCTGCTCGTCCACCACGTAGACCGCGCTGTACAGCCATACGGCCGCGAGCACGACAAGACCCAGGCCCAGCAGGCCATAGCCACCGCCCTTGCTTGTGCGACCGCCGTCGTCACCACCACGTTTTTTTCCACCACCGAACAACCCATTCAGGCTTTCCTGCAGCTTTCGGAAGGCCTCGTCGAGATCCGGTGGCCCCTTGCGGTCGCCGTTATTGCGGCGCTTACCACCCCAAGGATCCTGATTATTCGAGTTGCCACCCGGCTCATTCCAAGCCATAGCGCTCTCCATCTGATAAAGCAAAGACGCACCCACGGCGCGCCGACCAATGCTACAGAATGCCTGCTACTGCGGCACAACCGCTTTCTCAGGCTTTTATTGCAAAGTGTGTTGTTCGATAAACTCTGCCGGTACAACACCCTCTCGGCTGACCAGCCGATTGAGTTCCGAGCGTGGCAATCGAACGGCCAGCAAGCTGACACCTTCTTCGTCGTGTTCTTCTTTCTGTACAGCGCCCAACTCGAAAAACTGTGCACGCAGTCGAGCAAAACGCTGCGGCAAGCGCAAGGTGCCGACGAACAAATCGCTGCCGAGCAATTCGGCAATGGCTTGTTCCAGCAACTCCAAGCCACTGCCATCTCGCGCCGACAACCAGACCCGCTGGGGCTTGCCGTTCTCGTCGCGCTGGATCTGTGGCTCAACGCCTTCAAGCAAATCGAGTTTGTTATAGACCTCGAGGATCGGCAAGTCCTGGGCACCAATCTCGCCCAGCACCACCATGACCTGTTCAATCTGCAACATGCGATCCGGTTCGGCCGCATCGATCACGTGCAACAGCAAGTCGGAATTGCTCGACTCTTCGAGCGTAGACCGAAATGCCTCGACGAGCTTGTGGGGCAGGTGACGAATGAAACCCACGGTATCGGCCAGCACAATCGGCCCCAGGTCGTCGATGTCCAGACGCCGCAGAGTCGGGTCGAGGGTGGCGAACAGTTGGTCGGCCGCGTACACATCCGACTTGGTCACGTTATTGAACAGCGTGGATTTGCCGGCGTTGGTGTAGCCCACCAACGACACCGTAGGGATATCCGCACGGGAACGGCCACGTCGCGACTGCTCGCGCTGGCTGCGCACTTTTTCCAGGCGGCCCTTGATCTGGCGCAGGCGAACCCGCAGCAGACGCCGGTCGGTTTCCAACTGGGTTTCACCCGGGCCACGCATGCCGATACCGCCACCCTGACGCTCAAGGTGAGTCCAGCCGCGAACCAGGCGGGTGCTCATGTGATCAAGCTGGGCCAGTTCGACCTGGAGCTTGCCTTCATGGGTACGGGCGCGCTGGGCGAAAATGTCGAGAATCAGGCCGGTACGGTCGATCACGCGACACTCGAAAACACGTTCGAGGTTACGTTCCTGACTGGGCGTGAGGGTGTGATTGAAGATCACCAGATCGGCTTCTTCGGCATGAACCAGGTCGCGCAGTTCCTCGACCTTGCCGCTGCCAATCAGGTATTTGGCGGTTGGCCGATGACGCGGTACGTTAAAAAACGCAACGGTCTCGGCGCCGGCCGAATTTGCCAACTCCTGAAACTCCTGCGGATCTTCGCGCGCCTCAGGGTCCTGTCCATCCAAGTGAACGAGGATTACTCGCTCACCACCACCGTGGCGCTCAAAGAACAAAGGAGACTCCTATCAGGCGTTACCTGGCTCAGCGTCACCCTGTTCATCACCGGCTGCGCTAGGCAGACGGATTGGACGAACTGGAACGACTGTCGAGATAGCGTGCTTGTAAACCATCTGGCTGACGGTGTTTTTCAGCAGGATAACGAATTGGTCGAACGACTCGATCGTACCTTGCAGCTTGATGCCGTTGACCAGATAGATGGAAACCCCAACTTTCTCTTTACGTAAAGTATTCAAGTAAGGGTCTTGTAGCGAATGCCCTTTTGACATGTGCCGCACTCCTTTAAGGATCAATAATAAAAAATCGGAAAATAGATAGCTTATGGCCGTCACACCCCCAAGGATAGACGGCAATTGCAAGGACTCAGCTCAATATGGAGACCGTTCCCAAGTATTTCAAGGCGCGTGACAGATTGTCGCTGTCCAGGCTGTCCAACCAGTGCAAATCGCTCCAGCTGCGCAGCCAGGTGAACTGGCGCTTCGCCAACTGGCGCGTGGCGATGATGCCGCGCTCCTGCATTTCGGCTGACGTCAGCTTGCCATCCAGATGATCCCAGACTTGGCGGTAGCCTACAGCACGTATCGAAGGCAGCCCTGCATGCAGGTCACCTCTTGAACGCAGTGCTACGACCTCGTCCACAAACCCCTGTTCCAACATAATTGTGAATCTTTGTGCAATTCGTTCATGCAGCACCTGGCGATCTGCCGGAGCGATGGCCAGATTCGCCACAGTATAGGGCAATTGTGACTGTCCAGATGCGCCTGCATCAGTACTTTGCGCACTTTGTTTCAGCCGATGTTCAGTCATGGTCTGGCCACTGACGCGCCAGACTTCCAGGGCGCGTGTGAGCCGCTGGGGGTCATTGGGGTGAATACGTGCCGCAGACACCGGATCTACCGCCGCCAACTGATCATGAAGGGACTGCCAGCCAAGGCGCGCAGCCTCTTCTTCAAGTTCGGCGCGCACCTGGGCATCGGCAGGCGGCATATCGGCCAGGCCTTCCTGCAACGCCTTGTAGTAGAGCATGGTGCCGCCCACCAGCAGCGGGATATTGCCGCGCGCGGTGATCTCGGCCATGGCCGCCAGGGCGTCGGTGCGAAAATCCGCCGCCGAATAGCTCTGCGCCGGATCGATGATGTCGATCAACTTGTGCGGATACTGGGCCAACAGCGCCTTCGACGGCTTGGCCGTACCGATATCCATGTCCCGGTAAACCAGGGCAGAGTCGACGCTGATCAACTCGCAGGGCAGCACCTTGGTCAGCTCGATGGCCAGGTCGGTCTTGCCGGCGGCCGTGGGGCCCATCAGGAAAATGGCGGGGGGCAAGGCACTCATCAGCGGCCGCGCAAGAACAGTTTGTCCAGATCATCCAGGCCCATCTGGGTCCAGGTCGGTCGGCCATGGTTGCATTGGCCGCTGCGCTCGGTGTTTTCCATGTCGCGCAGCAGGCCGTTCATTTCCGGCAGGGCCAGGCGGCGGTTGGCGCGGATGGCGCCGTGGCAGGCCATGGTGCCGAGCAATTCGTTGATATGCGCCTGGATACGATCACTGGTGCCGTACTCCATCAGGTCTGCCAGCACGTCGGCCACCAGGCGGTTGGCCTCGGCCTGCTTGAGCAGCGCGGGAATCTGGCGGATCGCCAGGGTTTCCGGGCCCAGGCGTTGCAGCTCGAAGCCCAGCTTCTGGAACACACTGTGATGTTCTTCTGCGCAATCGGCTTCACGCTGGCTCACCGCCAGGGATTCGGGCACCAGCAGCGGCTGGCCGCTGAGGCCTTCGCTGGCCATGGCGATCTTCAGGCGCTCGTACATGATCCGCTCATGGGCAGCGTGCATGTCCACCAGCACTAGGCCATGGGCGTTTTCGGCAAGGATATAAATGCCTTTGAGCTGCGCCAGGGCATAGCCCAGCGGCGGAATATCACCGCCGCCTTCGGGCAACGCCACAGCAGCACCCGGCTCGGCACCCGGCAACGGCGCGAAAAACTCACGGTACGCCGCCTGGGCTTCGGCCACCGGCGCCGTCGATTGCGGGCGCGGTGTGTATTGGTACTGATAACCCGCACCGGCACCCGAATTCGGCGCCGTGTAGGCTGGCTGCGCCTGCGGCGATTGCAGCAGGTTGGCCGCCAGGCTCATCTCACCCTGGGGGCCGAACTCGCCGGCTTCCGGACCGCTCGGCCGCACCACCGCCGTGACAATCGGCGCTGACAACTGATCATCCGGGCGCACGTCACCCAAGGCGCGGTGCAGCGTGCCGTAGAGGAAGTCATGCACCATGCGCCCGTCACGGAAGCGCACCTCGTGTTTGGTCGGGTGCACGTTGACGTCGACCACCGAAGGGTCAACCTCAAAGAACAGCACAAAAGTCGGGTGTCGCCCGTTGAACAGCACATCGCGATAAGCCTGGCGCACCGCATGGGCCACCAGTTTGTCGCGGACCGCCCGGCCGTTCACAAAGAAATACTGCAAATCGGCCTGGCTGCGGGAGAACGTCGGCAACCCGACCCAGCCCCACAACCTCAAGCCATTGCGCTCGATCTCAATCGGCAGCGCCTGCTCCAGGAACCCGCTGCCACACACCGCCGCCACCCGCCGAGCACGGGCGGCGTCGTCGTTGGCTTCGTGCAGGCTGAGGATGGTCTTGCCATTGTGGCGCAGGTGAAAGGCCACGTCGAAACGGGCCAGGGCCAGGCGCTTGATGACTTCTTGCAGGTGATCGAATTCGGTTTTCTCGGCTTTGAGGAATTTGCGCCGCGCCGGGGTATTGAAAAACAGGTCGCGCACTTCCACTGAGGTACCCACCGGGTGCGCCGCCGGCTGGACCCGAGGCGCCATGTCGCGGCCTTCGGTTTCCACCTGCCAGGCTTGCTCGGCGCTGCGGGTGCGGGAGGTCAGGGTCAGGCGGGCCACGGAGCTGATGGAGGCGAGGGCCTCACCACGAAAGCCCAGGCTCATGACCCGCTCCAGGTCCTCCAAGTCGCGGATCTTGCTGGTGGCGTGGCGGGCCAGGGCCAGGGGCAGGTCATCCGAAGAGATGCCACTGCCATCGTCACGTACCCGCAGCAGCTTGACGCCGCCCTGCTCCACATCGACATCAATGCGTTTGGCGCCGGAGTCGATGCTGTTTTCCAACAACTCCTTGATTACCGACGCCGGGCGTTCAACCACCTCACCCGCGGCGATCTGGTTGGCAAGGCGCGGGCTGAGCAATTCAATGCGTGAGCCGCTGTTCAAGGTGGATTCGCTCATCACTGCGCCGCCAATGAAGTACCGGGGATGGTCAACACCTGGCCGATCTTCAACTCATCGGTTTTCAGGTTATTGGCGCTGCGCAAGGCTGCAGGCGTGACCTGGAAACGCACGGCCAGCATGGCAACGGTATCACCGGGCTGCACACGATGGTCACGCGGGCCCTGGGCGATTTTGCCAGAGTCGCGCAGCCAGGCGATATAGGTGCCCGGCGGCGGGTTCTGCTGGAAGAACTGGCGCACACCGGCGCTGATGGAGCGCGCCAGCGCTTGCTGGTGGCTGGCGCTGGCCAGTTTCGACGCTTCGTTGGCGTTGGAGATAAACCCGGTTTCCACCAGGATCGACGGGATATCCGGCGATTTCAACACCATGAACCCGGCTTGTTCTACGCGCTGCTTGTGCAGCGAGGTCACGCGGCCGATATTGCTCAGGACTTTCTGGCCCACGTTGAGGCTGGAGGTCAGCGAGGCGGTCATCGACAGGTCGAGCAGTACGCCTGCGAGCATCTTGTCCTTGTCATCAAGGGAGACGTTGCCGGCCCCGCCGATCAAGTCGGAACGGTTTTCACTGTCGGCCAGCCAGCGCGCAGTCTCGGAGGTAGCGCCGCGATCCGACAGGGCAAATACCGAGGCGCCAAAGGCAGCGGTTGAAGGCGCGGCGTCGGCGTGAATGGACACGAACAGGTCAGCGCCCTTCTTACGGGCAATTTCGGTACGGCCACGCAACGGAATGAAGTAGTCACCGGTACGGGTAAGCTCGGCGCGGTAGCCTTTCATGCCATTGACCTGGCGCTGCAGTTCACGGGCGATGGCGAGCACCACGTCTTTCTCATGCTGGCCGCGGGAGCCGGAAGCCCCAGGGTCTTCGCCACCGTGGCCGGCGTCGATCACCACGATAATGTCGCGCTTGCCTGCCGGTGCAGGCGGCGGTGGTGGCAGCTTGACCTGGGGTTGCGAAGGGTTGACCGGCACCGCAGGCACCGTCGCCACGCTCGGCGTTGGCGCAGGCGGCGGTGCGGCGTCGGCGGGGTTGTCGAACAGGTCGACCACCAGGCGGTTGCCGTACTGGGCGTTGGGGGCCAGGGAGAAGCTTTTGGGGGTCACGGCCTTTTTCAGGTCGATGACCACACGCAGGTCGGTCGGCGTACGCTGGGCCGAGCGCATGGCGGTAATGGGCGTGTTGGCGGTGGAGACTTTCAGCGGCGCGGCCAGGCTGGCACCGTTGATATCGATCACCAGGCGATCAGGCGCCGTCAAGGTAAAGACGCTGTGCTGGACCGGGCCAGACAGGTCGAACACCAGTCGCGTGTTATCCGGCGCTCGCCACAGGCGAACACTTTTCACCTGTGAAGCAGCCAGAGCATTGACAGTCATTGCCGCAAGCAACACCCCCACGACAGCAACCAACGCGCGAAAGCGCATACCTAACCCCACCAATTATTTGAATTCCAATGCCAGAGCAGCACACCACGACTCAGCGCGTGGGCTCTGGGGCAACAACTTCAGCTGACGTCCGTGCTCATGCGGCGTAATGGTAATGGTCAGGTCCGGCTTTGGCAAAAAGCCTGTGCCTTTATTTGGCCACTCGATCAGGCACAGCGCATCATCGTCGAAGTAATCACGGATGCCCATGAACTCCAACTCTTCCGGATCGACCAGGCGATAGAGGTCGAAGTGGAAAGCACGCACGTCGCCGATCTCGTAAGGCTCGACCAACGTGAAGGTCGGGCTTTTTACCGCGCCGGTATGGCCAAGGCCGCGAATAATCCCCCGGGACAATGTGGTTTTGCCTGCGCCCAGATCGCCCTCGAGAAAGATCAACCCGGCCCCTTGCGTGACCTGCGAAATACGCTGACCCAACGCGACCATGGCCTCTTCATCTGCCAGGAAAAGAATTACTTCAGGCACGGCGACTGCTCCTCCAGCAATTGACGAATGGCGGGGATCAGGTCGCTGGCGGCCAAGCCGCGACCAAAACTGCCCTGGCGGTCTCCGGCGGTCGCGTGCAACCACACGGCCAGGCAGCTCGCTTCGTACGCGGGCATACCCTGAGCCAATAGTGCCCCGACCAGACCGGCCAAAACATCACCGAGCCCAGCTGTTGCCATCGCCGGGTGGCCTTGATCACACCGCGACACACGCCCATCCGGGCTGGCAATCAAACTGCCAGCACCCTTGAGGATAGTCACGGCATTGAATCTTTGGCTCAACGCGCGCGCCACCTTAAGGCGATCAGCCTGAACCTCGGCTGTCGAGAGCCCCAACAAACGCGCAGCTTCGCCCGGATGAGGGGTAATTACACAGTTGGCCGGCAGCTCGACGCTGCCAGTGGCCAGTTGATTGAGCGCATCGGCATCCCACACCTGCGGCAGGCTGGCATTGGCCGCGACCGACAACAAGCTCTTGCCCCAGGCGGCATCGCCGAGGCCTGGGCCAATGACGATCACCGAGATTTTTTCCAGCAGGCCCATCAACTGGTTGGCCGAGCTCACGCCGACGGCCATGACCTCCGGCAGCCGAGCCAGAGCGGCCGGTATGTGTTCCGGCCGCGTCGCCAGCGAGACCATGCCGGCGCCGCTGCGCAAGGCGCTTTCGCTGCTCAGCAACGCCGCGCCGCCAACGCCACGGTCACCACCGATGACCAGCAGGTGGCCGAATTGGCCCTTATGGGCGTCCGGGGAACGCGCAGCCAGTTGCGGCAAATGGCCGGGCAACAACAGCTGAACGTCGGTAATTGGGTGTTTTGTCTGAGGCATGCGTCTTCAAGCTCCGATGTCTGGCAGAATTATACGCATCTAACCTGTGGTTTCCCGTGTCTCATGCCTGCTATTACCTCCGATCTGCCCGCCCTCGCCCAATCGATCAAAGACTGGGGTCGCGAGCTGGGCTTTCAGCAAGTCGGCATCAGCGGCCTCGACCTGGCTGAGCATGAACAGCACCTGCAACGCTGGCTCGACGCGGGTTACCACGGCGAGATGGAATACATGGGCGCCCACGGCAGCAAACGCTCCCACCCCGACGAGCTGGTGCCCGGCACCTTGCGCGTGGTGTCACTGCGCATGGACTACCTGCCCGGCGACACCCAGATGGCGCAACTACTGGCCCAGCCGGAAAAAGCCTATATATCGCGCTACGCCCTGGGCCGCGACTACCACAAGCTGATCCGCAAGCGCGTGCAGCAACTGGCCGACCGCATCCAGGCGCAGATCGGGCCGTTCGGCTTTCGCGCCTTTGTCGACAGCGCGCCCGTCCTGGAAAAAGCCATTGCCGAGCAAGCGGGCCTGGGCTGGATCGGTAAAAACACCCTGGTTCTCAACCGCAAGGCCGGCAGTTATTTCTTCCTGAGCGAACTGTTTGTCGATCTACCGTTGCCGGTAGACCCACCCCACGCCACAGAACACTGCGGCCGCTGCACGGCGTGCCTGGACATCTGCCCCACCAACGCCTTCGTTGGCCCTTACGTGCTGGACGCGCGACGATGCATTTCGTACCTGACCATCGAACTCAAGAGTGCCATCCCCGAAGATCTGCGCCCACTGATCGGCAACCGGGTATTTGGCTGCGATGACTGTCAGATCGTTTGCCCGTGGAATCGTTTCGCTCGACCTACCGCCGAAAGCGATTTCAAGCCACGGCACAATCTGGATAACGCAGAACTGGCCGAATTGTTTATGTGGGACGAGGATAAATTCCTCAGCAGCACCGAGGGCTCGCCCCTGCGCCGCGCCGGTTACGAGCGCTGGTTACGCAACCTGGCGGTGGGCCTGGGTAATGCGCCCTCCAGCATTCCAGTGCTGGAAGCCTTGAAGGCGCGGCGGGACTACCCGTCGGAGTTGGTACGCGAACACGTGGAATGGGCGCTGGAGCAACACGCTGCGCGCTAGTGCACATCGTCGTTGTAGACGAACTTGGGCATTTCCCAGTGAAACCGGATCGCCAGCAGGCGTAACAGGAAGCCACTGAACAGCGTCAGCAGAATCGCTTGCTCGCTGGGCAGCTCCAGGTACAGGCACAGCAAGTAGAACCAGGCAGCCAGGAACGACACGCTGGCATACAGCTCGCGGCGGAAGATCAGCGGGATGTCGTTACAGAAGATATCCCGCAGGATGCCGCCGAATACCCCGGTGATGACCCCGCTGACCGACGCCACCAACATACCGTGGCCCATTTCCAGGGCGGTCATGCAGCCGATCAGGGTGAAGGCCACCAACCCCACCGCATCCAGCGCCAGGAACAGCGAGCGCAGGTGGCGCATCAAGGGCGCGATAAAGATCGTCACCAATGCCGCAACGGAGGTCAGCACCAGGTACTCCGGGTGTTTGACCCAGGTCAGCGGGTAGTGGCCGAGCAACACATCGCGCACCGAACCGCCGCCCAGGGCTGTCACGCAAGCGATCAGCACCACGCCAAACCAGTCCATGCCACGCCGCCCCGCGGACAGGGCGCCAGTCATGGCTTCGGCGGTGATGGCGACGAGGTAGAGCATCAGCAACATGATGGCGATCCTGACAGAGAGGCCGGCAGTCTAATCATTTGCCGAGGGCACCAAAAGGGGGCGCTTGGCGATAAACCGCGTCGCCTGTATCGCAGGCAAGCCAGCTCCCACACTTTGAATTTGCGAATGCAGTCAAATGTGGGAGCTGGCTTGCCTGCGATAGCGCACTCACTGGCGCCGCAGAATCAAGCCTTGATGAAATGCTTGCGGTAATGCTGCAACTCGGCAATCGACTCGCGAATATCATCCAGCGCCAGGTGCGTGCTGCCTTTATGGAAGCTGTCTTTGACTTCCGGCGCCCAACGCGCAGCCAGTTCCTTCAAGGTCGACACGTCCAGGTTGCGGTAGTGGAAGTAACTTTCCAGCCCCTTCATGTGCGTATAAAGGAAGCGACGGTCCTGGCAGATGCTGTTGCCGCAGATCGGCGATTTGCCCTTGGGCACCCATTTTTCCAGGAAGGCAATGGTTTCGGCCTCGGCTTCGGCCATGCTGATGCGGCTGTCGCGCACGCGCTGGGTCAGCCCGGAGTTACCGTGGGTGCGGGTGTTCCACTCGTCCATGGTGGCGAGTACGGCGTCGCTGTGGTGGATGGCGATCACCGGGCCTTCGGCCAAGGTGTTGAGGTTGCTGTCGGTGACAATGGTCGCCATCTCGATGATGACGTCGGTGTCGGGGTTCAGACCGGTCATTTCCAGATCGATCCAAATCAGGTTCTGTGGGTTTTGCATGGCTTGATTCTCTTGGCACCTTGGCGTAGCCGGGCAGTTTAGCAGGCGGGGGCGTGCTAGACTCGCGACCGTTTTACCCAACTTTTGCATTATCGACACGGAACACCAATGGCCAAACGCCAGCTCAACCGTCGCCAAAACTGGCGCATCGAAAAGATTCAAGGTGAACGCGCCGCCCGCGCCGCCAAACGTGAATCCTCCGCCGTGGAAGCGCTCGAGGGCGGCGACCTGGGGCCCGAACAAACCGGCTTGGTGATCGCGCACTTTGGTGTGCAGGTCGAAGTCGAGGCGCTCGAAGGCGAACTCGCGGGCCAGGTGTTCCGTTGCCACTTGCGCGCCAACCTGCCCGCGCTGGTCACCGGCGACAAGGTGGTGTGGCGTGCCGGCAACCAGGGCATCGGCGTCATCGTCGCCCAGTTGCCGCGCAGTACCGAGCTGCGCCGCCCCGACAGCCGTGGGCAGCTCAAGCCGGTGGCGGCCAACGTTGACATGATCGTGATCGTGTTCGCGCCACTGCCCGAGCCCCATGCCAACCTGATCGACCGCTACTTGGTCGCGGCCGAGCATGCTGGCATCCGCCCGTTGCTGCTGCTGAACAAATTCGACCTGATCGACGAGCAGAACGCCCCGGCGCTCAATGCGTTGCTGGCGGTCTACCGCACCCTGGGCTACCCGGTGCTGGAAGTGTCGGCTCACCACGGCAACGGCATGGAACAGCTGCAACAGCAGTTGGACGGGCGGATCAGCGTGTTCGTCGGCCAGTCAGGCGTGGGCAAGTCGTCGCTGGTCAACAGCCTGTTGCCTGAAGTCGAAACCCGCGTGGGCCCGCTGTCGGAACTGTCCGGCCAGGGCACCCACACCACCACCACCGCGCGGTTGTTCCACTTCCCGGGCGGCGGCGAGTTGATCGACTCACCGGGTATCCGTGAATTCGGCTTGGGCCACGTCAGCCGCAGCGATGTGGAAGCGGGCTTCATCGAGTTCAACGACCTGATCGGCACCTGCCGCTTCCGCGACTGCAAACACGACCGCGAGCCGGGTTGTGCGTTGCTCAAGGCACTGGAAGATGGGCGCGTGCAGCAGCAGCGGATGAACAGCTATCGGTCGATTATTGCGAGCTTGCCTGAGAGCAGCTATTGACGGTCAATTTCTTGATACACATAAACCAGCGGGCTGAAAGCCCTAGCCCATTGATTTAACAGGAGCAGGCATCAAGAATTCGAGTCAACTGGGTGGCTGATACGCACATGCCAGCTTGTATTCGGATTTCCTGATGCTCATAATTGCTCCGTCACCAGCGAAAGCTGGCAGGAGTCTGGATCCTTTTCGGAGTTGATCCAGCGGCGCAGAAGGGGCGAAGCAAGCTCCGCTGCGTGTCGAATGAAGCCGCCTTCGGGCGGCTTTGCTTTTTGTGGGGAATTAACATTTGGCTCTCTACTATCACCCCAAACAAGGCGACGTTTTGCTGTGTGACTTCACCCGAGGCTTTGTCGCTCCGGAAATGCTGAAGATCCGCAAAGTCGTAGTGATATCTCCTACCGCGACCCACAGTCGCAAGCTCTGCACCGTGGTGCCAATCTCCTCTACTGCACCAGCGACCCAATACGACTGGCACCATTTGCTACGCACCAATCCACTTCAGTCCGATGGCTATAAAGAGCTATGGGTGAAGTGCGACATGATTTATACCGTCAGCTTTGAGCGCCTCGACAAGTTGCATAGAAAGACTCGCTCCAAAAGGTCGAGAGTACTTCGTCCCACGCCTGTGCGCCGACGACATGCGAGGCGTAGTCAGTGGTGTCAAAGCGTACCTCCCACTTTGAACACACATGAAAACGCCCCGAATGATCGGGGCGTTTACGTTTCCAGCGCTTAGATCAACTATGACCCCGGTGCAGGCGCCGTAGGATCCTTGACGCCCCCGTCATCAAACAGGTTCAGCTTCTGGCGCAGCTCATGGGCTGGCAGCGGTTCCTGCTCCGGAGGCAGCGCGTTCGGGTCGGCCGGCACTTCGCCTGGCGCACCGTCGCCCTGGGTCGGTGCCGGTAGCGGTGGTTGATCGCCTTCAATCGCACGCTGGGCTTTTTTGGTCAGCACCACGATGTCGATACGGCGGTTGACCGGGTTGTACGGGTCTTTGGGATCAAACAGCTGCGAGGAGGCAAAACCCACCACCCGAGCCACTTGCGGGTCCGGGTAGCTGCCGGCCACTAGCGCACGCCGGGCAGCATTGGCGCGGTTGGCCGAGAGTTCCCAGTTGCCGAAATCACCCTGGCCCGCGTAGGGTTTGGCGTCGGTGTGCCCGCTGATGCTGATCTTGTTGGGCACCGCCTTGATGGTGTCAGCCATGGCCAGCAGGATGTCTTCAAAGTACGGCTTCAAGCGCGCACTGCCCGAGTCGAACATCGGCCGGTTGGCGGCATCGGTAATCTGGATGCGCAGCCCCTCGGGGGTGATCTCGAAGGAAATCTGGTCCTTGAACTTCAGCAACTGTGGGTTTTCTTCAACCTTGTTCTGCAATTCCTGCAGCAACAGTTCCAGTCGCTCCTGTTCGACCTGCTCGGCCATGGATTCGACAGTGTCGCGCTCGATCGGGATTTTTTCCTGAGGCGATTCAGTTTGCACTTCCGGGTTGATGGTGCGCTCGGGCGCCAGTTCCGGCGAGCCGCCCAGGTCAATGACAAACGGCGTACCGCTTTCCGAAAAGCCAATCGGGTCCTTGAAGTAGCCGGCGATGGCGATTTTCTGTTCTGGCGTAGCGGTGGACATCAGCCACAACACCAGGAAGAACGCCATCATCGCCGTGGCAAAGTCGGCGAAGGCGATTTTCCAGGCGCCGCCATGGTGCCCCGCAGCGAAGCGCTTGACGCGCTTGATGATGATCGGCTGGTTGTTTTCCATGGCTTAGCGACCGCGAACCGCTTGTTCCAGCTCGGAGAAGCTTGGGCGATGTTTCGGGTACAGCACCTTGCGCCCGAACTCCACAGCCAGCGACGGCGGCATGCCCGAGGCCGATGCCACCAGGCACGCCTTGATCGCTTCGTAGAGGTTGATTTCTTCCTTGGCATCGTGGGCCAGGGAGGTGGCGAGCGGGCCGAAGAAACCATAGGCGGCGAGAATACCGAAGAAGGTCCCCACCAGCGCCGCACCTACGTGCATGCCGATGGCCGCCTGATCGCCTTCGCCCAGGGACGCCATGGTCACCACGATACCCAGTACCGCTGCGACAATACCGAAACCGGGCATGCCGTCGGCGATGCCGGTCACGGCGTGGGAAGGATGCTCCAGCTCTTCCTTGAGGCTGAACAACTCCATGTCGAACAGGCCTTCCAGCTCGTGGGGCGCCATGTTGCCGGAGGACATGATGCGCAGGTAATCACAGATATACGCGGTCATGCGCTCGTCTTTGAGCACGGCCGGGTACTTGGCAAAAATCGGGCTGGCCGCGGCGTCTTCGATATCGCCTTCGATCGCCATCATGCCTTCGCGGCGGCTTTTGTTGAGGATCTCGTAGATCAGCCCCAGCACTTCCAGATAAAACGTGTGGGAGAAGCGCGAGCTGAACATGCCCAGGGACTTCTTGACCACGTGCATGGTCATATAGCCTGGGTTGGCCTGCAAAAATGCGCCGAACGCGGCACCGCCGATAATCAGCACTTCGAAAGGCTGGATCAGTGCGGCGATTTTACCGTGGGAGAGGACGTACCCTCCGAGCACACTTGCGATGACGACAATGATGCCGATAATTTTAGCCATAGGAGAGGGGTACTTGCGCCGTCGGGTTCATGGACATATTGGGTGCAGCAGAAAACTCTTGTTCTACTTATCGGCAAAACTGCGCCAGACTATAGCCCGTTAAGGCGAAAAGCCAATTCGGCCCGTTCCGGGCGTGTTGAACGCAAGTGATGATCGCGCCCCAATCATGGCAATTGAAACGACAACCCCAACAAACCGCCCCAATACCCTCGCCGCTTGGATCAAGTGCCTGGACGACGTGCTGCTGCCCGTGCCCCAGGCCAGCCACGAACGCGTGTGCAAAGCTATTCGCGATAGCCGCAGTTCATTGCGAGATATTGCTGAGTTAATGCAAAACAGTCCGGCCCTGGTGCTGAGTGTGATGCGCGAAGCCAACAGCCAAGCCCACGGCAGCCTGGCCGAACCTGCGGAAAACCTTGAAGTCGCACTTAACCGTCTTGGCCTCAAACGTGCCGAAGAGCTGTTGGCGCGCCTGCCTTCGGTACCCGCCCGGGAAATCCCCGTGGCCTTGCGTCAACTGTTGCTGATCAGCCAGCACGCATCCCAGCAAGCTAACGGTTTGTTCGGCAGTCGCCTGGCGCGGTTGTGGCAGGACATCCACTGGGGCAGCCTGCTGTTTTTGTCGCCACTGTGGCCGATGGCCGTCGCCTACCCCAAGCTTTTGGAAGAGTGGGAGTTGCGGGTGATCCATAAAGGCCAATCGGCACGCCAGGTCGAGCAACAGCTGTTCGGCGTGCGCTTGCTCGACCTGTGCCTGGGCCTGACCGAAGCCTGGCACCTGCCGATCTGGGTTTCACAGGGCTACAAGTTGCTGTTGGCCGAGCAACGCCTGCTGGTCAAGGCGCTGCACATTGCCCGTCAAGACGATGCCCTGCGCCACCAGCAATTGCTCGATGCCGAGCCCAACCTGCGACGCTGGCTGAACCAGCCGGCCAATACCGTGTTGCTGGCCAATGGCTTGGCGATGTCGGCCCAGGAATCCTGGACCTGCCCGCACACAGAGCGCTGGCAATACCTGACGGCGCTGTACCTGCAAACGCCATTGAGCGATGTGCAACAGCAAGCCCACCAGCAAGCGGTGACCAGCGCGCGTACCACCTTGATGCCCGACCTCTGGCACCCGGCGCTATCGCTGATCTGGCCGTGGCATGTGCAGAAAGTCCATCGCGGCTTGCTGCCTGCACCACCGCCCACGGCCGAAGCCTTGGCCGTGTGGCGCACGCGCTGCACCGAGTTGCTGGTGGAGCCGAGCCGCTTTGCCAACGCCATGCACCTGACCACTTGCGCCAAGGAAGCCTTGGTCGCCAGTGGCATGCAGCGGGTACTGATATTCATGGCAGATCGCGCCTTGAGCACCTTGCGTGTACACCAGGCCGACGGCCTGCCCAAGGACGCGGCTCACCTGAGCCTGGATGTGGTGAACAGCACACTGCTGCAACGCCTGCTGGAAAAGTCCGCCCAGGTACGCCTGAACCCCGACAACCATGCGCAGTTTTCCGCATTGCTGCCACCGATCCTGCGTCGTCTGTTTATTGGCGAGCATCTGCTACTGCGCTCACTGAGCTGCAACGGCCGTGTGGTCATGCTGATCGTGGCGGACCAGGGCGGCGGGCCGTTCTCGGAAACCACCGTGCAGGCGTTCGGCAAAACCGCCCAATGCATCGAGAAAGCCCTGCACAGCTTTACCAACCGCAGCGCCTGATGCTTGCGCTACAATCACCGGCCTTTATCGCCAACATTTGTGCCCAGGAGACCTCACATGCCTGACTTCTCTGGCTTGCCGCTGGTGATCGAATCCGCCGACCTGTTGGGTCGCCTCGATTCCAAGCACTTGATACTGGTAGACCTCACCAGTGTCGCCCGCTACGCCGAAGGGCATATCCCCGGCGCGCATTTCGTTGACCCCAAGCGCACCCAACTGGGACAGCCACCGGCACCCGGCCTGCTACCAAGCAAGGCCGACCTGGAAAAACTGTTCGGCGAACTGGGCCACACCCCGGACGCCACCTATGTGGTCTACGACGACGAAGGCGGCGGTTGGGCCGGGCGTTTTATCTGGATGCTCGACGTGATCGGCCACCAGAAGTATCACTACCTCGACGGCGGCCTGCTGGCTTGGCTGGAGGAAGGGCACCCGCTTTCCACCGATGTGCCCCCAGCAGCCGGCGGCCCGGTCAGCCTTACGCTGCACGACGGCCCTACCGCCACCCGTGAATACCTGCAAAGCCGTCTCGGCGCGGCCGACCTGGGGATCTGGGACGCTCGTGGCCCGCTGGAGTATTCCGGCGAGAAAGTGCTCGCAGCCAAGGGCGGCCACATTCCCGGCGCGGTGAACTTCGAATGGACTGCCGGCATGGACAAGGCGCGCAACCTGCGTATCCGCCGTGACATGCCGCAAATCCTCGAAGACCTCGGGCTGACCAAAGACAAAGAAATCATCACCCACTGCCAGACTCACCACCGCTCTGGCTTCACCTACCTGGTGGCCAAGGCGCTCGGTTATCCGCGAGTCAAAGGTTATGCCGGTTCCTGGGGC
Organism: Pseudomonas sp. FSL W5-0203; assembly: GCF_001896155.1. Taxonomy (NCBI): domain Bacteria; kingdom Pseudomonadati; phylum Pseudomonadota; class Gammaproteobacteria; order Pseudomonadales; family Pseudomonadaceae; genus Pseudomonas; species Pseudomonas sp. FSL W5-0203. The sequence continues at coordinate 25,992 of NZ_MPOR01000003.1, forward strand.
GAATGGGGCAATCACCCCGACACCCCCGTTGAGATTTAAGGTTTAAGGACAGTTATGAAAAAGCAGTTGTTTATCCTCAGCCAGTACTTGCTGCCGCACCACTTGCTGTCGCGCCTGGCTGGTTGCATCGCCGAGTGCCGCGTGCGCTGGTTCAAGAACGCCTTCACTGCCTGGTTCGCCAAGCGCTACCAGGTGGACATGTCCCAGGCCCTGGTGGAAGACCTGAGCGCCTATGAGCACTTCAACGCCTTCTTCACCCGCGCGCTGAAAGACGGCGCCCGCCCGTTGGATCCAACCCCAGGTGCAGTGTTGAGTCCTGCCGATGGCGCGGTCAGCCAGCTAGGCCCGATCGAACATGGCCGTATCTTCCAGGCCAAGGGCCACAGCTTCAGCGTGCTGGAACTGCTCGGTGGCGATGCCGCAATGGCTGCGCCGTTCATGGGCGGCGAGTTCGCGACAATTTACCTGTCGCCCAAGGACTACCACCGGGTGCACATGCCACTGGCCGGTACCCTGCTCGAGATGGTGTATGTGCCAGGGCGGATTTTCTCGGTCAACCAGACCACCGCCGAAAACGTGCCGGAACTGTTCGCCCGTAACGAGCGCGTTGTCTGCTTGTTCGACACCGAACGCGGCCCGATGGCCGTGGTGTTGGTAGGTGCGATGATCGTTGCGTCGATTGAAACCGTGTGGGCCGGTTTGGTAACGCCGCCGAAACGCGAGCTGAAAACCTTCCGCTACGACGAAGCGGCCCGCGCGCCGATTCATCTGGACAAGGGTGCGGAACTGGGTCGTTTCAAACTGGGCTCCACTGCCATCGTGCTGTTCGGGCCGGACCAGGTGAAGTGGGCTGAAGAACTGGCAGCGGGTACGCCGGTGCAGATGGGCCAGGGTATCGCCGCAGCTAAAGCCTGATATTGCAGTTGATCGTTCCCACGCTCCGCGTGGGAATGCAGCCCGAGGCGCTCTGCGCCCAAAGCGTGACGCAGAGCGTCACTGGAGGCGTTCCCACGCGGAGCGTGGGAACGATCAGTGACAGTGAGATCGGCTTATAGTTGACCGTCGCGGTCACGCAAGCCCAGCAGATACAACACGCCATCCAACCCCAAGGTCGAAATCGCCTGCTTGGCTGACTGCTTGACCAACGGTTTGGCGCGAAAGGCCACGCCCAACCCGGCAATCGCCAGCATCGGCAAGTCATTGGCGCCGTCGCCGACCGCAATGGTCTGCTCCAGGCGCAAGCCTTCCTTATGGGCCAATTCCTTGAGCAGGTCGGCCTTGCGCTGGGCGTCAACAATCGGCTCCACCGCGACGCCAGTCACTTTGCCATCCACCACTTCCAGCTCGTTGGCGAATACATAGTCAATGCCCAGCTTGGCCTGCAACTGCTTGGCGAAGTACGTGAAGCCGCCGGACAGGATGGCGGTCTTGTAGCCCAGTCGCTTGAGTTCGGCGAACAGGGTTTCGGCGCCTTCAGTCAGGCGCAGCGACGCGCCGATCGAGTCCAACACGCCCACGTCCAGGCCCTTGAGCAGCGCAAGACGCTCCTTGAAGCTGGCACGAAAATCCAGCTCGCCGGCCATCGCGCGCTCGGTAATCTCAGAAACTTGCTCGCCCACACCGGCCGCCTTGGCCAGCTCATCGATGACTTCGGCTTCGATCAAGGTGGAGTCCATGTCGAACACCGCCAAGCGGCGGTTGCGACGGAACAGGGAGTCTTCCTGGAAGGCGATATCGACATTCAGTTCCTGGGCCACGCTCAGGAAGTCGGCGCGCAGCGCTTGCGCGTCAGCCGGTTCACCGCGCACGGAGAACTCGATGCAGCCCTTGCCTTTGTCAGCCGGGGTGTCCAATGGCATGCGACCCGACAGACGGTCAATATGGTCGATATTCAATCCGTATTGCGCGGTGATCGAACTGACGCGCTGCAGCTGCTCAGCCGTTACCTTGCGGGTCAACAGGGTGACGATATGGCGTTTTTTACCCTGGCCTTCGACCCAGTGCTGGTAGTCAGCTTCGGACACCGGGGTGAAACGTACCTGTTGATCGAGCTTATACGCCGTAAACAGGATGTCCTTGAGTACCGAGGAGGCCTGCTCGGTGCTGGGGATCTCCACCAGGATGCCGAACGACAAGGTGTCGTGGATCACTGCCTGGCCGATGTCGAGAATGTTCACACCACCCTGGGCCAGGACGCCGGTAATGGCTGCGGTGAGACCCGGTCGGTCTTCACCCGTGATGTTGATCAGGACAATTTCGCGCAAAGCGCACCCCCAGGCTGGAAAAAAACCGCATTCTACCCACTTTCAGTGACCATCGGGCACAGGCAGCGCTTTGCCGGCCAGGGGCCTGTCGCTATACTGCGCGTCAACTTCACGGACCAAGAGCCGAGCGCAAGTGAACCGGCCCACGCCAGTAAAAACCGATAACTTCTTCCTGCTGATCTTCCGGGCACTGCGCCATCGCCGTGTACCGATTGCATTGCGCATCGCCAGCCATAACGTGATCCTGGTCGCTCTGGCCCTGGTGATCTACGCCTGCGTGATGGGTTTGCAGTTCAAGCAGGCCATGCACGAGCAAGCTGACGCCCTGGGCGCGAGCCTGACAACCCAGACTGCCACTTCGGCGACTGAGTTGCTGGTGTCCAACGACATCCTCAGCCTCAACGTATTGCTCAACAACCTGACCAAGAACCCGCTGGTGGCCCACGCCGCCATCTATAGCGTGGACAACCGGATCATGGCCGAGGCCGGGCAGCGCCCGAAAAACGGCCTGCTCGGTGAGGCCGAGGGCCTGTATCAGAGCAATATCACGTTCCAGGACGTGAAGGCCGGCCAACTGCGTATCAGCCTTGATATGCAACAGTTCCAGCAGCCGATGACCATCAGCCTGCAAAGCATGGGCATCCTGAGCGCGATCCTGCTGGCCTTGGCCCTGGCCTTGAGCCTGCGCCTTGGTCGGCATATCTCCACGCCGTTGATGCAACTGCGCATCTGGCTGCGGGATATCGACGAACACACCCCGGCCACCGATCGCCAGGACGAAATCGGCGACCTCGCGCGCCAGCTCCACACCAGCTTTGCCCCGGAGCCGAAAGCGCCTGAAGTCGAACCTGAGCCTGAGTACGACGACACCGAGGACTACAACGACGAGCCTGAGTTTGAAGTGCGCGACCTGCGCGACCCAGGCTTCGACGAAAGCGCCCCGGTGGCCGGCCTCAAGCCTGCGCCGCGCCATGTGATCAAGGCTGAGGAAGACGAGCTGGACGACGAAGACCCGTTCGCCGACCTGCGCGACACCTCGGCAGCCGCCCCAGTCGCTGCGCCCAAACCGGTTGCGGTCAAGAACGCCGAGCCACAGCACAGTGCTGTACTCGCCGTGCAACTGGGTGCCCAGGAGCAACTGCGCCGCCTGCCCCGCGCCCGCCTGACCGAACTGCTCGAACGCTACCGTGACTGCCTCGACCAGGCCGCTTCGCTCTACCAGAGCGAACTGCACACCCTGAACGATGGCAGCACGCTGATGCTGTTCCACAGCGAAGACAGCGGCGAGGACTACCTGACCAATGCCATCTGCTGCGGCGAGCTGTTGCGCGCCCTGGGCCATGCCCTGCAGATCGAAGTAGCCGACAGCGGCATTACCCTGCAACTGCAGCTGGGTCTAACCGTGGGTGACGACCTGTTTGGCATCAGCCAGATCGACCTGCTGCTGACCGAAATCGCCCAGGATGCCCTGGCCTTGTCCCAGCACAGCCGTAACCTGCTGCTGGTGGAGCGCAAGATCAGTGAGGACACGCTGATCCGCCAACGCGCACGTATCCGCCCGATTGCCAGCCCTGAAGGGGCCAGTTGTGTGGAGCGGTTGATGGAGCCGTATCCGTCGATGCTGGAGCGTCAGTTGGCGCGGATGCATGAGACCCGTAAGCCCTGAGGCATAGCGTTATACCTACTGTGGAGTGGGCTTATGTTGGGCGGCGTGTCAGTCAGCTGATGCGCCCCTGACACACCTGATTCTCGAGCAAGCCCGCTCACACACAAGCCCACCCCCCATTTGGGTTGTGGTGCAGCTTAAATCGCAGCCCAACAAAAAGGCCCGCTTATTCAGCGGGCCTTTTGTTTGTGCCCCATTCAGATCAGAATCTGAACACTTCCAAGTCCGTACGAATCGGCGTGGCCATCGGCATCTTCGGTTTTTCCGGGGCCGCAGGCTTGGCCTGGGCGGGGGCCTGCTTACGCGGTTGCGCTTCGGCAATCGGCGGCTGGTTGGCCAATGGTTTGAGCGCCACCGACAACTGCTGTGCCAAGTGCTGCAACAGCACACCCTGGGCCTGGACCTGGGACGCAGTGGTGCCGGCGTGCTCTTCCTGCAGATGCACAATGCGGTTGTCCCGCACCTGCCCGCGACGGTCGATCAGGCGCCACTGTGCATCCAGGATCGCCGGTTGCGACTTGCCGGAATCCAGCCGCGTAATGGTCAGCAACACCTGTACATCCGGGGTGAACCCGGAGGGTCCCGGTGCCAGGACCACACGCTGGCTGTCCAGCTGGCCGGCGACCTGACGCAACATCAACTGGTTGATATCCGACGACAGGCTACCGGCCCAACGACCATCTGTGGAACCTTGCAGGCTGCCGTCGTTCTGACGTTGAAGCAGGGTTTCGCGTTGCAGGTAATCGGCAACCACTACCGGCCCCAGCAATACGGCCATGCCAGCGGTTTGGGCTGGCTGAGCCGGACTTCCGCTGTCCAGCTGGTACAGCGACACCGGTTGATGTGTGCTGCAACCCGCCAACCCCAAAAGGCCAGCGAGCATCAAAAATAGAGGAAGGCGTGGAGCAGTCATCATCCCATCCAAGTGGCTGCCACAAGGCGAACCACAATGTAATACTAAAAATAACCTGAACACGCTCGGCCACGCCGGCGCTGGAAAGGCCATATCATCCGTGAATATGCGCCATGACTCCAGCGCGAAAGCATCGATCTACGCGTTAAATCGTAGATCGAGGCCTCTAGTACCGCTTAAACCGGCGTTTCGACCAGCAAGGCATCCACTCGCTGGAAGCCTCGTGGCAGTTTGTTACCTCGCCGGCCACGCTCACCCTTGTAGTGTTCAAGGTCGTCAGGGCGCAATGACAACGTGCGCTTGCCGGCCTGGAGCACCAGGGTAGAACCTTCCGGGACCACGGCGATGTCAGTCACATACTCCTCGCGACTGGCCACCCGGTCACCGGGAATCCCGATGATCTTGTTGCCTTTACCCTTGCCCAGCTGCGGCAAGTCGCTGATCTTGAACACCAGCAAGCGCCCTTCGGTGGTCACCGACGCCAGCCAGTTACTCTCCCGATCCTCCACCGGCCTTGGCAGGATCACCTTGGCATTGTTCGGCAGGCTCAACAGCGCCTTGCCCGCCTTGTTCTTGGCCTGCAGGTCTTCACCCTTGACCACGAAACCGTAACCGGCGTCGGAGGCGATGACATACAGCGAATCATCGTCCGGCAACAGCACGCACTCGAAATTCGCCCCCGGTGGCGGCGTGAGGCGCCCGGTCAACGGCTCGCCCTGCCCCCGTGCAGACGGCAGGGTGTGGGCCGGCACCGAATAACTGCGCCCGGTCGAGTCGATAAACACCGCGAATTGATTGGAACGCCCGGCGGCAGCGGTCTTGAAGCCATCACCGGCTTTGTACGAAAGGCCGGTGGCGTCAATATCATGCCCTTTGGCGGAGCGAACCCAACCCTTTTCCGACAGAACGACGGTAATTTTCTCGTTGGGCAACAGCTCGGTTTCGGTCAGCGCCTTGGCTTCAGCGCGCTCGACGATAGGCGAGCGACGGTCATCGCCATAGGTTTCGGCGTCTTTGATCAGTTCGCTGCGCACCAGCTTCTTGAGCTTGGCTTCGCTGCCCAGCAGGGCTTGCAGCTTGGCTTGTTCCTTGAGCAGGGCATCCTGCTCGTCGCGCAGCTTCATTTCTTCCAGGCGTGCCAACTGGCGCAAGCGGGTGTCGAGGATGTAGTCCGCCTGGATTTCGCTCAGCTCGAAACGCGCGATCAGCTCGGCCTTCGGATGCTCGGCGGTACGGATGATATGGATCACTTCATCCAAATTGAGGTAGGCGATCAGCAAGCCGTCCAACAGGTGCAAGCGGCGCTCAACCTTGTCGAGGCGGAATTGCAGGCGGCGGCGCACGGTTTGTACGCGGAACTCTAGCCACTCAACCAGCAGGTTGCGCAGGTTCTTCAACTGCGGCTTGCCGTCCAGGCCGATGATGTTGACGTTGACCCGGTAGCTGGACTCCAGGTCGGTGCTGGCAAACAAGTGCTGCATCAGCACTTCATGATCCACCCGGCTGTTGGTCGGGATGATCACGATGCGGCATGGGTTCTCATGGTCGGACTCGTCACGCAGGTCGGCCACTTGTGGCAATTTCGACGGCTTGGCCTGCATCAACGCGGCGATCTGCTCCAGCACCTTGGCACCCGATACCTGGTGCGGCAGCGCGGTCACAATAATGTCGCCGTCCTCGATGTGGTACACCGCGCGCATACGCACCGAGCCCTTGCCCGTTTCGTACATCTTCAGCAGGTCCGCGCGCGGCGTGATGATTTCTGCTTCGGTCGGGTAATCCGGGCCCTGGATATGCTCGCAGAGCTGCTCGACCGTAGCTTTGGGCTCATCCAGCAAGCGCACGCAGGCAGTGGCGACTTCGCGCAGGTTGTGCGGCGGCACGTCGGTGGCCATGCCGACCGCAATACCGGTGGTGCCGTTGAGCAGGATATTCGGCAAACGCGCCGGCAACACCAGGGGTTCGTCGAGGGTGCCGTCAAAGTTCGGCCCCCAGTCGGCAGTGCCCTGGCCCAGCTCGCTGAGCAGCACTTCGGAATAACGCGACAGCCGCGCCTCGGTGTAACGCATGGCGGCGAAGGATTTGGGGTCATCCGGTGCACCCCAGTTACCCTGCCCGTCCACCAGGGTATAGCGGTAGCTGAACGGCTGGGCCATCAGCACCATGGCTTCATAGCACGCCGAATCACCGTGGGGGTGGAATTTACCCAGCACGTCACCGACGGTACGCGCCGATTTCTTGTGCTTGGAATCGGCGTCCAGGCCCAACTCACTCATGGCGTAGATGATGCGCCGTTGCACGGGCTTCAGGCCGTCGCCGATATGCGGCAAGGCACGGTCCATGATCACGTACATGGAGTAGTTGAGGTAGGCATTTTCGGTGAATTCAGCCAGCGACCGGCGTTCTACGCCATCTAAGCTGTCTGCGAGGATGTCACTCATGCGGGCCTCATCATGGGGTAAGGCGCAGCGGAACTGCCGCTGCGCTGATTCAATTCAAAAAAATCTCGACTCATGGCTGGGCACTCCAGCCGCCATCCGGAGCGGCAAAACGATAGACCATCGGACGTTTTTCACCATCGGCACGCGGGCCGAAATTGTTGTCGATCCCGACCCAGGCACCGTCGGCATCCACCAACAGGGCTTCAGCCAGGCCATACGACTGCGGGTAACGTCGCTGCGGCGTCAGGGCTTCGTCGGCAAACGACCAGCACAGCTCAACCTTGGCCGTGAGCGGGTCGCGCCGGCAGATCTGAAACGCATTGCGCTCCAGGGTAAACAGCTTGCCGTTGAACAGCGACAGGTCAGCAAAGTCCTTGGACACGGCCTTGGCGTTGGGGAACTGCGCCGGTTGCACTTCCTGGCCGGCCTCGCTCAACAATACACAACGGCCATCGCAATCCCATACGCTCTGCCCACGCTTGATCGAGACCAGGCCACGGCGTTCGCGCTCGGCAGCCAGCCAGATCTGATTGCCTTCAGGGTTTACCGCCAGGCCTTCGAACAAGGCATTAAAGTGCAGCAACATGCCACTGGCCCTGGCTTCACGCACCATGCCCGGCGCGATTTTCAACCACTCGGGTGCGCCCGTTGCGGGTACCTGCAACACCGCGGCATGGGCTTCGCTGACAATGTAGCGGTTGCCTGCGGCATCACAACTGATGCCTTCAAAGTCCAGGTCACCACCACGTATGAACGAAGCGGCCTTGGTGCGCGAACGCAAGCCCCAAGGCAGGCCGGACTCGGGCACGGGCGGCACGTCGATCGTCAGCGCTTGCGCGCTCCAGGTCGGCGCACGGGTATCCAGGCGGTAGATCTGGTCGTCATCGCGGTCCGAAACCGTCCACAGCTCGTTGCCACACAACGCCAGGCCCGACAGGTTCCCACCGCGCATGCCGTCAACCGGGTGTTCCGAGACCAGCTTGAGCTCTGCCACGCTGGCTGCGGCCACCTGGGTGACCGCCATCCCGCTCAACATCAGGATCGCCAGGGCGAAGCCTGTGCGCATCAGCCCAGAACCTCGGCCAGGTTGCCTTTGGATTCAAGCCAGGTCTTGCGGTCGCCGGCGCGTTTCTTCGCCAGCAGCATGTCCATCATTTCCGAGGTGGCGGCGAAGTCTTCCAGGGTCAACTGCACCAGGCGCCGGGTGTTCGGGTCCATGGTGGTTTCGCGCAGTTGCGGCGGGTTCATTTCACCCAGGCCCTTGAATCGCGTGACCTGTGGCTTGCCGCGTTTCTTCTCGGCCACCAGGCGGTCAAGGATGCCATCGCGCTCGGCTTCGTCCAGGGCGTAGAAAATTTCCTTGCCCAGGTCGATGCGGTACAGCGGCGGCATGGCGACGTAGACGTGACCGGCATCCACCAACGGGCGGAAATGCTGGACGAACAACGCGCACAGCAAGGTAGCAATGTGCAGGCCGTCAGAGTCGGCGTCGGCGAGGATGCAGATCTTGCCGTAGCGCAACTGGCTCATGTCTGCCGCGCCCGGATCGACGCCGATGGCGACCGCGATGTTATGCACTTCCTGGCTGGCGAGCACTTCGCTGCCATCGACTTCCCAGGTGTTGAGGATCTTGCCGCGCAACGGCAGGATCGCCTGGAACTCCTTGTCCCGCGCTTGCTTGGCGGAACCGCCGGCGGAGTCACCTTCCACCAGGAACAGCTCGGAACGCATCGGGTCTTGCCCGGCGCAATCGGCCAGTTTGCCCGGCAGTGCCGGGCCCTGGGTGATGCGCTTGCGCTCGACCTTTTTGCTCGCCTTCAAGCGCCGGCCGGCGTTGTTGATCGCCAGCTCCGCCAGGGCCAGGCCCAGTTCCGGATGCTCGTTGAGCCACAGGCTGAAGGCGTCCTTGACCACGCCAGAGACAAACGCCGCTGCCTCGCGGGACGACAGGCGCTCCTTGGTCTGCCCGGAGAATTGCGGTTCCTGCATCTTCATCGACAGCACGAACGCGATGCGCTCCCACACGTCTTCCGGCGCCAGTTTGACGCCGCGCGGCAACAGGCTGCGGTATTCGCAGAACTCACGCATGGCATCCAGCAAGCCTTGGCGCAAACCGTTGACGTGGGTGCCGCCCTGGGCCGTGGGGATCAGGTTGACGTAGCTTTCCTGCACGCTGTCGCCACCTTCGGGCAACCACAGCAGCGCCCAGTCCACCGCTTCTTTATTACCCGACAGGCTGCCGCAGAACGGCTCGTTGGGCAGGCGTTCGAAGTCGCTGACCGAGTCTTCCAGGTAAGAGCGCAGGCCGTCTTCGTAGTGCCACTCGACCTTCTCGCCGGTACCTTTGTCTTCAAAGCTGACCAGCAGCCCCGGGCACAACACAGCCTTGGCCTTGAGCACGTGCTTGAGGCGGCTGATGGAGAATTTGGGCGAATCGAAATACTTGGGGTCCGGCGCAAAGTACACGCTGGTGCCGGTGTTGCGCTTGCCCACGGTGCCGATCACTTCCAGGTCGGTGGCTTTGTAGCCATCGGCGAAAGTCATCTGGTACTCGTTGCCATCGCGCTTGACCTTGACCCGCACCAGGGTCGACAGCGCGTTGACCACGGAAATACCCACGCCGTGCAAACCGCCGGAGAACTGGTAGTTCTTGTTGGAGAACTTGCCGCCGGCATGCAGCTTGGTAAGGATCAGCTCGACGCCCGGCACACCCTCTTCGGGGTGAATGTCCACCGGCATGCCACGACCGTCGTCGGACACTTCCAGGGAATGGTCGGCGTGAAGGATGACTTGCACCGACTTGGCGTGCCCGGCCAAGGCTTCGTCGACGCTGTTGTCGATGACTTCCTGGGCAAGGTGGTTCGGCCGACTGGTGTCGGTGTACATGCCGGGGCGTTTGCGCACCGGGTCGAGGCCCGAGAGGACTTCGATGGCGTCGGCGTTATAAGAGCTAGCGCTGGGAGTGGCCATGGGGTCTCGTCGTGAGTCGTTCGATTAAAAAGTGACCTGCGATTTTCTACAGTGACGAAAAATCGAAGGATTGAAACTGATCTGCGCCAATGCCGGCAAAGCACAACAGTGCCGGCAATTGCTGGGCGAACCCCTGGTAACCATGGTCGCCACCGGCCTGGATGCGCAAGGCGCAGGCCCGGTAATACTGTTGGGCCAGGCGATAATCCAGGGTTTCGTCCCCGGTCTGCAACCACACCTGATAACGCGCGGCATCCTGGGGCGCCGGTACTTCCAGCTCGGCCAAGGCCGTGACGTGGTCCTGTGTCAACTCCCAGGTCTCATCGGTGTAGAGGTTCTTCTGGGTGCCCAGGTAACCGTCGAACATCCGATGGGGACTGACCGCCGGGTTGACCAGCAACGCCTTGAGACCATGGCGTTCGGCAAGATGGGTTGCATAGTAGCCGCCGAGTGAGCTGCCGACCAGCAGTGGCCGGCCCAGTTGCGCAATCGCTTGCTCCAATTGAAGAATTGCCTGACGAGGGTGGTGATGCAGCGCCGGTACGCGTAACTGGTCGGACAGGCCGAGGGTGCCCATCACGGTGGTCAACTGGCTGGCCTTGTTGGAAGCCGGCGCACTGTTGAAGCCGTGGATATACAGGATCGAAGCGGACATGCCGGGCTCTCCGTGCTGGGGCCAAAGAGGCGCAGTTTACAGGGAATGCAGGCAGAAGCGGACCCAATGTGGGAGCTGGCTTGCCTGCGATGGCGGCGATTGAGTCAACGAGCCAGCGCCAGGTACACCGTCATCGCAGGCAAGCCAGCTCCCACCTTTTGATCAGTGTTTGCAGGCCTTAATAGCCGTTGCTGCCGTAATCGACCGTAAAAGCGAAGCCTTTGACCCGCTCCACCCCCGTTTCCAACCGTCCGTCGCCATGCAAGCGCAACCATCGATACCCCGGCGCTTGCTCGCTGACCTGGAAATCCTCACTTCCCGGCGCAAACTGGATACAGGTGGACGGCGAAGCCAGCAGTCGCACACCGTTGCGGTTGCCGTCGATTTCCTGATGCACATGGCCCCAAAGCAATGCCTTGGTCTGCGGGAAGCGCTCAAGCACGGCAAACAGCGCCTCGGGGTTGCGCAGGCCAATCGGCTCCATCCATGCACAGCCGATGGGCACCGGATGATGGTGGAAACACACCAGGTGATGGCGGTCCGGCGCTTCGCTCAAGGCCTGCGCCAGCCGTTGCAGTTGCTCGTCTTGCAAGTAACCCGGCACCGACCCGGGTACCGCCGAATCCAGCAGGGTGATACGCCAGTTGCCAATATCCACCACCGGTTCGAGCAAATCACTGTGCATGGCAGCCTGGGCCATGACCTGCGGTTCGTCGTGGTTGCCGGGAATCCAGCGCGCCGGGGCGCCAAGGGGAGCGGTCAAATCGCGAAACTGTTGATAGGACGCCAGCGTGCCGTCCTGGGACAAGTCGCCGGTCGCCAGTATCAGGTCGATGGCCGGCTGTTGCGCACGCACCAGCTCGACCACCCGCTGCAGGCTTTCACGGGTGTTCATGCCCAGCAGCGTGGCGTCAGCGTCGGCAAACAGATGGCTGTCGGACAACTGCACCAGCAACACGGCATCAGGATTCACGGCGGATACGCTCGGCAAGGCGCTCTCCCTGGCAACTACAGGAATGGACATTTGGCGCGATTATGCTGGGGCAGGACACAAAGAGGAAACCCAAGGAAGCAGACGCAGTTCACCTCTACCGCACCACTTCAAACTCATGGCCCAAGGCCAGGCAGTGGCTGAGCCATTCACCGAGGAACACATTGAGCTGTGCTTTCTCATCGGGCTGGTGCATGAACACATTCGGGTAAGGATAGATGCTGCGAAAGCGTCGTGCGTGCTCGGCGCTGATCACTTCGGCCATACGGGCGTCGTGGTAGACCTGTACTTCCAGTTGCGGCACCGGCAACCACGGCAGGCTGTGTTCCTGGCGCACCCGCAGGGTGGTGGTGTACGGACAGGTGAGAATGACTTCCAGGGTCAGCACGCCGAGCATCTGGTCGCCATGGGTGACAGCAATGCGCCGCGCCTGGGGGGCGTGGCGCATGTCCGGGAGCAGGCGCATCAGCCGCGCATAGTTGGCCTCGCAGGCCGCTTGCAGCCCGATCAGGTCTACTCGATAACGTTCCCGTGCCTTTACTGCCATAACCCCCTCACTTCCGCGCGATTAAGCGCAAGCCATTGCAGGGCGATAATGCTGGCTGCGTTGGAAATCTTGCCATCGCGCACTGCCTGCAAGGCATCTTCGAAGGCCCAGACGGTGACGCGGATATCTTCTGCTTCTTCTTCCAATCCATGGACGCCACCCGCGCCCGAGCTGTCGCAACGGCCCAGGTACAGGTGGACAAATTCGGTACTGCCGCCCGGCGATGGGAAATACTTGGTGATCGGCCACAGCGCGGAGAATGTCAGCCCAGCTTCCTCCTCGGCCTCGCGGTGTGCAACCTCCTCGGGTTGCTCATCCTTGTCAATCAGGCCGGCGACCATCTCCACCAGCCAGGGGTTATCGGCGCGGCCCATGGCGCCGACGCGGAACTGTTCGATCAGCACCACCTCATCGCGCAGCGGGTCATAGGGCAGCACGCATACGGCGTCATGACGCACGAACACCTCGCGGTTGATCACCCGGCTCATGCCGCCGTCGAATTTTTCGTGGCGCAGTTGCAGGCGATCGAGCTTGTAGAAGCCTTTATAGGCATTGTCACGCTGAACAATCTCGATTTTGTTCGGCGTCGACTTCGCGATGTCCGTCATGGTGTCCCTCGTTAAGCTCGTGCAATGGGCGCCATCCTAACGCGCCGACGCCCGTTGATGCAGCCCCTTTGCGGTTGCCGGGAGAGGCGGCGAGCGTCAAACTCACTGCAATCAGTTTAGTGGCGAACTGGCGGCCACGTTGGCAGTCCAAGCGCTACTCTTTTCGCTTTCCATCGATTTACGAAGGACACACATGTCGCTTTTAAAAATCGCCTCCGTGGCCTGTATTGCCTTGACCCTGGGTGCTTGCCAGAGCCTGTTCCAACCTGCCTATCTCAAGCCGCTGGACGTTACTACCGACAAATCGGAGCAGATCAAGCCCGGCTGTGATAGCCCGGCCTGCCCGCTGGTGAACATCGACACCGTGCATTTCCCCACCGAGCCACAACTCGACAGCCTGGTGGAACAGCGTTTGCTGCAAATGACCCGCACCACGCCTGGCGCCAGCGTACCGGCGAGCCTGAACGCCTACCGGAACACCTTCCTGCGTGAGTCGCCTGACCGCCACGGCATGTACTTGCAAGCCAAGGTACGTGACCAGCATGACGGACTGGTGATCGTTGAAGTGTCCAGCTACCTGGACACCGGCGTCGCCCACGGCGAGCCAGGCCGCGGGTTTATCAACTATTCACGGATTCTGCATAAGGAACTGACCCTGGCCGACATGCTGCTGCCCGGCCAGGAGCAGGCGTTCTGGAATACCGCTAAAGTTGCCCACAACAGCTGGTTGATCAGCACCAAGATGGATCGCGATCCGGAGTTCGTGAAGAGCTGGCCGTTTCAGAAAACCCCGAACGTGGCCCTGACCAGCGGCGGCGTGGTGCTCAAGTACAACGTCAGCACCATCGCCCCTTACGCACAGGGGCTGATCGAAATCACCCTGCCCTATACGCGCCTCACCGGCGTGATCAAGCCTGAGCTGATGCCGGCACGCCGCTGATCGGTTGTTATTGCAGGGGAGAGTGGGTGTTTGTCGGATCGCTATCGCGGGCAAGCCCGACTCCCACAGGGGACCGGCAGTGAACACAAAATCTGAGTCCACTTAGGCCAACTGTGGGAGCCGGGCTTGCCCGCGATGACGGCGGTGCAGGCACCGCCGCCTATGGATCAGACCTTCTTGTAGAGCTGGCTACCTTCCTGCTTGAACCGCTCAGCCTGCTCGGCCAAGCCCTTGGCCACATCCACATCCACCGCATCGATGCGCTGGTTGGCCGCGTACTCACGCACTTCCTGGGTGATTTTCATCGAACAGAACTTAGGCCCGCACATCGAACAGAAATGCGCGACCTTGGCCGAATCCTTCGGCAAGGTTTCATCGTGATATGAACGTGCGGTATCCGGGTCCAGGCCGAGGTTGAACTGGTCTTCCCAGCGGAACTCGAAGCGCGCCTTGCTCAAGGCGTTATCGCGAATCTGCGCGCCGGGGTGGCCTTTGGCGAGGTCGGCCGCGTGGGCCGCGATCTTGTAGGTAATGATCCCGGTCTTCACGTCATCCTTGTTCGGCAAGCCCAGGTGCTCCTTGGGCGTGACGTAGCAGAGCATGGCACAACCGAACCAGCCGATCATTGCCGCGCCGATACCCGAAGTGATGTGATCATAGCCGGGCGCAATGTCGGTGGTCAGCGGGCCTAGGGTGTAGAACGGCGCCTCGTCGCAGCACTCCAGTTGCTTGTCCATGTTCTCCTTGATCAACTGCATCGGCACATGGCCGGGGCCTTCGATCATGGTTTGCACGTCGTGCTTCCAGGCGGTCTTGGTCAGTTCGCCCAGGGTTTCCAGTTCGCCGAATTGCGCGGCGTCGTTGGCATCGGCAATCGAACCCGGGCGCAAGCCATCGCCAAGGGAGAAGCTGACGTCATAGGCCTTCATGATTTCGCAGATTTCGTCGAAATGCGTGTAGGTGAAGTTCTCTTTGTGGTGGGCCAGGCACCACTTGGCCATGATCGAACCACCACGGGAGACGATGCCGGTCACGCGCTTGGCAGTCAGCGGCACATACCGCAGCAATACCCCAGCGTGGATGGTGAAGTAGTCGACGCCCTGCTCGGCCTGTTCGATCAAGGTGTCGCGGAACAGCTCCCAGGTCAGGTCTTCGGCGGCGCCCCCGACTTTTTCCAGGGCCTGGTAGATCGGCACGGTCCCGATTGGCACTGGCGAGTTGCGGATGATCCACTCGCGGGTTTCGTGGATGTGTTTACCGGTGGACAGGTCCATCACCGTGTCCGAGCCCCAGCGAATGCCCCAGGTGAGCTTCGCCACTTCCTCTTCGATGGACGACCCCAGGGCGCTGTTGCCAATGTTGCCGTTGATCTTCACCAGGAAGTTACGGCCGATGATCATCGGTTCCAGCTCGGTGTGGTTGATGTTGGCCGGGATGATCGCGCGGCCCCGGGCGATTTCTTCGCGTACGAATTCAGGCGTGATGATTTTCGGCACGCTGGCGCCGAAGCTGTGGCCGGCGTGCTGCTGATCCAGCAAGCCACTGGCACGGGCCTCTTCAAGCTTCATGTTTTCGCGGATGGCGACGTATTCCATCTCGGCCGTGATGATGCCTTTGCGCGCGTAATGCATTTGCGTGACGTTGGCACCGGCCTTGGCGCGGCGCGGGTTCTTTACATGGGCAAAACGCAGGGCAGTCAGTTCGGCGTCGCTCAAGCGCTGCTGGCCGAAGTGCGATGTGAGACCGGGCAGGCGCTCGGTGTCGTCGCGTACTTCGATCCACGGCGAGCGCACGTCGGCCAGGCCTTTGCGCACGTCGATAATCACATTCGGGTCGGTGTAGGGGCCTGAGGTGTCGTAGACGGTAACCGGCGCGTTGATTTCGCCGCCGAAATCGGTAGGCGTGACGTCCAGGCTGATCTCGCGCATCGGCACGCGAATATCCGGGCGGGAGCCCTGCACGTAGATTTTTTGCGAGCGGGTAAACGGCTGCACGGAGCCGGAGTCGACCTTGGCCGATTCACTCAGGTGCACGGTATTTTTTAGTTTTGTACTCATCACGGGCTCTCCAACTTATCCAGGCGGTGGATTTTTGTCGGAGCGAACCTGTGACGGACGGACGCACTGTAACCAGTGCTGTGCTTGGCGCACGAGGGCTGTTCGATTGTCGAACAACATCCCGGACGAAGCACAAGAGGACTCGCCGGGTGACGAGAAATCTTGTTCCCTACGCAGGCGCTAACCTGATCAGGTTCAACGGGATCCGGTATTTACCGATCTCAGCCTTCCAACAAGGCACCCCGACAAGAACGCGGCCAGTCTAGACCATGGCGTGGGCAAATTGCCAATAGCGGTGCATTCAGCGTGATGAATGGCGCGATCGTGGGATTGTTGTGCGCAGGTCCGGCCACTACACTCGGGCACTGCTTCAAGGCTTGACGCCAGGAATGGCCAGCCTTAGCCTTGAGCGCTAAATTATAGTCGTAATATTAAAATTAGGGATCGCCTCATGCTGCGCAAACTCTCACTGGCTGTTGCCGTGTCTTGTGCGACCAACGGACTGGTCTGGGCAGCTGAAGCGCCCTTGTCCGCCAACACCGACCTGGTCAGCGTCTATCAGGAAGCGGCGCACAACAACGCCGACCTGGCCGCTGCCCGTGCGCAGTACGGCGCGCAAAAAGAAGTGGTGCCCCAGGCCCGCGCAGGTTTGCTGCCGAATCTGTCGGCCGGTGCCGACAGCAATAACGTGCGCACCCAGATCGATCAACCGGCCGCCACGGCCAACCGTGACGCCCACTCCTGGCGCGCCACCCTGAGCCAGCCGCTGTTTCGCGCCGACCGCTGGTTCCAGCTGCAAGCCGCCCAAGCGGTCAACGAGCAAGCCTCGCTGCAACTGTCGGCCTCCGAGCAGAACCTGATTTTGCAAAGTGCCGAAAGCTACTTCGCCGTGCTGCGCGCCCAGGACAACCTGGCGTCGACCAAAGCCGAAGAAAATGCCTTCAAGCGCCAACTCGACCAGTCCAACGAACGCTTCGATGTGGGCCTGTCGGACAAGACCGATGTGCTGCAATCCCAGGCCAGCTACGACACTGCCCGAGCCAATCGCATCCTGGCCCAGCGCCAGGTGGACGACGCCTTCGAAGCGCTGATCACCCTGACCAACCGCCAGTACAACTCGATCCAGGGCATCGTCCACACGCTGCCGGTGCTGCCGCCGGCGCCGAACGACGCCAAGGCCTGGGTCGAAACCGCCGGGCGCCAGAACCTCAACCTGCTCGCCAGCAATTACGCGGTAACTGCCGCCGAAGAAACCCTTCGGCAGCGCAAGGCCGGCCACTTGCCGACCCTCGACGCGGTTGCGCAATACGAAAAAGGCGACAACGACGCCCTGGGCTTCAGCAACCCGAATCAGTTGCCTATCCCGTACGGCGGCGATGTGTCGCAACGCACCGTCGGCCTGCGCTTGAACATCCCGATCTACAGCGGCGGCCTCACCAGTTCGCAAGTGCGCGAATCCTATTCGCGCCTCGACCAGACCGAGCAGCAACGCGAGGGCCTGCGCCGCCAAGTAGTGGAAAACACCCGCAACCTGCACCGTGCAGTCAACACCGATGTGGAGCAGGTGCAAGCGCGTCGCCAGTCGATCATCTCCAACCAGAGCGCGGTGGAAGCCACGGAAATCGGCTATCAGGTGGGTACGCGCAACATCGTCGACGTGCTGGACTCACAGCGCCAGCTGTACGCGTCGGTGCGCAACTACAACAACAGCCGCTACGATTACATCCTCGACAACCTGCGCTTGAAGCAGGCGGCCGGCACGCTCAACCCGGGGGATTTGCAAGATCTGGCGCGCTATCTCAAGGCTGACTACAACCCGGACAAAGACTTCCTGCCGCCGGACCTGGCCAAAGCCGCTGCCGAACAGCTCAAGGCCCGCCCCGGCTATTAAAATGTGGGAGCTGGCTTGCCTGCGATGCAGACACCTCGGTACATCAGGTACACCGAGGTGATGCTATCGCAGGCAAGCCAGCTCCCACATTGGGTTGGTGTTGTCAGTGTTTGATCAGTCTGTCCAAGCCATCCAGTAAACGCTTTAACGCGCCCTGGTTGGCCTGCATCACCTTGAGCCCCGCCTGCGCCATCTTGCGTGCGTCCTGAGGCAACTCAAACAACTGTCGCACCGCTTCGGCCAGCCCATCGGCATCGTCCACCTCCCGCAAAGCCCCGGCGTCGCGCATCATCGCGGTGATGTCGAGGAAGTTGAAGACATGCGGGCCCATGATCACCGGTTTACCCAGCGCCGCCGGTTCCAGCGGGTTGTGCCCGCCGGTCGGCACCAGGCTGCCGCCGACGAATGCGCTGTCGGCCAGGGCGTAAAGAAACAGCAATTCGCCCATGGTGTCGCCGAGCAGCACCGAGGTGTGCTCGGTAACCGGCTCGCCGCTGGAGCGACGCACGGTGGCAAACCCTTGCTGCACGCAGCGCTCAAACGTAGGGCCAAAGCGCTCCTGATGACGGGGCACCAGAATCAGCAGTGCATTGGGATAGTTCGCCAGCAACTGGCGATGAGCGGCCAGCACCACGTCGTCTTCACCTTCGTGGGTACTGGCGGCGATCCAGACCGGACGCTCGCTGGCGCCCCATTGTTCACGCAGGGCAGCGGCGCGGGCCGTCAACTGGGGGTCGATGCTCAGGTCGAACTTGATCGAGCCGGTCACTTCCACGGTTTCAGGACGTGCACCCAGGCTGCGCAAGCGTTCGGCCTCGGTCTCGGTCTGTACGGCGAACAGGCTCATGTCTGCCAGCATCGGCGCCGTCAGCTTGGCAAATCGCGCGTACCCCTTGGCCGAGCGCGCCGACAACCGTGCATTGGCCAGCGCCACCGGGATACCGCGCTGGGCACAGGCGTGGATATGGTTGGGCCACAGCTCGGTTTCCATGATCACCGCCAGCGTAGGCTGCACGCGGTCGAGAAAACGCTTGGCGGCGCACGGTAAGTCGTACGGCAAATAGCAGTGCTGGATGCGCGGTTCGTTGGCGAACAACGCCAGGATCCGCTCGGAACCGGTGGGCGTCATGCAGGTGACGGTGATCGGCAGCTGTGGATAACGCTCCAACAAGCCGCGAACCATCGGGGCGGCGGCAATGCTTTCGCCGACCGACACCGCGTGCACCCAGATCCCGCCGGGCCGCATCATCGGCAAGCCATAGGAAAACCGCTCGCCCACCCGCTTGGCATAGGCCGGCGCTTTGCGCGCACGCAACCACAAGCGTAAAGCCACCAACGGCAGCGCCAGGTAAAACAGACAGCTGTAGAGAGTTCTATTCATGGCGGCGGAGTTTATCGGCTTTTTCAGTCGATCGCCTGCAAGCACTCGGCAAAACGTTTGGCCAAGAAGCGCGCGGCGGGCCCAAGGTGCTCGTCGCGGCGCCACACCAGTTCCACCACCAGGGCGGGCGGGGTCCATTCGCTGGCCAATTCGACCATCTGTTGCTGGTAGGTCGGGTATTGCACGATATGCCGAGGCAGCCAGGCCCAGCCCAGGCCACTCATCAGCCATTCGGCCAATACGTAGAAGCTGTCGGCGCGCCACACCAGGGGGCTGGCCGCCTCGCTGCCGGGGTAGACGCTGGTCTGGGTCGACATCAGCAACTGCCGAAACTGGGCCAGGTGTTGGCACGTCACGTACTGCTCCTTGGCCAACGCGTGATTGACTCCGCACACCGTGACCATTTCCACGCTGCCCACCACCCTTCGCTCCAGGGCTTCGGGAATCTGGTCGTGATAGAACAACAGCCCCAGGTCCGCCTTGCGCTCCACCAGCTTGCGCGCCACATCGCCCTGGGCCGCGCTGGACAACTGCACCTCCAGCAGCGGGTAGTGCACGGCCAGCGCCTCCAGGCTGTCGAGCACAGGCTGGAACAACATCGCCTCATCCTGAGCCAGGCGCAGGCAGGCTTCCTCGCCGCGGGTCAACGACAACGCCCGGCCCGTGAGGCGCTCACACTGGCGCAGCACCTCACGCGCTTCCTCCAACAACACACTGCCGGCCTCGGTCAGGCGCGGTTGCCGGCCGCTGCTACGTTCGAACAGGACAACGCCCAAGTCAGCCTCCAGCAGGGCAATGCCACTGCTGACCGCCGATTGCGCCTTGCGCTGCCCACGCGCCACGGCAGAAAACGAGCGCTGCTCGGCGACGCTGACAAACAGGCGCATCTGCTCCAGATCCCATTGCACGCTCATGGCTCAACCCATCTCAATTCCAGATAGGTAATGACTTTACCCCATCTGGCGAACCTCTAGAATGCCGACCTTATCAAATGCGCATCACCTCGAGGATTGCCCCATGAATGCCGCCTACTACTACTTGGCCATCGCCATCTGCTCGGAAGTGATCGCCACCGTTTCCATGAAAGCCATCAAAGGCTGGAGCACCCCTATTCCGTTGTTGCTGGTGATCGTCGGTTACGGCGTGGCGTTCTGGATGCTGACTCTGGTGGTGCGCACCGTGCCGGTCGGCGTGGCGTACGCGGTATGGGCCGGGATGGGCATCGTCATGGTCAGCATCGCGGCGCTGTTCATCTACGGGCAGAAGTTGGATGTGCCGGCGATGCTGGGGATGGGCCTGATTGTGCTGGGCGTGGTGGTGATTCAGCTGTTCTCGAAAACCGCCGGACACTGACCGCCACTCAACAGCCTGTATACTGCGCCTCTTGTCTTGAACACTGAGGTCGCCGATGCCATCCGTTATTTCCACCGACGTTCTGATTGTCGGCGCCGGGGTTGCCGGCCTCTGGCTCAATGCGCGCCTGCGCGGCCAGGGGTTTTCCACGGTACTGGTGGAAAGCGCCACCCTGGGCGGCGGGCAAAGCCTGAAGTCCCAGGGCATCATCCACGGCGGTGCGAAATACGCCCTGCATGGCGCCCTCACCGGCGCCTCCGAAGCCATTGCCGATATGCCGCGCCGCTGGCGTGAAGCCCTGGCCGGCAACGGCGAGCTGGACCTGTCCGGTGTGCGCGTGCTGTCCCAGGCACATTACTTGTGGTCGCCCGGGACGATTGCCGGCAACCTCACCAGCTTTTTCGCCAGCAAGGCCGTGCGTGGCCGCGTCGATCAGGTCAAGGGCGACGAACTGCCCCTGGCGCTGCAGGACCGTCGCTTCAAAGGCAAGGTCTACCGCCTGGCCGAGCTGGTGGTGGACGTGCCCAGCCTGATCAATCGCTTGGCGCAACTGGCCGGTGACAGTCTGCTCGCCGGTGTGCACATCGAACCGTTGCTGGAGGGCGACACCCTGGTGGGCTTGAAAGTCGATGGCCGTGAGATCCGCGCCCAGCGCATAGTCCTGAGCGCTGGCGGCGGCACGGCAGACTTGCTCGCCGCCCTGGGCCATAGCCAGCCGGCCATGCAAAAACGCCCGCTGCACATGATCATCGCCAAAGGCCCCGGCCTCAAGCCGCTGTACGCCCACTGCCTGGGCGGCGGCACCAAGCCGCGCCTTACCGTGACCACCCACCCGGCCGCGGATGGCAACTGGGTGTGGTACATGGGCGGTGATATCGCCGAGGCTGACGGCGTGGCGCGTACGCCGCAAGAACAGATCGCCACCGCGCAGAAAGAGCTGGCGCAACTGCTGCCCTGGATCGACATGAGCCAGACCCAGTGGGCCACCCTGCGGGTGGATCGCGCCGAGCCGCTGCAATCGGGGCTGAGCCGTCCCGATAACGCGTTCCTTGCCGAAGACGGCCGCCTGCTGGTCGGCTGGCCCACCAAACTGGCCCTGGCGCCGGACTTCGCCGACCGCGTACTGCACGCTCTGGAGCGCGACGGCATCCGCCCAGGCGCCAATACCCCGCTGCCCGAGCTGCCAGCACCGGCAATCGGCCAACCCGTCTGGGAGCACCTGTTGCCATGAGCCTGCCAACCCTGCACGACCTGCATCGCCCCCTGGGCAGCACCGGCCTGCTGGTGTCGCCCCTGGGCCTGGGCACCGTCAAGTTGGGCCGCGACCAAGGGGTGAAATACCCCAACGGCTTTCAGATCCCTGGCGACGACGAGGCCCGCATGCTGTTGCGCCAGGCCCGCGAACTGGGCATCAACCTGATCGACACCGCACCGGCCTATGGCATGAGTGAAGAGCGCCTGGGGCCGCTGCTGCGTGACCAGCGCAAGGACTGGGTCATCGTCAGCAAGGTTGGCGAAGAGTTTGCCAATGGCGTGTCCCATCACGATTTCAGCGCGGCCCATACGCGGATGTCGATCGAACGCAGTCTGAAACGACTTGAAACTGATTTTATCGACCTGGTGCTGGTGCACTCCGACGGCAACGACTTGCATATCCTCAACGATTGCGAGGTTTACCAGACTCTGGCGCAGTTGAAGAAAGACGGCAAGATTCGCGGTTTCGGCTTCTCCGGCAAAACCGTCGAGGGCGGCGTGAAAGCGCTGGAACAGGGCGACTGCGCGATGGTCACCTACAACCTCAACGAACAGGCTGAGAAGGCCGTGATCGACTATGCGGCCGCCCACGGCAAGGGCATCCTGGTGAAAAAGGCGCTGGCCAGCGGCCACGTATGCCTGGAACCGGGAATGGATCCAATTCAGGCCAGTTTCACCTTGTTGTTCGCGCAAACGGGCGTCGCCAGTGCTATTGTCGGGACCATTAATCCGCTGCACCTGGCCCATAACGTAGCAACTGCTGCCCGGGTCATTCGTCAACTCTGATGCCGCCCACGCGGCCGACCCCGTCGCAAGAAGGAGCCGACATGCCGCGTACGCTCATAAGAAAGAACCCCAGCAACTTCAAGACACTGCCGCTGCACGTCGAAGCCACCCCCGAAGGCCTGAGCTACCAGAGCGTCGGCATGCCGCTCAACTTCGCCCAGACCCTGCAACGGCGCAAGCCGGTCGAGGTACCAGATGCCGAACGCTTCGCCCTGGAACTGGCGAACCTCGGCGTCTCGGTACGCCTGACCCTGCACTGGCAAAACAAGGACTACTGGGTGCTGGTGCGCCAACGCCGCCAGGACCGTGGCGACGTGGTGCTCAAGCTGATCTCCGGCTACGTTCCGGCCCATGAACTGAACCTGCCGCTGCACACCGCCATCCAGGAAATTGCCGAAGAGTGCCTGCTCGAAACACCCGAAGGCTGGCTCGGCGGGCGCTTCAACGACACCTGGCTGCCGGCGCCCTACTCCGCCGCCCTGCATTACCGCGAAGCCCTACCGTTTCGGCTCAGCCCCTTGTCCGGCGCCGCACGCCCGGTACGCTGCGCCACCATGCAACTGATCGAGCGCCCACGGGCCTACGTGCACCTGCCGACCGCCTCGCTGCAATTGATTTATGACCTGCGCCTGGAAGTGCCGAAGGAAGCCAAGTCCCTCAGTTTGTTTCATGTGGATGAGCGCTTGGAGGGCGACCAACTGGTGGCACGCCTGGATCGTCAGCGTCCGGACCTGTACTTGATGCCGCTCAAAGACGGCGAGCCGCTTGCAGAGTTGTATACCGTCAAGAAGGATCAGCTGTACCCGGCCAGCACGCGCGGCCTGTATCTGGCGGAAAGTTTTGCCCAGCAAGAAGGCTGGCTGGTGCGCGATGAGCGCATTCGCTGGAAGGACTGGCTCAGGCAGCAGGGCCTGGCAGAGCCGGAAAAAGACTCCAAGCTCAAGCGCTTGACCGGCAAGGCGCGGCAGATGCTGCGCAAGATCGTGCCGAAGAAAAGCTAGGGGCGAGCAGGCTCGCCCCACGGGGTATCACTCGTTGTTGCGGATCTTCTCGACAATCGCGGTGGTGGAGCTGTTTTCAACCAACCCCAGCACTTTGACCGTGCCACCGTAGGCACTGACGATGTCCGCACCGACCACTTGGTCGACGCTGTAGTCACCGCCCTTGACCAGCACGTCGGGCTTGACCTGGGCCAACAGATTTTCCGGCGTGCCTTCAGAGAAGCTGATCACCCAGTCCACCGCACCCAGGCCCGCGAGTACCGCCATGCGCCGGTCAACGCTGTTGATCGGGCGGCCAGGGCCTTTCAAGCGGCTGACCGACGCGTCATCGTTGACCGCGACGATCAAACGGTCGCCTTGGGCACTCGCCTGCTCCAGGTACGTCACATGCCCGGCGTGCAGGATGTCAAAGCAACCGTTGGTGAACACAATGCTTTCGTTGTGAGCCCGGGCATCGTCAATCGCCAGCAGCAATTGCTCCAGGCCTAGCACACCGCGCTCCGAGCCTTCCGAGCGCTGAATCGCACGGCGCAACTCCGGTGCGCTGATGGCGGCGGTACCCAGCTTGCCCACCACAATGCCCGCCGCCAGGTTGGCCAGGGCCACGGCGTGGGGCAATTCTTCACCGGCAGCAATGGAGGCTGCCAGGGTAGAAATCACGGTATCACCGGCGCCGGTGACGTCGAACACTTCACGGGCACGCGCTGGCAGGTGCATCGCCGGATGGCCCGGACGCAGCAGGGTCATGCCGTGCTCGCCACGGGTCACCAGCAAGGCGCCCAAGTCGAGATCGGCCATCAGCGCCGCGCCCTTGCTCACCAGTTCGTGCTCATCAGCGCAACCGCCGACGATGGTTTCGAACTCACTGAGGTTGGGCGTGAGCAGGCTGGCGCCTCGGTAAACCGAAAAGTCCTTGCCCTTGGGATCGGCCAGCACCGGAATGTTGCGGGCCTTGGCGGCCTGGATCAACACCTGGTGATTCTGCAAGGCGCCTTTGCCGTAGTCGGACAACACCAGCACCTTGATACCTTCGAGCAGTGCCTCGACCTGGTCGCCAAGGGCCAGGGCGTCGGTGGCGAAGGGTTCTTCAAAATCGATACGCAGCAACTGCTGATGACGGCTCATGACCCGCAGCTTGACGATGGTCGGCTGATGGGCGATGCGCTGAAACACCGCACGCACGCCGGCGCCCTGCAGGCTGTTGGCCAGGCTTTCGGCCGCTTCGTCGTCGCCGGTCACCCCCACCAGGGAGGCCGGGGCGCCGAGGGCGGCAATATTGAGCGCGACGTTGGCAGCGCCACCTGGGCGGTCTTCGATTTGCTCGACCTTGACGACCGGTACCGGAGCCTCAGGGGAAATCCGTGAGGTACCACCATGCCAGTAACGGTCGAGCATGACATCGCCGACCACCAAGACAGCGGCTTGATTGAATCGCGGCATGGACAACTTCATGGAGCAACCCACATACAAAATGAACAGGGGCGCGATATTAGCACAGGGTTTGCGATGGCTTGCGACCGCCGCAGGGCAAATGTGGGAGGGGATTTGCTCTCTGTAGGAGCGAGCAAGCTCGCTCCTACATTTCATTTACCCCGTGATGCCGGGTGGATCAGGTGATATCAGCCTGCACCGGTGCATCCAGGCCCATGGCATGCAGGCGGGCGTAATAGCCGTTCTGCGCCAACAACTCGCCGTGGGTACCACGCTCGACAATCCGCCCGTCGTCCATCACCAGAATCAGGTCAGCCTTCTCGATGGTGGACAGCCGGTGTGCGATCACCAGAGTCGTGCGGCCTTGCATGACCTTATCGAGTGCCGCCTGAATATGCCGCTCGGACTCGGTGTCGAGAGCGGAGGTGGCCTCGTCGAGAATCAGCAGCGGCGCATTCTTGAGCAAGGCGCGCGCAATCGCCAGGCGCTGGCGCTGGCCGCCCGACAACAGCACACCGTTCTCACCCACCTGAGTATCGAAGCCCTTGGGCAACTGATCGATGAAGTCCTTGGCATTGGCATCCGCCGCCGCCGCTTCGACGTCGGCGCGAGGCGCACCGGCCAGGTCGCCATAGGCAATGTTGTTGGTCACGGTGTCGCTGAACAGGGTCACATGCTGGGTGACCTGGGCAATATGCTTGCGCAGGTTGAGCAGCTTGTAGTCTTCGATCTCGATGCCATCGAGCAGGATCTCACCGCTTTCATGGTGGTAGAAGCGCGGGATCAGGCTGGCCAGGGTCGACTTGCCACTGCCGGAACGCCCCACCAGCGCAATCATTTGCCCAGGCTCGGCGGTGAAGCTGATGTCCTTGAGCACATGGCGATCGGTGCCAGGGTAGGTGAAGTTCAGGTGACGCACTTCCAGACGACCGCTGACCTTGTCGCGTTCGAGAGTGCCGTGGTCGACCTCAACGTCTTCGTCCAGTTGTTCGAAGATGCTTTCGGCGCCCGCCACGCCTTTCTGGATGGTCGAGCTGACTTCCGAAAGTTGGCGGATCGGCTTGGGCAGCAAGCCCGCCAGGGTGATGTAGGCCACCATGTCACCCGCCGAGGCGTCGCCACGCAGGTACAGCACCAGGAACATCAGCACGGCCATGGCGGAGTAGATCACCAATTGCAGCGCCGGGGTGTAGATCGCCCCGGTGCGGGTCATGCGCAGTTGCTTGTTGGTGTTGCTCTGGCTGGCCTTGAAAAAGCGCTTCTGTTCGTAGACTTCGCCGCCGAAGCTGCGCACCACGCGGTAGCCCTGGATGGTCTCCGAGGCCACGTGGGTCACGTCGCCCATGGCCACCTGGATCTTCTTGCTCTGCTTGCGAAATTTCTTGCTGGCGGTACTGACCATCACGGCAATCAAAGGCAGGATCGCGATCATTACCAAGGTGAGGCGCCAGTTCATGTACAGCAAGGAAGCGAACAGGAAGATCACCGTCATGCCTTCGCGAATCACCACCTTGATGGCATCGGTCGCGGCACCCGTGACCATGGTCACGTTGAAGGTAATGCGGGAAATAAGGTGCCCGGAGTTGTGGTTATCGAAGTAACGGTTGGGCAGCGTCAGCAGGTTGTTGAACAGTTGCACCCGCAGGTCGTGGACCAAACCCAGGGAGACCTTGGCCAACAGGTAGTTGCCCAGGAATGAACCCAGGCCCTGCCAGGCCGCGATCAGGATGATCAGCAGCGGCACCGCCTGCAGCAATTGCAGATCGCGCAAAAAGGGCACGGTCGGGAACAGCACAGCTTCCGGATTGGAAAGACCGTCGACAAAGTACTTGAGGATGTAACCCAGCATCGGTTGGGTCGACGCGAAAATCAGAAATCCAAGGATACTCAACGCGAACAAGCCCATATAGGGCTTAACGTAACTGAGCAGGCGGAAGTATATTTTCAAGCTCGAAGGGCTTGCGCTCGGACTGGAGTCGGTCATATCACGCGGCGTTTTGAAAAAGGAGGCTGACTTTAGCACAGCTTCTCTGTTGTACTTGCACCCGGCGTAAGCCGCGGCCCGGTTGGATCCTACCGGCGACATTACTTAGCCACTAGCTTAAGATGGTCGGCTTTCTCTTTCTGGAATGGCTTTACTGTATGCACTCCAAGCGCCTTACCTATGGCTCAAATCGCGTTTTCGACTTCCTGGTCCTATGGATTTTGCCTGTTGGCTTGTTGCTGCTCCTGAGTGCACTGTTCTTTGTCGGCAATCGCAATGTACTGCACCGAATTGTCTACATCCTGTTCAGCGTACCGACCTTGTTTCTGTTGTGCATGCGTCCTCGGGAGTTCAAGGACCTGCTGCGCGAACCCCTGGCGATCGCGTTCCTGGCGTTCTCCGCCTGGGCGTTGACCAGTCTGCTCTGGAGCCCCGCGCCCAGTTCCGATACCGACCTGTTCAAGCGACCGCTGAATACCTTCATGCTGTTTGGTGGCTGCGGGCTGTTGCTGCATTACCGCAACGAATTGTTCAAACCGATCTTCTTCAGCGCTGCGGTGATTGCGCTGGTGGTGAGCCTGGGTAATCTGGTGGCGTTCGCCAAGGGCTATCAACCTGGCATGCGCATGATCGGTGGTCTGGGCGCCCTCGACAACCCGCTGCTCAGCTCGCACCTGTTTGGCTTTTTCACGGTGTACTGGCTATACGTCTGCATGACCACCCAGCGTCTCAACGTGTTGTGGTTCAGCGTACCGTCCCTGGCGATCATGACCGCTGCGGTGCTGGCGACCGGCTCACGCACGCCGCTGGTGGCGCTGACGCTGGCCATACTTTGGATGAGCTTTGTCAGCCGTAACCGCCGTGCGGCATTGCTACTCAGTGGGATGTTCCTAGGAGCTATCGCGCTACTACTGTTTTACCCTGAATTGATCACCGAGCGGGGCACCTCATTTCGGCTCGAGCTGTGGAGTATTTCATTGCAGCTTATCGCCGAGCACCCCTGGATCGGACATAGCTACGACTCCGAGCTGTACCTGACCCTGGCAGAAGGCTATCAACTGCGCGAACCCCACAGCTTCGCACTCGGCGTGCTCTATTACGTCGGCATCATCGGTTTCATCCCGTGGGCCTTCATGCTCGGCTGGGGCTTGTATAAAGGCCTGCAGCAACGTGCACAGCCGCTGTTCATTCTGGCATCGTCCCTGCTGGCCTATGGCATCGGCGCAGGCCTGACCGAAGGCGGCGGCATATTGTCGCGCCCCAAGGAACACTGGTTCCTGCTGTGGATTCCCCTGGCAATTATCACTGGCCTGAGCCTCGCCCAGCGCCACCGCAGCCTGCTGCGCATGAAGGTGCAGAACCTCAAGCCCGCGGCGTTTGAACAGCTGTGCAGCAACGCCCACGTGATTGAAGCCGATGGCCTGGGGCCCAAAGTCCTGCGCCTGGAGGACGGCAGTTTCCTCAAACTGTTCCGCCCACGCCGCTGGTACACCTCCGGCAGTTTCAACCCGTACTCCGAGCGCTTTGCCAGCAACAGCGAGCAACTGCGCACCCTGGGCATTCCCACGCCGCACATCCTTGGGCTCTATCGCCTCAGCGATGCCAGCAGCGCCGTGGCCTACACACCACTGCCCGGCCTGACGTTGCGCCAAGCGCTGCAAAGCCTGGACAGCAGTCTGCGCGAGTCACTGGTGGAGCGCTTTGGCCGGTTCATGGCGCAACTGCACGAGCGCGGCGTGTACTTCCGCTCGCTGCACCTGGGTAACGTGTTGTTGATGGACGACGGTGAGTTTGCCCTGATCGACGTGGCTGACCTGCGCATCTACCCGTCTTCACTGCGTCACGCCTTGCGCCAACGTAACCTGCGCCACATGCAGCGTTATCCGCAGGACCGCAGCTGGCTGTTCGAAACGCACTTCGAACAACTGCTCAAAGGTTACGCCTCGGTGGCAAGCCCAACCGCCACTGCGAAAATCCGCGAGCAGGTCCAAAGCCTGTAAACACCTGTAGGAGCGAGCTTGCTCGCTCCTACAGGGTGCGGTGCCTGTTCAGCTCTTCTTGAGCGGCGCCAGATACAACCGCACCAGCCCCCGCAAGGTCTTGCGCCCCCAGAACTTCATAGGGATCTGCTTGAGAATCTCCCGCGCCAACGGGCGGTCGCGGTCGGCGGTCTTGAGGAACATCGAGTTCAGGAAGTTGTAGCGAACCGCGTCATAGGCCGGGTGCTCGCTGAACTTCGCGTAGGTCTTGAGGATGTTCTGGATCATGTAGCGGTGGTTCTTGTACGTGTTGTTAGCGTGCTGGCGATACTTGGCCATCACCACGTCAAGGGCGTCGATGGTATAGCCCGCCGCCGTGATCTTCAGTTGGATCAGCAAGTCTTCCAGGGGAATCTGTGGGTCGAAACCACCGACCTCCTCCAGCACTTCGCGACGTATCAGCATGGTCGGCGCCGGTGGAAACGGTTTGCGGTCCAGGAACAGGTCGTCGAAATCCAGACAGCGAAACGGCACGTCGCGACGCTGTTTCTTCTCCGGGTGCAGGTTGCCATCCCCGTCGATCAGCTCGATATTGCCAGCACACATGCCCACCTTCGGCTTGCCGTCCATATACGCCACCTGGGTGGCAATACGGTCCGGCAACATGATGTCATCCGAGCCGAACGGTGCGATCAGGCTGCCCTTGGCGCGAGCAATCGCACCGTTCAAGGTGGCGCTGAGCCCTTGATTCTGCTGCACCTGGAAATCAAAGCCGTGCTCGGCCTGCAAGCGCTGGATGCGTTCGACGCTGTCATCCTTGGAGCCGTCGTCGACCACCAACAGCTCGATATTGGGGTAGGTCTGCCCCAGCACACTAAGAATACTTTGCTCGATGTACTGGCCATGGTTGTAGGAAGCGATGATCACCGAGACCAGGGGTTGTGGCTGATTCATGCTCTACCTACTTCACGCAAACCGGTTTCAATCAGGGTCAGGTACTTGTGCTTGAACTCGTCGAGGGTGTGGTTGGCCTCCAGATAGCGGAACACCTCCTCCCCCTTGGCGCGCAATTGTTCATCGCTCAAGGCCAGGTAAGTATCCAGGGCCGCAGCCAGTTGTTCGACATTGCCCGGGTCGTGGGACAAGCCGCCCGCGCCCTGCACCAGCGGCAGCATCGCCGGGCCGTTGGAGGCAATCACCGGCAGATGGCCGCTCATGCCTTCCAGCAAGGCCAGGCCCAGACCTTCGAACAGCGACGGCATGGTCCAGATATCGAAGCCACGCACGTACTTCATGCCGTCTTCGCGAAAACCCAGCAAGTGCGCACGGCCGGTCAGGCCCAGGCGCTCGATGTCGGCGCGCAGGTCGGCTTCGGCACGGCCGGAACCAATGATGCCCACCTGCGCCTCAGGGTATTTGTCCTTGAGCGTGGCGAAGGCTTGCAGCAGATGGGTATGACCCTTGATCGGCACGAGGCGGCCCAGGGCACCAATCATCCGTGCATCCATGGGCAGGCCCAAGGCCTTGCGTGCGTCTTCACGGGACAGCTGCAAAGCCTCTGCCTGGGGAATGTCGATCGCGTTGGTGACGTAGGTGGTGTTCTCACGGGTGAAGCCGCAGTTGAGGTCTACCAGGTAGTCCTTGACCGCTTCGGACACACCGACAAAGCGCCACGCCGGGCTGACCCAGCGCTGGGTCTGACGTCGACGGTAACCACGGGCGTACTCGCCAAAGCCGTGGGAGATGCCGATGCACAGCGGGATCTTCAACCAGCGGTTGAGCGACAGCATCATGTTCACCGACTTGAACCGGTTACAGATGACCACGTCGAACTTCTGCTCACGGCAGTATTTGTAGATCTGCCACATGGCGCCAAAGCGAATACCCTTGAGAGACTTCTCCGGCAGCTCGAAATAGTGGGAGTGCTCGGCCACGCTCAGGGGCTGGCCGGGCAGCGGGCGCCCACTGAGAAATCCGGAGGTCACCTCGAAACGCTCAGCCGGCAGGGATTTGACGATTTGCTCACCCAAGTCCGCGAAGTCATGGGTCTTGACGTTGTAGTCCGGCTGTAACTGCAAAACCTTGAAACGAGGCTTCATAACTCTCCATGCAGCGATCTGGCTACGGGCACGCAGCCCGGTAAAAAGGGCGGCAGGCGCATAACGGCCCGCCTTCAATCGGCTCTCAGTCCTGCTTCAGGACCCACAACAGCTCGTGGCGGCGCACGGCCTTGCGAAAGAATTCGTTCTCGCCATAGGGCGATGGACTACGGCCCGCCAGCAGTTGCTGCAACCACCTACGCACTCGACGCTTGAACGGCGCTGGCGGCTGCAGGTCGTGCATCATGCCCAGGGCCATGGCCTTGTCCTGCTGCTGGCTCAAGGCGAGGGCGAAACTGCACGGCACCAGCTCCACAGCGCCATCGAAACGCGGCGGCAATGCTACGCCAGCGCCGGAATCGCCCATGGGCCAACGGTCGTTATCATGCAGGTGATTGGCGTAGCCGAGCAATGTGTCGGGCTGCCACGCCAGGCCCTGCAAGCCTTCCAGCACTGCCGCATGGGCGCAGATATGGTCGGCGTGGGGGTCCAGCAACGGCGTGGGCAACACGATGACCTGGGGCCGCGCCTTGAGCAGCAGCGCCCGCAGATCGGCGATCAGGTTGTGCCAAGTCGGCGCGCCATCAGCATCGCCAGGCAGGGCAAAACCATTGAACTGGCGAAACAGCCGCGTATCGGCCAAATCGGCTTCGCGCGAGGCTTGAGGCTGATCCGGCGCGACCTGCATGGCTTGCAACTGCATGCAAAAGTAGCCCAATTGCACGCACTGCGCCTCGGGCACGCCCGCCCAGCGGGGCACGGCGACGCTGTCCCAGGCGCGCAAACGGCCCTTGAGGCGCGCAGCTTCAGCCTTGGGCAGGCCCATGTGCTGATAATGCTCGGCTTCGATTTCACCGGCGGTCAGCGTGACGATCCAGCTTTCAGTCGCCTGGCTGTAAAGGCTGAACGCAGCCAGCTCGGCATCGTCGGCATGGGGCGCGATCACCATCACACGTTGCTGGCGATAGTCGGGCTGGCGAAAGCGCCACAGCGTCGGCTGCCCCTTGATCCGGCAAAAACGCCCGCGCAAGTGGAGCTTGCCCGCCGCCAAGTCTTCGGCGGCGCCGGTCAGGTTCAGATAACGCCGCCCAGCGACGCCGCGTTCGAAGGTTTGCCGGTCCGGGCTTGCCAGGCCCGACAGGTCTACCGCAGGGTCGAAGAAACGCCCCAGCCAGGTACTTTTCAACTCAATGCCGACGATCAGGGTTTCATCCGCCGCCAACGGCGTATCCAGCAACAGTCGGCCCGCCTCCAGGCGCAAGCCGGGTTGTTCGCTGCCGGCCGGGAACGCGTACTCATAGCTGTCTTGGGGCGAGTAAAACAGGTGATCGGCAAACCAGGCCTCATGGGCGGCCCACAACAGCACCGCAAGGATCAGCGGCAACCACCAGGCAACCAGTACGCCGGTCGCGACCAACACCAGCACGCCGATCAGCAGCGCAATACGTTTGTTACGCCGATGGCGCTTGAGCAGTTGCTGTTTGCGGCTCATACGCTGAACACCGGCACCGGGTTGCACCAGCGCTCCTTGTATTCACGGTCGGAACGCCCGAAGGAGAAGCGCAGTGACTTGTTCGCCGCCCGCGCCTGTTCCCAGGCACTTTGGGTATTGAGGAAACTCAGCACACTGCCAGGGCTGAATGCACGGGTTTCAGGGTCGACGCCGCCGTTGACATACTCGGCGCTGAACCACTCGTTGGACTGCACCTGATACACCAATTGCACTGCAATCGGCGCGTCGTTCAGAAACAGCACCGAGCCGAACAGGAATTCCTTGAGCAACTCCAGCACCTCGGCCAGACGCGCCGCGCCCGCCGCCGGGAAGCCCCAACGACGCTGGAACAGGTCGCAATAAATCGCCGCCAGTTCTACGCTGGAAAACTCACTGACCGCCCGTACCACGCCGCCCGCCTCTTCCAACAGGCGCAGTTCACGCCGCTGGTTATAGCGAAACTTCTTCGACAGGTCTTCGGGCGTACGCGCCATGGCCAATTGCTCGGCCTGAGGCTTGAGGGTGCTCACGCGCCCCTCGTTCAGCGCCGAGAGGTAGCGCGCACGGTGCCGTAACGGTACCTGCGCATCGGCGGCAATCGGCAGGATGATCTCGGCGTTGCCCAGGTCAAACAGGCCTTTCTTGCCGCTGCGCTTGAGCACGTCCTTGGACAGCGCCAGGTCGCGCCCCCAGGTGGCGATCGCCCCCTTGAACTCACCCCCTTGCTCCCAGCCCAGGTAGCGCACGGGTATCTGCGCCAGGCCGGCCAGCCGCTCGATCACCTGGGGATGGGTCGCCACGCTGCCGCCGTAACGCTGCCAGGCCTGGGCGTAAACCTCGGCCTCGACAGGCGCCCAGCCACGTTCACGCCAGCCCTGGAAGCGGTTCAGCATTTAAACCACGGCGTCATAAGGGTCCACGCCGTCCTTGACCACCAGGATGTCTTCCATGATCAGGTACTGCAGGTCCGAGCCGAAGAACATGTTCAGCGCGTCGGTCGGCGAGCAGATCATCGCTTCGCCACGACGGTTGAGCGAGGTGTTCAGGGATACGCCGTTACCGGTCAGCACTTCCAGCTCTTTCATCATGTCGTAGTAGCGCGGGTTGTATTCGCGCTTGAGCACCTGGGCACGGGAAGTACCATCTTCGTGCACCACTTCCGGTACACGGGTCTTCCACTCTTCGGCGACTTCAAAGGTGAAGGTCATGAACGGCGCCGGGTGATCGACCTTGATCATCTGTGGGGCCACGGTGTCGAGCATCGACGGGCAGAAAGGCCTCCAGCGCTCGCGGAACTTGATCTGGTGGTTGATGCGATCCGCCACGCCGGTTGCACTTGGGCAACCGATGATCGAACGACCGCCCAACGCACGCGGGCCAAACTCCATGCGGCCCTGGAACCAGGCTACCGGATTGCCGTCGACCATGATCTTGGCAATGCGCTTAGGCATGTTCTCGATCTTGCGCCAGTTCGGCTTGCTCTCGTGCTTGGCGCACGCGGCAATCACGTCTTCGTTGCTGTAGGACGGGCCGAGGTAGACGTGTTCCATCTTCTCGACCGGTACACCACGAGCATGGGACACGTAGGCCGCCGCACCGACGGCGGTGCCGGCA
Organism: Pseudomonas sp. FSL W5-0203; assembly: GCF_001896155.1. Taxonomy (NCBI): domain Bacteria; kingdom Pseudomonadati; phylum Pseudomonadota; class Gammaproteobacteria; order Pseudomonadales; family Pseudomonadaceae; genus Pseudomonas; species Pseudomonas sp. FSL W5-0203. The sequence continues at coordinate 60,309 of NZ_MPOR01000003.1, forward strand.
TCACCGGAAGCCGGCTGTACGAACAGCTCTTTGACGTCGTCACGGGCAATGATTTTCTGGTTCAGCTTGACGTTCAGCGCACAGCCGCCGGCGAAGGCGAGCTTGCCGGTGTCCTTGAGGATGTCGCCCAGGTAGTGGTCGATCATCTGCAAAGCCAGTTTCTCGAACAGCGCCTGCATGCTGGCCGCGTAGTGGATGTACGGCTCGTCGGCGATGTCGCCTTCGCGTTTCGGCCCCAGCCACTCGATCAGTTTTGGCGAGAAGTAGAACCCCTTGCCCTTCTCTTTGTAGCGGCGCAGGCCGATGACATTGGCGTAGTCGGTGTTGATCACCAGCTCGCCGTTTTCAAAGGAGGCCAGGCGCGAGAAATCGTACTTGCTGGCATCGCCGTACGGCGCCATGCCCATGACCTTGAACTCACCGTCGAGCATCTCGAAACCGAGGAACTCGGTGATTGCGCCGTACAGGCCGCCGAGGGAGTCCGGATCGTAGAATTCCTTGATCTTGTGGATCTTGCCGTTTTCGCCGTAGCCGAAGAAGGTGGTGGCGTACTCGCCCTTGCCATCGATGCCCAGGATCGCGGTTTTTTCCTGGAAGCCCGAGCAGTGGTAGGCGCTGGAGGCGTGAGCCAGGTGGTGTTCAACCGGTTCGATCTTGATTTTCTTAGGATCGAAGCCCAGTTGCTCCAGGCACCAGACGATCTTGTTGCGATAGCGTTTGTAACGACGGTTGCCCATCAGGATCGCGTCGAGGGCGCGGTCCGGGGCGTACCAGTAACGCTTGGCGTAGTGCCAGCGCGCCTCGCCGAACAGGCTGATCGGGGCGAACGGGATCGCCACCACGTCAACGTCCGAAGGCTTGATGCCAGCCTGCTCAAGACAGAACTTCGCCGACTCGTAGGGCATGCGGTTCTTTGCATGTTTGTCGCGTACGAAGCGCTCTTCTTCGGCGGCCGCAATCAGCTTGCCGTCGATATACAGGGCTGCGGAAGGATCATGGCTAAGGGCGCCGGACAGGCCAAGAATCGTCAATGCCACTGGGGTCTAGCCTCTTTTAGTCTGCATGCAGGCGCATCGCGCCTGAAAAAAGTGTGCCTCTCGCCTGGGCGAGAAACAGCTAAAGGGCGGGATTATAGCTTAAAAGCAGAGGGAAGCTGTTAGCGGCAAGCGCCGAGAGGGGCTAGCGGAAGATCTCGATGCTGCCGTCCTTGTTCTGGCGGTAGATCGTGTAAGGCAGCATCAGGGTGTCCATGACACCAGAGGCGACAAATTCAATCGCGATGATCGGGAAAGCATTGCCTTGGCGATCCAGCAGGCTTTGGTCCTTCAGGCTTTTGTCCGGTGCGGGCTCGCCATTGAGGGTACAAAAGCCGTAGATCACCCCACTGTAGATACGCGGCACGTTTTCGCAGTGACTGCGCGACTCCTTGAGATTCTGGCTGGCCACGGCATCCGGACGCAAGACGGTATTGATCGTTCCGCAACCGGAGGCCATTAACAAGGTTGAAACCAGCAGTACTTTGAAACCACGACTCACGGACTACTCCTTTCGCCGAGTAAATGGGCTGGGCAGGTGCTTTTATACCCATAGGCTTATGAACGGCCTGGACGCCAATAGATGCTGATATTACCGTCGGCCGATTGTCGATAAATCGTATAGGGCAAAACCACCGTATCGGCAACCGCGGACACCGCAATATCTACGAGCACGAAGGGTATGAGGAACCCGGTGGGGTCCGGGGCCGCGTGCAGCATGCAGAAATCAAACGCCACGCCGCTGTAAGCGCGGGGAATGGATTGGCAATAGGTTTTTACGAGCCTGAGCTCACGCGCCGTGTCGCCCTCTTTGCGCATGACGCTATTAACGGTTCCACAACCGCTTAATAACAGCGCAACGACACTTATACCCAGTGCAGCCATTCTTTTTCTTTTCATATCCGAGCCTCGCAAACGGTCAGCCACGCTAGCACCGAGAGATTGGCTCATTCATCCGAGAAGCACCGCCACATTGCGTGGGAAAAATCCGAAATGGTAAAACTTACCTGACTGTTTACACTTGCGCACTTTTTGCGCGCCTTCACTATGCGTGCCCGAAACTCTGGCTGCCTCATGAAAAAAACGCACGCTCGCTTTTCCCTCTTGCTGCCTGGCCTGCTGGCCTTGAGCACCACAGCGCAAGGCGAGGACTCGCCACTGATACTTGACCCCAGCGTGGTCACCGGTTCGCGCAGCGCCAGCCCAACGTTTGATTTGCCCTACTCCGTGGACGGCATCAGCCGCGAACAGATCAGTGACGGCCAACTCGGCATCAACGCCTCCGAAGCCCTGTCCCGCGTGCCCGGCCTGGTGGTGCAGAACCGCCAGAACTATGCGCAGGACCTGCAAATTTCTTCCCGAGGCTTCGGCGCCCGTTCAGCATTCGGCGTGCGCGGCATCAAGCTGATCGCCGACGGCATTCCCGCCAGTACCCCGGACGGTCAGGGTCAGGCCGCCACCTTCAACCTCGACACCGCCGAGCGCATCGAAGTGCTGCGCGGCCCGGCGGCGACGCTGTATGGCAGCAACGCCGGGGGCGTGATCCAGATGTTCTCCCGCGTCGGCGAGGGCCCGCCTCGTATCGGCGCCGAAACCCTGGTGGGCAGCGACGGGCTGAACAAGAACCACCTGAGCGCCGAGGGCGCGGCGAATGGCGCCGGGTTTGTGCTCGACGCCTCGCGCATGGACACCAACGGCTACCGCGATCACAGCAGCGCGCGCCGCGACCAGACCTTCGCCAAGCTCAATTTCCAGCCCGATGACGACAGCAAGCTGGCGCTGATCTACAGCAGCCTGGAGCAGAACGGTACGCAGGATCCGCTGGGACAAACCTGGGCAGCGTACAAGGCCGACCCGCGTTCGGTGAGCGCCAATGCGCTGAACTACAACACGCGCAAAAGTATCGATCATCAGCAATTGGGGATGAATTACGAGCGGTATTTCGGTGGCGCCACCTTGCAGGTCAATACCTACACTGGGCGCCGTAGTGTGATTCAGTACCTGTCGATCCCCAAGGGCACGCCCGCCAACGAACGCGGCGGAGGCGTGGTGCAATTTGATCGAAAGTTCTACGGCGGCAGCGTGCGCTGGATGCAGCCCATCGAAAGCGCGCCTGGCGAGCTGATGATCATTACCGGCCTGGACTTCGACCAAAGCGAGGACAGCCGCCATGGCTATCAGAACTACAGCGGCAATGCCCTGGGCGTGAAAGGCCAACTACGCCGCGACGAAATCGACACGGCTCGCAGCCTCGACCCGTATATCCAAGCCAACTGGGCCCTCGACCGCTGGACCCTGCAAGCCGGCGTACGCCACAGCACGATGCAGATGGACGTTGACGACCAGTTCCTCAGCAATGGCGACGCCAGCGGCAACAAGACCTACCAGAAAAACACACCGTCGATGAGCGTGATGTATGCGTTCACCCCCGACCTGCATGGCTACATCAGCGCAGGCAAAGGCTTTGAAACCCCGACCCAGGCCGAGCTGGCCTATGCACCGGGCAACGCCGAGGGCTTCAACTTCGGCTTGAAGCCGTCTGAAAGTACGCAATATGAAATGGGTGTGAAAGCGCAACTGAACAACACGCGGATCAACGCCGCCCTTTTCCAGATCACCACCGAGGACGAACTGGTGGTGCAGCAATCCATCGGTGGCCGTACCAGCTACCAGAACGCCGGTCGCACATTGCGCCGCGGCTTCGAACTGGGCGTTGAAAGCCAACTGAGCGAGCACTGGAGCACCAGCCTCGCCTACACCCGCCTGCACGCCACCTACGACAGCGACTTTGCCAGCGGCGCCAACACCATCGACAAAGGCAACTACCTCCCCGGCGTGCCACAAACTACCCTGTTCGCCGAACTGAACTGGAAACCACGGGACTGGGTCAGCACCGCCATCGAGGGCCTGTACCGCAGCAAAGTCTACGTAGAAGACACCAACCAGCAACACGCCGCACCGGCCTACAGCGTCTTCAACTGGCGCGCACGGTTTGTGCAGAAGGTAGAGCACTGGACCTTTCACCAGACCTTGCGCCTGGATAACCTGCTGGATCGCCAGTATGTGGGGTCGGTAATTGTGGGCGACGGCAATGGTCGCTATTACGAAGCCGCGCCGGGGCGGTCGTGGTATGCGGGGGCTGGGGCGCAGTACCAGTTCTGAATGCAGCGCCTGGACGGGCGCCATCGCGGGCAAGCCCGCTCCCACATTTTGACCGCGTTCACAGATCAAGTGTGGGAGCGGGCTTGCCCGCGATAGATTTAACTGCCGACACCCGCCTCTTTGGGCAAGCGCTGGTCAATCACCTGGTACAGCGCACTGCCCTGCGGCCAGTTACGCATAAATCGCGCACGGTCTTTGGCATACGCAGGGGCGAAGCTGGACAGCGAACCGTGCTGGCACATCGCATCCAGGTCAATCATCGCCCAGCGCCCGTCGCTCCAGAACAGGTTATGGCCCTTGAAATCCCCATGGCTGATGCGCTCGCGGATCAGCTCGGCAAACAACTGGTCCAGCGCCTGCAATTCGCTCTCGGGCGCATCGCCGCTTTCAACATACGGCGCAAAGCGCTCGATGATGTCTGGCCCAGGCAGGTATTCGGTGACCAGGTAGGCACGGCTGCGCAACCACAGGAACCGTTTCTCCAGCACCGCCAGCGGCTTGGGCGTGGCGAAGCCCAGGAAGGCCAGGCGGTTGCCTTCGCGCCAGGAGTGCCAGGCGCGGCTCGGGCGCCAGAAGCGCTTGAGCCAATGGGCAAAGCCCTTGATGTTGTAGCGTTTGATCACCAGCGGCCGGCCAGCCACGTCGACCTTGGCCACGCTCGCCGCGCCACCGGTCTTGTACAGGTGACCCTGGTCGAGCAACGCATCGGCCTGCTCCAGCACCGGCACCATGGCGGCTTCTTCTTCGCGGCGGATCGCACGCAAGCCAAAAGCGCCGCGCACCACGCTGAACAGCGTGCATTCGCGGCCGGTCTTGTCCAGGTAGTCTCTCAAACGCCAGGCGCTGACTTTACGCACCTGCTTTTCCAAGGCTTGCATTGGCAAGGCGTGTTCGCCGTTGGCCAGCAAGTAATACACCAGCAACTCTTCGGTAAAGGGCTCGAGGTTCTTGGGCAGTTGGGCGAAGAACACACCGAGGTTCTCCAGCACTCGATTGCGCGACAACGGCTTGCCCGCCTCTTCGACACGAATACCGGCGCCATCGATCAAATACAGCTTGCCATCCTTGCGCAGCAGGTTGTCCAGGTGCAGGTCTTCTTGCCACAGGCCCTTGGCATGCATCTGGGCAATCGCGCCCAGCGCTTCGGCGAGCACAGCGGTTTGTTCGTCCGCCAACGGCGGCAGGTTTTCGACGGCGAGCCAAGCGTCGGACAGGCTTTGGGCCCCCTCGATAAATTCAAACAGCAGCCAACCGCCCTCGCCGTCCTGCAAGCCATCGGCCAGCAGCAACGGCGTGGTCAGGCCCTGCTCAGCCAACAGGCGCACCCCCGTAAGCTCACGCTGAAAATGCCGCGCCGCCTTGTTGCCCACCAACAACTTGGCCAACACCGGGCGACCCCGCCACACGGCGGCGCCCACATAGCGCTGCCCCGGCAACACCCGCAAAAGGCTCAGCAATTGCAATTGCCCAGGGCCGGCGGCATCCGCCAGGTCGAGGGTCAGTGGCAGGCCGGGGGTACGCCCAGCCGTTTTCAGCTCGGATAAACGCATCAGCGGTTCTCCTTATGGCTGCGGCGCGCGGTCAGGCGCTGGTGCCAAGTGGACACCAGGGCACTGTCCTCGGGCTGCTCAAGGTACGCCGCCAGCAATTGGCGCACCTGCGCGTCCGACCATTGCGGCGCGCGGCGCAGCAGCGGTTCCAGGTCCTTGACCCGGTCACGCCAGCCAAACAGCAGCGGGCGGGTTTTCTCCAGGTCGATCAACTGCGCGGCATAACCCTCACCGGCAGGCTGCAGGAAAATATGCTTGGGGTAAAAACAGCCATGCACTTGCCCGACGCTGTGCAGATGACGCGCCAGCTTGCCGCACGCCAACAGGATCGCACTGTGCTGGGCTGCGCTCAATTGCGACCACTGCTCCAGCAACGAGTCCAGGTCATTCCAGCCATCCAGCGCACGGGTGAGCAGCATCGCCCGGCGCTCGCCCTTGACCTTGCGTTCACCGAAGAACGCCGCTTGCAGGGCCGGTATACCGAGCTTTCGATACAGGCTGATGTTGCGAAACTCGCGGGCAAAACTCGGCTCGCCGAACGGGCGGTGCAAGGTGCGCGTGAGGTAGTTGCTCTGGCGCTTGAGGTAGTAACCCTGCCCCTCAAGCTCCAGGCGATACACACTGCTCCAACCGTCGCCGCTGGTGTTCGGCTCGTCCACTGCATCCAATTGCTTGGCCCACAGCGCGTCGAAGGTCGCCAGGCCGTTGCGCTCAAGCAGAGCGCGGTCTTCGGCCGCCAGGAAGTCACTCATTCGCGTCCCTCGAAAAACTTCACCACATGGCGAATTCGCTGTTTGTCCGACGCGGTCAGGTGCGCGCGCTGACGATATTGCAGGTAGAAGCGCAGGCGCTGGGTGGCCGACAAGTGATACTTGGCGACTTTGTCCAGGCAGGCCAGGTCTTTGGTGATGCGGTACTTGAGCCAGAAACCGCGCCAGAAATCACCGTTGGGGCAGTCGATCAGGTACAGGGTGCGTTGGTCGTCCACCAGCAGATTGCGCCACTTCAAGTCGTTATGGGTGAAGCGGTGATCGTGCATGGTGCGCGTGTATTCGGCGAGCTGGCGGCTGATGCCATCGACCCACCGGGGGTCTTTGAGGCGCTCATCGTGACGCTCGGCCAGCACCGACAGATCTTCGGTCTTGGGCAGTTCGCGGGTGATCATGGCGCCACGGTTATAGGCCAGGCCCTTACGGTCCAGGCCCCAGGCCACCACGTCGGCGGTAGGGATGCCCCACTTGGCGAAGCGCTTGAGGTTCTGCCATTCGGACTTCACCCGCGGCCTGCCCAGGTAACGACGCAGGCCCTTGCCGGCACCTACGTAGCGCTTGACGTAATAATTGACCCCGCCACGCTCCACCCGGATCACTTCCGACAACGGGTCGCGGGTCAGCCGCTCGCCTTGCAGGGCGAACACCGCGTCCAGGCTTCCAAAGTCATCCGCCAGGGCGGCGTAGGCAGGTTCCAGATTCCAACCCGCCATCAGATCGCATCCCCATATCGCTGTTTACGCGCATACAGCTTTGCTGCCATGCGTTCCAGCGCAGACAACAGCGCGGTTTGCTCTGCCAGGATCTGGCGCAGCGGCTGCTGGAAGTAGGCCTTGAGAAAACGCAGCTTGTCGCGCTGGGTCAAGCCGATCTCCAACGCGGAGTAATACAGGCCGGCCAGGTCTTTGTTGCGCCAACGCACGGGGATCGTCGCACGTACCTGGGCACGGTGCAGGTCGATCACCGACAGCTTGAGGTTGTCGACGCTGATAGGCCGGTCGGTGTGCAGCAGGAAATGGCACAGGTAGCAGTCACGGTGGTTGACGCCGCCGCGGTGCATCGCGCCCACGGTACGCGCCAGCTCAAGGATCAAGGCATGCTTGATGGCCGGCACGGGCGGTTGCTTGACCCAGTCCAGGGTCAGGTCTTCCAGGCTGATGATGGGGGTCAGTTCCTGGGTGATGATGAACGAATGCTGGTCGGCCGGGTTGCTGCCTTTTTCACCGAACGCCACGGCGGTCATGGTCGGTACGCCAAGCGCCTGCAAGCGCTGGATCGCCACCCACTCCTGGCCCGCGCCCAACACCGGTAATTTGGCGGTGACCAGGTTCTTGAGGATTTCGCCCCAGCCGATCCCACGGTGGATCTTCACAAAATAAGGCTGGCCCTCGACCACCGTACGCAACGTACGGCGAGCGGCCAGCTCGCGGAACACCTGGCCTTCCAGCTTCTCGACCTCGGCGAACGCATCGCGTCCGGCCCAGAGGGTCTTGAAGGGTTCGGCTAGAATCAACTTCATCGGTTTGGCTCCGCCAGAATCAGGTCCGCAGCGTACTGCGGCATGCTAAAGAGGTCGGCCGTCTCGGCGAAGGCCAGACCATTGCGACTCCAGGTCGCACGCGCTTGTGGGTCGTCGAGCATATCGACCAGATACTGGTTGAGCTGGGTTTGCTCGAACGGCTCGTCCAACACCCGGCCGCTCTGGGCCTTGTCGATGTAGAACGCATAGCCGCACACCTGGCTCACCAGTACAGGGAGGCCGGCGACCACCGCTTCGACCAGCACCATGCCGGCCGCCTCGTTGTACGCAGGGTGAATCAACAGGTCCGCCCCCAGCAGGAAACGCGGAATATCATTGCGGCCCTTGAAGAACTGCACCTGGTCGCCCAGGCCCAGCGCCGCGCTCTGCAATTGGAATACTTTGGGGTCGTCCTGGCCGATTACAAATAGCCGGGTGCGTTTCTTCAGCCGCGAAGGCAGAGCAGCCAGCGCCTTGAGGCTGCGGTCGACGCCCTTGGTCTTGAACCCCGAACCGATCTGCACCAACAGCAGATCATCCTCGGCCAAGCCGAATTCAGCGCGGAACTCGGCGCGGATTTCGGCGGCGTTCGGCGGGGCGCGGCGGTCGCGGGCAATACCCGGTGGCAACAGGTGAAAACGCTCGGCCTGGGTGCCGTAATACTGGGTAAACAGCTGCTGCTGGTGCTCAGACAACACCATGATCTGCGTCTTGGCGTTTTTATCGAACACGGCGCGCTCGTATTCGGCAAAGTGCTTGTAGCGCCCGAACCAGCGATACATCGGGTTGCGCAGGGTCTGGGCCTTGTCCTCGAACACACCGTCGGCGGCAAAGTACAGGTCCAGCCCCGGCATCTTGTTGAAGCCCACCACGCGGTCCACTGGGCGCTTGGCCAGGTCGGCCTGGATCCAGGCGTAGAGCTTTTCGTTGCGACGGTGGTTGACCAAGGCCTTGACCGGCGCCACCAGCACTTCAAAGCCTGGCGGGATATCACCTTCCCAGATCAGGGTGTACACCCGAATGCTGTGGCCGCGCTGCTGGCATTCCAGGGCGATGCGCATGAAGTCGCGCTGCAGGCCACCGAAAGGGAAGTACTTGTACAGAACAAAAGCCAGTTGCATCAGTGCTGCTCCTCGGCCAGTAACAACGTGCTCAGCCGGCTTGCAACACGCTCAGGGTTCAAGCGCGTGAAGCACAGGGGCGACTCGCGGGCGATGTCGAACCGCCGCAGGTCGTCGGCAGTGGGTTGATAAGTGCACTGTTTTTGCAGGCAAGGCGCGCACGGCCAGTCGCTGGCCAAGTGAATATGGCCTTTGCCGTAGGCACCGGTAAGGCCTGGGTTGGTGGGGCCAAACAGGGAAATGGTCGGCACGTCCAATGCCGCCGCCAAGTGGCCAAGGCCGGTGTCGACGGCCACGCAGGCACGGGCGCTCGCCAAGACACGGGCAACGCCCGCCAGGTTGAGCTTGGGCAACACTTCGGTGTTGGGCAGGCCGAGGGCCAGGCGTTCGGCCCGCGCCTTTTCGGCGGCGTTGCCCCACGGCAGCTTTACGTCCACGCCCAGGCGGCCCATGCGTTCGGCCAGCTCGCGCCAATAGGCTTCGGGCCAGTGCTTGGTGTCCCAAGTGGTGCCATGCAACAGCAATACGAACGGTTTTTTCGGCGGCAGGCCGAGCAGCTTTTCAACGCTCAGGCCGTAGTCGCCCAGGCGTTGGGGCAGGTCGTAGCCCAGGGCCACGGCAAACAGCTGGCGCAAGCGCTCCACCGCATGCTGCCCACGGGCCACGGCCAGGCGCCGGGAATAAAAGCGCGCAGCCAGGGGTTCACGCGCAGAGTCTTTGTCGAAGCCAGCGATGGGCGCCCGCACATAGCGCGTCAGCCAGGCGCTTTTGAGCAAGCCCTGGGCGTCGATCACCAGGTCGTATTTAGTCGACTGCACCGCCTGCTTGAAGCGCCGCCATTCACCGCTCTTGATGGTTTGCCAGAGGTTCTTGCGCCAGCGGCGAATCGCCACCGGAATCACCTTGTCGACCGCCGGGTGCCAGGTGGGGATTTCGGCAAAGCCTTCTTCCACCACCCAGTCGAACCGAATGCCGGGAATCGCCCGCGCTGCGTCGGTGAGGGCCGGCAAGGCATGGATCACGTCGCCCAGGGATGAGGTCTTGATTACCAGAACCCGCAACTCAATGAACCTCGACCACGTCGCCCTGCAAACGCTGCAGGGCATCGGTTACCGGCTGGGGCAGCAACTGGCGCAGGCAGTTGTAGTGGCCGAAGCGGCAAGTACGGTCAAAGCACGGGCTGCAATCCAGGCCCAGGCGCACCACTTCGACCTTGTCGGCTAACGGCGGAGTGAAGCCTGGGGATGTGGAGCCGTACACGGCCACCAGCGGACGATTCAGCGCCGCCGCCACATGCATCAGGCCGGAGTCGTTGGACACCACCGAGTCGGCGCACGACAACAGGTCGATGGCCTCGGCCAGGGACGTGTCGCCACTGAGGTTCACCGCCTCTTCACGCAGGCCGGGGATCAAGCGCTGACGAATGTCTTCACCCACCGAATGATCGTTCTTGGAGCCGAACAACCACACCTGCCAGCCTTCGCGGATCTTGGTTTCGGCGACTTTGGCGTAATGCTCCGACGGCCAGCGCTTGGACTCGCCAAATTCGGCGCCCGGGCACAAGGCCAATACGGGCCGATCCAGGGTCAGGCCGAACTTGGCCAGCGCCGCGTCGCGGGTCACCGGGTCGATCTGCAAGCTGGGGCGCGGGTACGGCTTGGGCAGTTCAGTGCCCGGCTCGTAGGCCAAAGCCATAAAGCGTTCGATCATCAACGGGTAACGGGCTTTATCCAGGGTGCGCACGTCGTTGAGCAGCACATAGCGAAACTCGCCGCGCCAGCCGGTGCGCTTGGGGATACCGGCAAAGTACGGCACCAGCGCCGACTTCAGCGAGTTAGGCAGCAGGATCGCCTGGTCGTACTGGCCCGCCATGGACTTGCCGATACGTCGGCGGGTCGCCAACTCAAGGGCGCCGTGGCCGAGCGGGAAGCTCAAGGCCTTACGCACCTCTGGCATGCGCTCGAGGATCGGCCGGCTCCACTCAGGGGCGAGCACGTCGATCTGGCAGTCTGGATAGCGCAGGCGCAGGCACTGAAACAGTGTCTGTGCCATCACCATGTCACCGACCCAACTGGGCCCAACGATCAGAATATTCATGTAGTTTCCACAAACGATGCGGGGAGGCCTATGCCTCCCCGCCTCGATAATAACTGTAGATCGCGGTGCGCCAGGGAGCATCTTTATGTGGGAGCTGGCTTGCCTGCGATCGCATCACCTCGGTATCCCTGATAAACCGAGGCGCCTGCATCGCGGGCAAGCCCGGCTCCCACATTAATCCGCATCCCATATGAAAATTGGCGTCGCCAATCAGTCGAGTTTCAATTTAAGCCCAGCGCCTGCCAGATTCGCATCACCTGTCGCCGCTCGTCGGCGAACTGGTCCCCGGCTACCGTACCGGCCTCGTTCTGCAAAGCCTGGCGGTGCGCGGCTGAGCGATAAGCCTTGTACACTTCACGCAGCAAATGGGCATCGGCGGCGGGCATCAGCCCGACCTGCTCCAGGCCCTCCAAAATGCGGATATTGTCGGTGTAGCGCAGCAACGATGGATGTTGCGCAGACCACGCCAAAGCCGCGTATTGCACCATAAATTCAATATCGACGATACCTCCGGCGTCCTGCTTGAGGTCGAACAGCGCCGTGGCCTCGAAGGCATTGGCGCCCCTGCCGGCAGTCGTGGCCTTGGTGCCCAGGTTGTCACGCATCTTGGCACGCATCTCGCTGACCTCCTGGCGCAGCTTCTCCAAGTCCCGCTCACGCCCCAACACGTTAGCCCGTACCTGCTCGAACGCCTGGCCCACATCCTGGCTGCCCACCAGTACCCGCGCACGGATCAGGGCCTGATGTTCCCAGGTCCAGGCTTCATTTTGTTGATAGCGATCAAACGCCCCCAGGGAACTCACCAACAAGCCGGATGCGCCGGAAGGTCGCAGGCGCATGTCCACTTCATACAGCTGGCCAGAGTTGGTCTGGGTGGTCAGCAGGTGAATGATGCGCTGGCCCAGGCGTGTAAAGAATTGTGCGCCATCGATCGGCTTGGCACCGTCCGTCTCGGCCTGGGGGTCGCCGTCATGGATAAACACCAGGTCCAGGTCCGAACCATGCCCCAGTTCGATGCCGCCGACTTTCCCATAACCGACAATGATGAACCCAGGATCGCACAGGGTGCCGTCCAGGCGCTGCGGCGAGCCGTGGCGGGCGACGGTCTGGCGCCAGGCCAGGGCCAGCACTTGTTCAAGAATGGCTTCGGCCAGCCAGGTGAGGTAGTCGCTGACCTTCATCAACGGCAGGCTGCCAGCGATTTCGGAAGCGGCCACCCGCAGGCGGTGCGCCAGTTTGAAATGGCGCAAGGCTTCCATCTGCTGCTCAAGGTCATCTTCGGGAATGCGCGTGAGGCGCTCGCGCAACTCAGCGGCCAGTTCCGGCGCCAGCGGCGGCTTGAACAAGCGGCCTTCGTTGAGCAATTCATCGAGCAACAGCGGGAAACGGGTGATCTGTTCGGCGATCCACGGGCTGGCTGCGCACAATGTCAGCAGGCGACGCAGGGCGTCGGGGTTCTCGGTCAGCAACACCAGGTAGGCCGAACGCCGGGCCACGGCTTCCACCAGCGGCAACACGCGCTCCAGCACCAGGTCTGGGTTGGCATGTTCAACGGCCTGGGCCAGCAGGCGTGGGATGAACGCATCCAGGCGCTCACGCCCCAGGCGCTGCATGGCGCGCAACTGCGGGCTGGCGCGCAGGCTGGCCAAGGCCTTGAGGGCCTTGGGGGCATCGGCGAAACCGCCTTCACTCAGTTGGCGGCACGCGGCATCGTCATCCTGGGATTCCTCCCACAGTGGCAACCATTCACCGCCGACCACCAATTCGCTTTCTTCGCCCTCTTCTTCATCAGGGTCGGCAATCACTTGGCGAAAGTGCCAGTCCACACGGCCACGCCAGTACATCAGGCGCTCATGGAACGCGGCCCAGTCACTAAAGCCCAGCATAAAGGCAATGCGTGCCTGGTCTTCGGGGCTGTCCGGCAGCATTTGCGTCTGGCGGTCGGCAATCGCCTGGATCGCATGTTCGGTGTAGCGCAGGAACTCGTAACCGCTGCGCAGCTCGCTGATCACCGCCGCGGGCAAATAACCCTGGCCTTCCAGCGTGCCCAGCACGTTCAACAGCGGGCGTTGCTGCAGGCTGAGGTCGCGGCCGCCATGGATCAGCTGGAATGCCTGGGCGATAAATTCCACCTCACGAATGCCGCCCGCGCCCAGCTTGATATTGTCGGCCATGCCCTTGCGCCGCACTTCCTGCTGGATCAGTTGCTTCATGGTGCGCAGCGCTTCGATGGCCGAGAAGTCCAGATAACGGCGATAGACAAACGGGCGCAGCATGTCGAGCAGTTGCGCGCCAGCCGCCTGGTCCCCGGCCACCACCCGCGCCTTGATCATGGCGTAGCGCTCCCAGTCCCGGCCCTGGTCCTGGTAGTACTGCTCCAGCGCGTTGAAGCTGAGCACCAGGGCGCCGGCCGAACCGTAGGGACGCAGGCGCATGTCGACGCGGAAGACAAAACCGTCGACGGTCATCGGGTCCAGGGCCTTGATCAGTTTTTGACCCAGGCGAATAAAGAACTCCTGATTATCCAGGGCGCGCTTCACGCCCACCGTTTCACCACCTTCGGGATAAGCGAAGATCAAGTCGATATCCGACGACAGGTTCAGCTCCACTGCACCGAGCTTGCCCATGCCGAGGATGACCATGTGCTGTGCCTCGCCGCTGCGTGCGCCGGTCGGCGTGCCGAACTGGGCGCAGTGGCGCTGGTACAGCCATTGATAGGCCTGGTCGATGCAGGCGTCGGCCATGTCGGACAGATCGCGACAGGTTTGCACCAGATCAGCCTGCCGTGTGAGGTCGCGCCAGATGATGCGCACCTGCTGGCGCGTGCGTTGGCGGCGTAGCGCACGGCCCAGTTCATCTTCTGTTTCGGCCTGTTGCACGGCACCAGCTATCTGGCTGCACAGCTCGCCGGGCGCAAAGCCGCGGTCCAGCTCGCCCCAGGCCGCCAGTTCAAGCAACATCAAAGGGTCACGAACACTCTGTTCAATGACGAAATCACTGGCGGCGCACACGCGAGCGAAGTCGGCCCACCGTTGCGGCGTCCACGCAGAAAGGCCATGATCGTCGTCCAGCGCGGCCACTGCGTCACGAAATGACTGCTCGGCCCGGCTGGCGTAAGGCAACAGAATGGCCGGCAGTTCGGCCAGCGTTGGAAGGCTCATGGTCTATCCTTGATCGGCGTGTAAATGGCGTGTAGTTGTGAAGGCAAGAGCCATGCTCGGTGAAGGACTGTCGAACAAAGGTTAGAAATAGCTGAAATTAAATTAATCTTGGCAGGCAACATCAAAGTTTCACCTTTTCTTGTTCGCAATAGACCAACAATAACGATTATGCTCACCAGCAAGACCGAGCCATACGCTCAGTCTTGTGTAGTTTTACTACTCGTATATACATTCGAAAGGCTGAAATGGCCGACGATTTGTAGTAAAACTACAGGACGCCGAAGCAACCTTCGGCCATCCAAGAATTTATGTCGTCTGCCCACAAGGCCAGTCGCAAACTTCAGGCAACCGATTCTGGTAGCCTTTCCGCCCTGGAGCAAGCCATGCAAGACCTCGATCCCGTCGAAACCCAGGAATGGCTGGACGCCCTGGAATCGGTTCTCGACAAAGAAGGCGAAGACCGTGCTCACTACCTGATGACCCGTATGGGCGAACTCGCGACCCGCAGCGGCTCGCAACTGCCTTACGCCATCACTACGCCATACCGCAACACCATCCCCGTTACCCACGAAGCACGCATGCCTGGCGACCTGTTCATGGAACGCCGCATTCGCTCGCTGGTACGTTGGAACGCCATGGCGATGGTAATGCGCACGAACTTGAAAGATTCGGACCTGGGCGGTCACATCTCCAGCTTCGCTTCCAGCGCAACCCTGTATGACATCGGCTTCAACTACTTCTTCCAGGCCCCGACCGACGAACACGGCGGCGACCTGATCTACTTCCAGGGCCACACCTCGCCAGGCGTCTACGCCCGTGCGTTCATGGAAGGTCGCATCAGCGAAGAACAAATGAACAACTTCCGCCAGGAAGTCGACGGTCAGGGCCTGTCGTCCTACCCGCACCCTTGGCTGATGCCTGATTTCTGGCAGTTCCCAACCGTTTCCATGGGTCTGGGCCCAATCCAGGCGATCTACCAGGCACGCTTCATGAAGTACCTGGAAGCCCGTGGTTTCATCCCCGAAGGCAAGCAGAAAGTCTGGTGCTTCCTCGGCGACGGCGAGTGCGACGAGCCGGAATCCCTGGGTGCCATTTCCCTGGCCGGCCGCGAGAAGCTCGACAACCTGATCTTCGTCATCAACTGCAACCTGCAGCGCCTCGACGGCCCGGTTCGCGGCAATGGCAAGATCATCCAGGAACTCGAAGGCGTGTTCCGCGGTGCTCAGTGGAACGTGACCAAAGTCATCTGGGGCCGCTTCTGGGACCCACTGCTGGCCAAGGACGTCGACGGTATCCTGCAGCGTCGCATGGACGAAGTCATCGACGGCGAATACCAGAACTACAAAGCCAAAGACGGCGCGTTCGTCCGTGAGCACTTCTTCAACACGCCTGAACTCAAGGCGATGGTTGCCGACCTGTCCGACGACGAGATCTGGAAGCTCAACCGTGGCGGCCACGACCCGTACAAGGTCTACGCGGCGTACCACGAAGCGGTCAACCACAAAGAACAACCCACCGTCATCCTGGCCAAGACCATCAAGGGTTATGGCACCGGTGCCGGCGAAGCGAAGAACACCGCGCACAACACCAAGAAAGTCGATGTCGACAGCCTGAAGTTGTTCCGCGACCGCTTCGACATCCCGGTCAAGGACGAAGAGCTGGAGAACCTGCCGTTCTTCAAGCCAGAGCCAAACAGCGCCGAAGCCCGCTACCTGAGCGAGCGCCGCACTGCACTGGGCGGTTTCGTGCCACAGCGCCGCGCCAACAGCTTCAGCGTGCCGACGCCAGACCTGAGCACCCTCAAGGCTATCCTTGACGGCTCGGGCGACCGTGAAATCTCCACCACCATGGCCTTCGTGCGTATCCTCGCGCAATTGGTCAAGGACAAGGACATCGGCCCGCGCATCGTCCCGATCATCCCGGACGAAGCCCGTACCTTCGGTATGGAAGGCATGTTCCGTCAGTTGGGCATCTACTCCTCCGTCGGCCAGCTCTACGAGCCAGTCGATAAAGACCAGGTGATGTTCTACAAGGAAGACAAGAAGGGCCAGATCCTCGAAGAAGGCATCAACGAAGCGGGCGCCATGAGCTCCTTCATCGCTGCCGGTACTTCGTACTCCAGCCACAACCAGCCAATGCTGCCGTTCTACATCTTCTACTCGATGTTCGGCTTCCAGCGTATCGGCGACCTGGCCTGGGCAGCAGGCGACAGCCGTACCCGTGGCTTCCTGATCGGCGGTACCGCCGGCCGCACCACGCTGAACGGCGAAGGCCTGCAACACGAAGACGGTCACAGCCACATCCTGGCTGCCACCATCCCGAACTGCCGCACCTTTGATCCAACCTACGGCTATGAGCTGGCGGTGATCATCCAGGACGGCATGAAGAAGATGACCGAAGAGCAGCAGGACGTTTTCTACTACATCACCGTGATGAACGAGTCCTACCAGCAGCCAGCCATGCCGGCCGGTGTGGAAGAAGGCATCATCAAGGGCATGTACCTGCTCGAAGAAGACACCAAGGAAGCGGCGCACCACGTACAGCTGATGGGCTCCGGCACCATCCTGCGTGAAGTGCGTGAAGCGGCGAAGATCCTGCGCGACGAGTTCAACGTCGGTGCCGACGTATGGAGCGTCACCAGCTTCAACGAACTGCGCCGCGACGGCCTGGCCGTGGAGCGCAGCAACCGTCTGCACCCTGGCCAGAAGCCAGCCAAGAGCTACGTCGAAGAGTGCCTGGCCGGCCGTAAGGGTCCAGTCATTGCCTCTACCGACTACATGAAACTGTTTGCTGAACAAATTCGCCAGTGGGTCCCGTCCAAGGAATTCAAAGTCCTGGGCACCGATGGTTTCGGCCGCAGTGACAGCCGCAAGAAGCTGCGTCACTTCTTCGAAGTCGACCGTCACTTCGTGGTGTTGGCAGCCCTGGAAGCCTTGGCTGACCGTGGTGAGATCGAACCTAAGGTGGTGGCTGACGCTATCGTCAAGTTCGGGATCAACCCGGAAAAACGCAACCCACTGGACTGCTGAGGAGATTTTTTGTGAGCGAACTCATTCGCGTACCTGACATCGGCAGCGGTGAAGGTGAAGTAATCGAGCTGTTTGTGAAGGTCGGCGACACCGTCGAAGCCGACCAGAGCATCCTGACCCTGGAGTCGGACAAAGCGAGCATGGAAATCCCTGCTCCCAAGGCCGGCGTGGTCAAGAGCCTGAAAGTGAAGCTGGGCGACCGCCTGAAAGAAGGCGACGAACTGCTGGAACTGGAAATCGAAGGCGCTGCTGATGCAGCCCCTGCGGCCGCGGCTCCGGCCGCCGCTGCACCTGCACCTGCTGCTGAAAAGCCTGCCGCTGCCGAGGCTGCTCCAGCCCCGGCCGCCGCACCTGCCGCCGCGACCGTCCAGGACATTCACGTCCCGGACATCGGCTCGTCGGGCAAGGCCAAGATCATCGAGCTGCTGGTCAAGGTCGGCGACACCGTCGAAGCCGACCAGTCGCTGATCACCCTGGAGTCCGACAAGGCCTCCATGGAGATCCCATCGCCGGCTGCCGGCGTAGTGGAAAGCATCGCGGTCAAGCTGGAAGACGAAGTCGGCACCGGTGACTTCATCCTCAAGCTAAAAGTACAAGGTGCTGCGCCAGCCGCCGCACCAGCACCGGCTGCTGCTCCGGCGGTCAAGGCTGAAGCGGCACCTGCCGCTGCTGCCCCTGCGCCGGCCGCAAAAGCCGAAGCTGCGCCCGCCCCTGCGGCGGCTGCACCTGCGCCAAGCGGTGCCAAGGTTCACGCCGGCCCAGCCGTGCGTCAGTTGGCCCGTGAATTCGGCGTCGAGCTGAGCGCTGTTGCAGCCAGCGGCCCGCACGGCCGTGTGCTGAAGGAAGACGTGCAGGTTTACGTCAAAACCATGATGCAAAAAGCCAAGGAAGCTCCGGCTGCCGGCGGCGCTACCGGTGGTTCGGGCATTCCGCCGATCCGTACCGTGGACTTCAGCCGCTTCGGCGAAACCGAAGAAGTGCCGATGACCCGCCTGATGCAAATCGGCGCGGCAGGCCTGCATGCCAGCTGGTTGAACATCCCGCACGTGACCCAATTCGACCAGGCCGATATCACCGACCTGGAAGCGTTCCGCGTTGCGCAGAAAGCCGTGGCCGAGAAGGCCGGCGTGAAGCTGACCGTACTGCCACTGCTGCTCAAGGCCTGTGCACACCTGCTCAAGGAACTGCCGGACTTCAACAGCTCGCTGGCGCCAAGCGGCAAGGCGATCATTCGCAAGAAGTACGTGCACATCGGCTTTGCGGTCGACACCCCGGATGGCCTGCTGGTACCGGTCATCAAGAACGTCGACCAGAAGAGCCTGCTGCAGCTCGCTGGCGAAGCGGCTGCGCTGGCTGCCAAGGCCCGCGACAAGAAGCTCACCCCGGACGACATGCAGGGCGCCTGCTTCACCATCTCCAGCCTCGGCCACATTGGCGGTACTGGCTTCACGCCAATCGTCAACGCGCCGGAAGTGGCGATCCTGGGTGTGTCCAAGGCCACCATCCAGCCTGTGTGGGACGGTAAAGCGTTCCAACCCAAGCTGATGCTGCCACTGTCGCTGTCCTACGATCACCGCGTGATCAACGGCGCCGCGGCTGCGCGCTTCACCCAGCGCCTGAGCCAGTTGCTGAACGACATCCGCACCATCCTGCTGTAAGTCGCAGGGCCTTCCTGTTACCGGGAAGGTCCTTGCCACACCGATTTCCGAGCGCCACGCTCGTACCTCAACCCCGCCACTTGGCGGGGCTTTTTTTGCCTGTGTTTTTGTAGACGCGAGCTTGCTCGCGAAGATCGTCAACGATGACGCGGGTCTTCTGGATAAACGCGGTGCCCTGGCGTTTTTCGCGAGCAAGAACTAGGCGTCCCCCTCGCTCCTACAGAGAACAGACGTGAACCATCGATCACCCCAATTACAGAAATCCCTCGCGCGGCCGATAACAGGCTTATAGCACTTAGCCTTCATCCTCTCTTGTCACTGCGTCCTGCATGATGCAACCTTGCCGCAGTCGACAGTCAAGAGGGCGTGAGCCCAGCGCAGTGCGCATTTTCCCAAGCGAGTTTCCCCATGAAAAGCCAACCCGATGTCGCCCGTATGGCGGCCGAGGTAGTGACGCAATTACCGGTGCCTTCGCGCCTCGGTATGCTGCGTTTCGAGCGGCTTAATGAGGCAAGCTGGGCCCTGCTCTACCTCGATCCCAATTGCGAACGCCAGTTCGGCCTGCCGGCGGTTGAACTCTGCGCCTTGATCGGCACGCCCTACGCCAGCCTGATGGAACCCCAGGCGCGCTACCAGTTGCACGATGCGATCCAGCAACAACTGGCCCACAGCCCCCATTATCTGGTGCGCTATACCCTGCACACCCATGACGGCCCGCTGAGCGTGCTGGAAATGGGCGAGGCCTACAAACAACACAACCGCCACCTGGTGCGCGGCTACCTGATGGTGGTCGAGGGGCTGTTCAGCGAGAACAGCGCACCCGCCCCGACGGTCGACCTGGAAAACCAGAACAGCCGCCTGCAAATTGCCCTGGAGCTCAATCAGCGAGCACAGCAGGAACAGTTGCAGCATCTGGAGCGAGTGCGCGCCCAGCAGGAACTGATCCTGCTGCTGGCGCGCCAACGCTACACCACGCCAAACTCCCTGCAAGAAGCCGCTGAACTGATCACGCGCAGCGCCTGCGACATTTACCAGATCGACTGCGCCAGCATCTGGAACCTCGAAGGCCATCACTTGGTACCGATCTCCGCCTATCACCGCGCCGATCAACAACACCACCTGCCTGAAGCCATCGATGCCAGCGGCTTCCCGGATTACCTGGAAGCCCTGCACTCCAGCCGCGCCATCGACGCCACCCACGCCATGCGCGACCCACGCACCCGGGAAATGGCTGAAAGCCTGCGCGCCAAGGACATCCACGCGATGCTCGACGCCAGCATCCGTGTAGACGGCCAGGTGGTCGGCGTGCTGTGCCTGGAACAAGGTGGCAGCCCGCGCGCCTGGCAGTCCGATGAAATCGCGTTCGCCGGCGAGTTGGCAGACCAGTTCGCCCAGGTCATCAACAACCACAACCGCCGCACTGCCACCAGCGCCTTGCACCTGTTCCAGCGCGCGGTAGAGCAAAGCGCCAACGCGTTCTTGCTGGTCAATTGCGACGGCGTGGTGGAGTACGTCAACCCCAGCTTCACCGCGATCACCCAGTACAGCGCCGAAGAAGTCCACGGCCATCGCCTGGCCCAACTGCCAGCCCTGGAGAACCTCAGCGAATTGCTGTTCGACGCGCCCTCGGCCCTGGCCAAAAGCAACAGCTGGCAAGGCGAGTTCAAGAGCCGCCGCAAGAACCTGGAACCCTACTGGGGCCAGCTGTCGATTTCCAAAGTGTATGGCGACAACCGCGAGTTGACCCACTACATCGGCATCTACGAAGACATCACCCAGACCAAGCTGGCGCAGCAGCGCATCGAACGCCTGGCCTACACCGACAACCTGACCAACCTGGGCAATCGCCCCGCGTTCATTCGCAACCTCGACGAGCGCTTTGCCCGCGACAGCGACAGCCCGATCAGCCTGCTGTTGGTGGACATCGACAACTTCAAGCGCATCAACGACAGCCTCGGCCACCAGACCGGCGACAAGTTGCTGATCAGCCTGGCGCGCCGCCTGCGCAACAGCTTGAGCAGCGGCGGCAGCCTGGCGCGTTTTGCCAGCAACGAATTCGCGGTGCTGTTGGACGACGCCGACCTTGAGACCGGCCAGCAGGTGGCCAGCCAGTTGCTGACCACCCTCGACAAGCCGATGTTCGTCGACAACCAATTGATCAGCGTCACCGGCTCCGTGGGCCTGGCCTGTGCGCCGCTGCATGGTCGCGACCCACAGACCTTGATGCGCAACGCCGGCCTGGCCCTGCACAAGGCCAAGGCCAACGGTAAACACCAGGTGCAGGTGTTCACCGAAGCCCTGAATGCCGAGGCCAGCTACAAGCTGTTCGTGGAAAACAATCTGCGCCGTGCCCTGACCCAGAACGAGCTGGACGTGTTCTACCAGCCCAAGCTATGCCTGCGCAGCGGTCGCCTGCTGGGCATGGAAGCACTGTTGCGCTGGAACCACCCGGAAAAAGGCATGATCCGCCCCGACCAGTTCATCAGCGTGGCTGAAGAAACCGGGCTGATCATCCCCATCGGTAAATGGATCGCGCGCCAGGCCTGCCGCATGAGCCGCCAATTGACGGCCGCAGGCCTGGGCAACTTGCAGGTGGCCATCAACCTGTCGCCCAAGCAATTCTCCGACCCGGACCTGGTGGCCTCGATTGCCACCATCCTCAAGGAGGAACAGCTGCCGGCCAACCTGCTGGAGCTGGAGCTGACCGAAGGCTTGCTGCTGGAAGCCACCGAAGATACGCGCCTGCAACTGGACCAGCTCAAGAGCTTTGGCCTGACCCTGGCGATGGACGACTTCGGTACCGGTTACTCGTCGCTGAGCTACTTGAAAAAATTCCCCATCGACATCATTAAGATTGATCGCAGCTTTATCCATGAAATCCCGGACAACCAGGACGACATGGAAATCACCTCGGCGGTGATCGCCATGGCCCACAACCTCAAACTCAAGGTCGTGGCCGAAGGCATCGAAACCGCTGAGCAGTTGGCGTTCCTGCGCCGGCACCGTTGCGACGTGGGCCAGGGCTACCTGTTCGACCGCCCGATCCCGGGTGCCGAGCTGATGCAGAGGCTTAAACGCTACCCGCGCGGGCCAATCGCCTGACAGCGCTGTAACACTCGGGCACACTGGCTGTCTGACAATTTACTGTTACTCAACCTGACGAGAGGACTGATCATGGTCTTGCGCTCGGAAATTCTGGTGAACAAAAACGTGCTGCCTACTCAAGAACAAGCGTTGCCTGGTCGTGAAACCCCGATGAAGTTACCGGAAACGCACTTCGTCAACGGCAACCCACTGCTGGGCCCGTTCCTGGATGACGTCGGCTTTGCGATCTTCGGCCTGGGCTGCTTCTGGGGCGCAGAACGCAAGTTCTGGCAGCGCGACGGCGTGGTCAGCACCGTGGTCGGCTACGCCGGCGGCTTCACGCCTAACCCGACTTACGAAGAAGTCTGCTCGGGCCTGACCGGCCACAGCGAAGTGGTGCTGGTGGTGTATGACCAGGCCAAGGTGAAATACGAAGACCTGCTGAAGATGTTCTGGGAACTGCACAACCCGACCCAGGGCATGCGCCAGGGCAACGACATCGGCAGCCAGTACCGCTCGGTGATCTACGCCACCACGCCGGAGCAATTGGCGGCGGCCAAAGCCAGTGCCGAGGCTTATCAGCAAGAGCTGAGCAAGGCCGGCCTGGGTGAAATCACCACGGAAATCGAAGAGGCCCCGACGGTGTACTTCGCCGAGGCGTATCACCAGCAGTACCTGGCGAAGAATCCCCAGGGTTACTGTGGGATCGGCGGCACTGGCGTGACGTGCCCGATCTGACCCTTGTGCCATGATCATTCCCACGCTCCGCGTGGGAATGCCGCCCTGGACGCTCCGCGTCCGCTTTTAACATCGTGACGCGGAGCGTCACAGGCTGCGTTACCACGCGGAGCGCGGGAACGATCGGTTACTCGGCGATCAGCCAATCCATCTGCCAGCCACCCTGGGTCTGGCCCAGTTGCTTGGACAACCATGGCAGCAATTCACGCAATTCCTCTTCCAGGCCCCACGGCGGGTTGGCAATCGCCAGGCCCGAGCCGGTGAGGGTGTTGGGCGTGTCCAGCGGATGCACCAGCAACTCCACACGCAGCAGCTTCGGCGCACCGGTACCGGCCAGGTCCTGGTAGAAACGGCGCAACATGCGCTGGTCTTTCACCGGGTACCAGATCGCCGCGACCGTCTGGCGCATACGGCTGACGGCTTCCTTGAGGGACGCCGCGCAACGCTGCATTTCGTCGAGTTTTTCAAACGGCGGGTCGATCAGCATCAGCCCGCGCTTTTCCGGCACCGGCAGCAAGGCCCGTGGCACATGCCAGCCCTCGCCCAGATGCACTTTGACGCGGCGATCACCCTTCATGTTGTCCTTGAGCAGCACGCCATCTTCCGGGTGCTTCTCATTGAGCAGCACACGGTCCTGGGGCCGCGTGAGGCGGCGCGCCAGTTCCGGCGAGCCCGGGTAGTAGCGCAACTGGCCATCCGGGTTCATCTCGTGCAGCACGCGCATGTAGTCGGCGGTGAGCGGAGGCAGGTCGCTTGCGCCCCACAGGCGGGCGATGCCTTCCAGGTACTCACCGGTGCGGTTGGCCTGGTCGCCCTGCAAGTCGTACAAGCCAATGCCTGCGTGAGTGTCGAGGTAGGCGAACGGCTGTTCCTTGCGCGACATCAGGGCGATGAGGCGGGTCAAGGTCAGGTGTTTGAAGACATCGGCGTGGTTGCCGGCGTGAAAGGCGTGACGATAATTCATGGTTGCTCCTGCGCAGGGGGCGAAGTTTACCTCCTACCGACGCAAAGGTGCAGGGCCGCACGGCAGGCGGCACGGATGTCACGCTATTGCCAGGGGCTCAACTGAGTTGCGAGGCAAGGTAATCAGCCAATGCGCCATGGCTGACTTGCGGCCTGCGTACGAAGTAGGCGACCTTGTGCTGCAAGGTCGCTGGCGTAAACGCGGTGTAGAGGTCAGGGCGCTGTTCCTGGAGCCATTGCAACAGGTTGTCGACCAGCACCTGCGGTGACTGCGGGGCCATATGCATCAGCAACGATGCCGGTACCTGCCACCACGGACTGGTTGGGGCCGCAGTGACTGATTTGGGCGCCACCGACAGCGGTTGGCCGTTGACCAGGTAGCGCTGGAACACCGGCAACACGCGCGCCGCCTCGTCGCCTAATGACTGCAACATCGGCAAAAGGTGCGCGCCGTCCCAGAAGCGCAAAAACACCGGCTGGCTTTCCGGCAAGTACACCTGGGTCAACCCCTTCAAATGCGCGATCACCACCTCCAGCGGGCTGGATGAGACCGCCAGCCAGCCCCAGTCCGACGCTTGGGTGGTGGCTATCCAATCGAGAAAAGCACTGCTCGGCTCAACGACGCCAACGTAGGGCATGACCTCCTCCCAGTCAGCGTAGGCCGTGCCCACCCAGATCGGTCGCGGCATCTTCCCCGCAGCCGTGCCTTGCCAGGTGGCGAGCGGCTTGGCGTCGCTGGCATTGCCCAGCACGGCGTACAGCTGTTCATCTGGCTGCAACGGGTAGTGCGCCAGCCAGGCATTGGGCGTCAAGGGCGCGGGCATCAGGACGCACTCCGTGCATGGGCGCCGATGTCACACTGGCCGTTCTTGCAGCGTTCGCATTCTTCGCAGAACGGCGCGCTGCGTTTGAGGCTGAACACTTGTGCACGGCTTAACGGCGCGGGAACCACGGTCAATAAAGTCTCGTTCAATCCAGGCATCAACGGTGCAGGTGTCGGAGCAGGCGCGCTGCCGAGCTGGATCGGCACACTGCTGAATATCCCGCCCGCTGACAACGTGATCGACTGCCCACCCGCCTGGATCGTCACGCTGGCACCCGCATCAATAATGATGTTTTGTCCGGCCCCCAACGCAATGGTCTGCCCGGCACGCATGTGCTGCGAACCGCCAACCACCAGATGGTCATCCTGCTTGAGCTGCGTCAAACGGTTGCCGTGGGTGATGCGCTGCTCTTCGCCCCGCAGCTCATGGCGCGACTCGCCGCCCACCTGCACGCGACGCTGGTTATCGACCTGTACCTGCTGGTCGTGCAACACATGCTGGGTCCAGTCCCGCTGGGCGCGCAGGTAGATTTCCTCAGCGCCCTTGCGGTCCTCGATACGCAGTTCGTTGTAGCCACCACCGCCAGGGCTGCTCTGGCTACGCCAGAGACTGCGGGTCTTGTCTGCGGGCAGGTCGAGGGGCACTGGCGTGGCGGCGTTGGGCAGGCACCCCACCACCAGCGGCATGTCCATGTCGCCATTGACGAACCCCACCAGCACCTCCATACCGACCCGGGGGATCAGCACCACGCCATAACGGTCATGGGCCCAGCCGCTGGCTACCCGCAGCCAGCAACTGGAATGGTCGTTGTGCTCACCGACACGATCCCAGGCCAGTTGCACCTTGACCCGGCCGTACTCGTCACAGTGGACCTCACTGTCAACCGGGCCGGTAACCACCGCGCTTTGATACCCCGATACCGTCGGGCGCGGCGGCTCCGGCAAAGGCGGACGAAACACCGCATCCCATGGCGCGGCGACAAATGTGTTGCGATACCCCTGGCGCAGCTCCCCACCCTCTTCCTCGGTAACCGCCTCCTCCAGCACCTGGGGTTGTTTGCCTTCATGGCGCACCTGCGTCACCAGCCACAAATCATTCCAGTCCTCGCGGGGGTGCTCGCGCAACTGCAAAAACCGGCCACTGGCCAATGCCGGCTCATCGCCCTGGCCATGGGCACTGCGGTAGTCGCTGCGGTGCCGTTCCAAGCCACGCTGGGCGAGGTATCGGCCATGGGCTCGGTCGGAAAAATTGCCGGGGTAGTGCTGCGCTTCAAGCTTGGGCAAAGACTCATCGACGGCTGCGCTTTCCAGCTCGACATGGGGTTTGCGAAAGTCGTAATCGCGCAGGTTCAACGCCGTGGTCCGGGTCGCCAATTGCAAGGTGAAGCGCTTGATCCCAGGGGTATCGGCCACCATTCCCGAACCTGGCCGGTAAGGCGTGGGCTGATCCATCTGGGCAAACACCGTCTGGTCATCGCCAAACACCAGCAGATGCCCTTCGGGGGAATGCTGGAAGTGATAGTGAATCCCCAGCTCGGCACACAGGCGCTGAATGAACGCCAGGTCGCTCTCGCCGAACTGCACGCAATATTCACGCTCCGGGTAATCACCGCTCAACCGGAACTCAAAGCGATCACTGTGAATCCCCTGCCCGGCCAGCACCTGAGTAACAATCTGCGGCACCGTCTTATGCTGAAAAATACGCTGATGGCTACTGTGCGCCAGGTACGCCAGATGCGGCGCAAGACTGAGTTGGTAACGCGTCAAGCGCCGGCCCGAGTCGCCCTGGGCTACCCGATACACCAGGCCATGAACGCCATGCCCCTGATCATCGAAGCCCAAGTACACCTGGCGATGCAGCAAACCCTCCAGATCGATATCCGGTTGCTCGCAGACCAGCTCAAGTTCAAACCGGTAAGGCTGGCTGATGGCCTCGGTGCCGTTGAACGCGAACACCTTGAAGTCACTGGGCGACCCATCCAGGGCCAGGGTAAATGCGGGTTGGTTGGCAGGAGCGAACATCCGGTGTTTCTCTGCGAAGGGTGGGCGGCCGATTCTGCACCAGCCGCTCGCCTGGCCGAGCGCTGCCTCGGCAAATAAGTAAGGTCCTACGTGAGCACCGCTGGAATCCACGGGCATCGGCGGCTATTGCACCAATCAGCCCAGCAAAAAAAGGCCCAGCGTCCTTCGGACGTGGGCCTTTCTTGTTCGCTCAGCAGGCGTTAAACGCCCAGCGAATTACTTGTTCAAGTTGTAATCTTTTTCCGCCGCGTCAAAACGCTCGACCATACCCACCGTCGGTGCGCCCATCTTGCTCACGAAGTAGATCGCCAGGCTGGCGAAGATGAAGCCTGGGATGATTTCGTACAGGCCCAGCAATTCGAAGTGCTTCCACACGATCACGGTGATTGCGCCGACCAGGATGCCGGCCAGCGCGCCGTTGCGGGTCATGTGTTTCCAGATTACCGAGATCAGTACCACAGGGCCGAAGGCTGCACCGAAACCGGCCCAGGCGTAGCTGACCAGGCCCAGTACGCGGTTTTCCGGGTTGGCTGCCATGGCGATGGCGATCAAGGCCACTACCAGCACCATGATGCGACCGACCCATACCAGCTCAAGCTGGGACGCGCCCTTGCGCAGGAACGCCTTGTAGAAGTCTTCGGTCAGGGCGCTGGAGCACACCAGCAATTGGCAGCTCAGGGTGCTCATCACAGCCGCCAGAATGGCCGACAGCAACACACCGGCAACCCATGGGTTGAACAGGATTTTGGCCAGTTCGATAAACACACGCTCTGGGTTTTCAGTCACCGGGCCTGCTACTTCCGGGTGCGCCGAGAAGTAAGCGATACCGAAGAAGCCCACTGCCACGGTGCCGCCCAGGCACAGGATCATCCAGGTCATGGAAATACGACGCGCCTTGGCGATCGATTTCACCGAGTCCGCCGCCATGAAACGCGCAAGGATGTGCGGTTGGCCGAAGTAGCCCAGGCCCCAGCCCATCAGCGAAATAACGCCGATGAAGGTGGTGTTTTTCAGCATGTCGAAGCTGGTCGGGTCCTTGGCTTCAATGGCCAGGAAGGTGGTGTCTACGCCGCCGGTGGCCAGCAGCACGATGATCGGCGTAAGGATCAGCGCGAAGATCATCAGCGTGGCTTGTACGGTGTCGGTCCAACTGACTGCCAGGAAACCACCGATGAAGGTGTAGGCAATGGTCGCTGCAGCACCGGCCCACAGCGCGGTCTCGTAGGACATGCCGAAGGTGCTTTCGAACAGGCGGGCGCCGGCGACGATGCCGGAGGCGCAGTAGATGGTGAAGAACACCAGGATCACCACGGCGGAGATGATCCGCAGCA
Source organism: Pseudomonas sp. FSL W5-0203 (assembly GCF_001896155.1). Classification (NCBI taxonomy): domain Bacteria; kingdom Pseudomonadati; phylum Pseudomonadota; class Gammaproteobacteria; order Pseudomonadales; family Pseudomonadaceae; genus Pseudomonas; species Pseudomonas sp. FSL W5-0203. The sequence continues at coordinate 88,371 of NZ_MPOR01000003.1, forward strand.
GGCCGCTCTTATCTTCGAAGCGGCTGGAGAAGTAATCCGGCAGGGTCAGGGCGTCGCCGTTGTGTTCGGTCTGCACCCGCAGGCGGCCGGCCACGAACAACCAGTTGAGGTAAGCACCGACGATCAGGCCGATGGCAATCCAGCTTTCCGACAGACCGGACATGTAGATCGCGCCCGGCAAGCCCATCAACAGCCAGCCACTCATGTCGGAAGCACCGGCGGACAAGGCTGTCACCACGCTACCGAGGCTGCGACCGCCCAGGATGTAATCGGAAAGGTTGTTGGTGGAGCGATAGGCCATCAGGCCGATCAGCACCATTGCTGCGATGTAGATCACGAACGTGATCAGGGTTGGATTGCTAACGCTCATAGGAGTGACGCCCTGGCTTTGTTTTTATGTAGCGACGGTCATGGGGACGGCCACCCGTGGATAACCGGATAGACGAACCTGCATGCCGCGCATTTATGACTGGCGTTTCCCCAGGAAAGCCGCCAGCCGATGAACCCACCCTGAGGGTTGGTTGCACCTTGGTGCGCGAATGCTATTCAACAAAGCAAATAAGGTGCAACCAGTTTCTGCCGATTAAGTTGCACCCAAGTATGTTTTAGGACAAACGCGCTTTTTTTGCTCCTTTTCGGAGCAAGAACAGCCGATCTCAGAAGCAAATGCACCAGCGCGGAGCGGATTCGGTCGCCTGTTTATTTTTTTCCGATCAAGCGTCGAACATTTAACCAACAAAAGGGTTGCACCCGGTTGCACCTCGGGATGGGCAAAGCTAATCTTGCCGCCAGCAGATGCCACTCGGTAGTGGCACCCATGAGGATAAAAAAATGGCAACGACCACCCTTGGGGTCAAACTCGACGACCCGACCCGCGAACGCCTGAAGGCCGCCGCGACCTCCATTGATCGTACGCCGCACTGGCTGATCAAGCAGGCGATTTTCAATTACCTGGAGAAACTCGAGGGTGGTGCAACCCTGTCCGAGCTCAATGGCTTGAGCAGCAAGGAGGCCGATGATGCCGGCGAGGTCCAGGCCGACCACGCCCACCAGTGCTTCCTTGAGTTCGCCGAGAGCATCCTGCCGCAATCGGTATTGCGTGCCGCAATCACCGCCGCTTACCGTCGCCCCGAGCCTGAAGTGGTGCCGATGCTGATCGAACAGGCGCGCCTGCCGGCGCCGATGGCCGAAGCCACCAACAAGCTGGCCGCGAGCATTGCCGAAAAACTGCGCAATCAGAAGAGTGCCGGCGGCCGTGCCGGTATTGTTCAGGGCCTGCTGCAAGAATTCTCCCTGTCGTCCCAGGAAGGCGTGGCGCTGATGTGCCTGGCCGAAGCGCTGCTGCGTATCCCGGACAAAGGCACCCGCGATGCGCTGATCCGCGACAAGATCAGCACCGGCAACTGGCAGCCGCACCTGGGCAACAGCCCTTCGCTGTTCGTCAACGCCGCCACCTGGGGCCTGCTGCTGACTGGCAAGCTGGTGTCGACCCACAACGAAGCGGGCCTGACCTCGTCCCTGAGCCGCATCATCGGCAAGAGCGGCGAGCCGATGATCCGCAAGGGCGTCGACATGGCCATGCGCCTGATGGGCGAGCAGTTCGTCACCGGCGAAACCATCGCCGAAGCCCTGGCCAATGCGAGCAAGTTCGAAGCCAAGGGCTTCCGCTATTCCTACGACATGCTCGGTGAAGCCGCCCTCACCGAACACGACGCCCAGAAGTACCTGGCCTCGTACGAACAAGCCATTCATTCCATCGGCAAAGCCTCCCATGGCCGTGGGATCTATGAAGGCCCGGGCATCTCCATCAAGCTCTCCGCCCTGCACCCGCGCTACAGCCGTGCGCAGTACGAGCGGGTGATGGACGAGTTATACCCGCGCCTGCTGTCGCTGACCTTGCTGGCCAAGCAGTACGACATCGGCCTGAACATCGACGCCGAAGAAGCCGACCGCCTGGAGCTGTCCCTGGACCTGCTCGAACGCCTGTGCTTCGAGCCGCAATTGACTGGCTGGAACGGCATCGGCTTTGTGATCCAGGCGTACCAGAAGCGTTGCCCGTATGTGATCGACTACGTCATCGACCTGGCCCGCCGCAGCCGCCATCGCCTGATGATCCGCCTGGTAAAAGGCGCGTACTGGGACAGCGAAATCAAGCGCGCCCAGGTCGAAGGCCTGGAAGGCTACCCGGTGTACACCCGTAAGGTGTACACCGACGTTTCCTACATTGCCTGCGCGCGCAAACTGCTGTCGGTGCCGGAAGTCATCTACCCGCAGTTCGCCACGCACAACGCCCACACCCTGTCGGCTATCTACCACATCGCCGGTCAGAACTATTACCCCGGCCAGTACGAGTTCCAGTGCCTGCACGGCATGGGTGAACCGCTGTACGAACAGGTTGTAGGCAAGGTTTCCGAAGGTAAGTTGAACCGTCCGTGCCGTGTGTACGCGCCGGTCGGTACCCACGAAACGCTGCTGGCCTACCTGGTACGCCGCCTGCTGGAAAACGGCGCCAACACCTCGTTCGTCAACCGCATCGCTGACCAGTCCATCTCGATCCAGGAACTGGTAGCCGACCCGGTGGCCAGCATCGAGCAAATGGCAACCCAGGAGGGCGGTTTCGGCCTGCCGCACCCGCGCATCCCTTTGCCGCGTGACCTGTACGGCAGCGACCGCGCCAACTCGGCCGGTATCGACCTGGCCAACGAACATCGCCTGGCCTCGTTGTCCTGCGCCCTGCTCGCCACTGCTCACAACAACTGGAAAGCCGCACCGATGCTCGGTTGCGCCGCCAGCAATGAAGCGGCACAACCGGTTCTGAACCCATCCGACCTGCGTGACGTGGTCGGCCAGGTACAGGAAGCCACCGTCGAAGACGTCGACAACGCCATCCAGTGCGCCATCAGCGCCGCGCCGATCTGGCAGGCCACCCCGCCCGCCGAACGTGCTGCCATCCTGGAACGCGCCGCCGACCTGATGGAAGGCGAGATCCAGCCGCTGATGGGCCTGCTGGCCCGTGAAGCCGGCAAGACCTTCGCCAACGCCATCGCCGAAGTGCGTGAAGCCGTGGACTTCCTGCGTTACTACGCGGTGCAGGCGCGCAACGACTTTACCAATGACGCCCACCGCCCATTGGGCCCGGTGGTGTGCATCAGCCCGTGGAACTTCCCGCTCGCCATCTTCAGCGGCCAGGTAGCTGCAGCGCTGGCTGCTGGTAACCCGGTGCTGGCCAAGCCTGCCGAGCAGACGCCGCTGGTGGCTGCCCAGGCCGTACGTATTCTGCTTGAAGCCGGTATTCCGGAAGGCGTGCTGCAATTGCTGCCAGGCCAGGGCGAAAGCGTCGGTGCCCGTCTGGTGGGTGATGATCGCGTCAAAGGCGTGATGTTCACCGGCTCCACCGAAGTGGCGCGCCTGCTGCAACGCAATGTCGCCGGTCGCCTGGATGCCCAGGGTCGCCCGATTCCACTGATCGCCGAAACCGGTGGCCAGAACGCGATGATCGTCGATTCCTCGGCGCTGACCGAACAAGTGGTGATCGACGTCGTGTCGTCGGCCTTCGACAGCGCCGGTCAACGTTGCTCGGCACTGCGCGTACTGTGCCTGCAGGAAGATTCGGCAGACCGTGTGGTCGAAATGCTCAAGGGCGCCATGGCTGAATGCCGCCTGGGTAACCCGGAACGCCTGTCGGTCGACATCGGCCCGGTGATCGACGCCGAAGCCAAGGCCGGTATCGAGAAACACATCCAGGCCATGCGCGACAAAGGCCGCAACGTTTACCAGGTGGCGATTGCCGACGGTGAAGAGATCAAGCGCGGCACCTTCGTGATGCCGACCCTGATCGAGCTGGAAAGCTTCGACGAACTGCAACGCGAGATCTTCGGCCCGGTGCTGCACGTAGTGCGCTACAAGCGCAAAGAGATCGACCAGCTCATCGGCCAGATCAACGCTTCCGGCTACGGCCTGACCCTGGGCGTGCACACGCGCATCGACGAGACCATCGCCAAGGTGATCGACAACGTCAATGCCGGTAACGTCTACGTCAACCGCAACATTGTTGGCGCCGTGGTCGGCGTGCAGCCGTTCGGCGGCGAAGGCCTGTCGGGCACTGGCCCGAAAGCCGGTGGCCCGCTGTACCTGTACCGCTTGTTGTCGACTCGTCCTACCGATGCAATCGAGCAATCCTTCGTACGGGGCGACAAGTTGGCCGCGCCGGATGTGCGCCTGCGTGATGCCATGAGCCAATCGCTGACCGCCCTGAAAACCTGGGCCGACGGCAATAAGTTCAGTGAACTGAGCGCCCTGTGCACGCAGTTCGCCGCCCAGTCGCAAAGCGGTATCACCCGCCAACTGGCCGGCCCGACCGGCGAGCGCAACAGCTACGCCATCCTGCCGCGCGAGCACGTACTGTGCCTGGCCGAAGTGGAAGGCGACCTGCTGACCCAACTGGCGGCGGTATTGGCCGTCGGTGGTTCGGCGGTATGGCCGGAAACCGAGCTGACCAAGGCCTTGTTCCCACGCCTGCCTAAAGAGATTCAGGCGAAGATCAAGCGCGTGGCTGACTGGACCAAGGACGACGTGGTGTTTGACGCCGTGCTGCATCACGGTGATTCCGACCAACTGCGTGCGGTGTGCCAGCAAGTGGCGCAGCGCGGTGGGGCGATTGTCGGGGTGCATGGCCTGTCGCAAGGCGAAACGGCGATTGCGCTGGAGCGTCTGGTGATCGAGCGTGCGTTGAGCGTAAACACCGCCGCGGCGGGTGGTAACGCCAGCCTGATGACCATCGGCTAACTGACACACCGCGGCTGATCGCGGCTGATCGTTCCCACGCTCCGCGTGGGAATGCAGCTTAAGGACGCTCTGCGTCCAGAAGCGTGACGCGGAGCGTCAAAAGAGGCGTTCCCACGCAGAGCGTGGGAACGATCTCGATGCCTCGCCAGCGTTCTGCCCCTCTATCACTTAGATCAATCTTGCTACCCACCCTCCATTCCCGCACTTAGACTCAGGCCAATTCCTTCAAAGGTAATCCGCCATGTCCGAGACGCTGCTCAGTTCCCGCAATCTGGCTTTCGAGCTGTACGAAGTCCTCGATGCCGAGGGCCTGACCCAGCGTGAGCGGTTTGCCGAGCACAACCGCGAAACTTTCGACGCTGCAATCAGCACGGCGCGCAGCATCGCCGAAAAGTACTTCGCCCCCCACAACCGCAAGAACGACGAAAACGAACCGCGTTATGAGAACGGCCAAGCGATCCTGATCCCGGAAGTCAAACCCGCCGTAGACGCCTTCCTGGAGGCCGGCTTCCTCAACGCAGCACGTAGCTTTGAAGCAGGTGGCATGCAACTGCCGACCCTGTTGTCCCAGGCCTGTTTCGCGCACTTCCAATCGGCCAACGCCGCCTCGACGTCCTACCCGTTCCTGACCATGGGCGCCGCCAACCTGATCGAAAGCTTCGGCACCGAGGAGCAGAAACAACGCTTCCTGCAGCCAATGATCGACGGGCGCTTCTTCGGCACCATGGCCCTGACCGAGCCCCATGCCGGTTCTTCCCTGTCGGACATTCGTACCCGTGCAGAACCCGCGGCTGACGGCAGTTATCGGCTCAAGGGCAACAAGATCTTTATCTCCGGTGGCGACCATTCGCTGTCGGAAAACATCGTGCATATGGTGCTGGCAAAATTGCCGGACGCTCCCGCAGGCGTGAAGGGCATTTCGCTGTTTATCGTGCCCAAGTTCCTGGTCAACGAGGACGGCAGCCTGGGCGCTCGCAACGATGTGCTGCTGGCAGGGCTGTTCCACAAGATGGGCTGGCGCGGCACCACGTCCACGGCGCTTAACTTTGGCGATAACGGCAACTGTGTCGGCTATCTGGTGGGCAAGCCGCACCAGGGGCTGAGCTGCATGTTCCAGATGATGAACGAGGCACGCATCGGCGTGGGCATGGGCGCGGTGATGCTCGGTTACGCCGGCTACCTCTACTCCCTGGACTACGCCCGCGAACGGCCCCAGGGGCGCCTGCCTGATAGTAAAGACCCGAGCACCGCACCGGTGGCGATCATCCAGCACGCCGACATCAAGCGCATGCTACTGACCCAGAAAGCCTATGTGGAAGGCGCCTTTGACCTCGGACTCTACGCGGCGCGGCTATTCGACGACACCACCACCCTGCAAACCGACACCGAGCGCAAGCAAGCCCACGAACTGCTCGACCTGCTCACGCCCATCGTCAAATCCTGGCCGTCGGAGTTCTGCCTCAAGGCCAACGAGCTGGCGATCCAGATTCTCGGCGGCCACGGCTACACCCGCGAATACCCGGTGGAGCAGTACTACCGCGACAACCGCCTGAACCCCATCCATGAAGGCACCCACGGCATCCAGTCCCTGGACCTGCTCGGGCGCAAATTGGCGCAGAACGGTGGTGCCGGCTTGAAGCAATTGATTCGCCTGATCGCCGAAACCGGAGCCCGGGCGCAAAAGCACCCTTCACTTACGGCACTGCGAGAGCCTCTGGAGCAACTGGTAAACCGGCTGCAAAGCGTCACGATTGGCCTGCTGACCGATCTCGCCCAAGGCAAGGTCAACAGCAGCCTGGCGAACTCGGCGCTGTACTTGAAAGTGTTCGGGCACACGGTGATTGGCTGGCGCTGGCTGGAACAGGCGATCCGCGCCGAAGAAGGGCTGGCCAAAGGGGAAGCGGCTGACGCGGCCTTTTATAAGGGCAAGCTCCAGGCCGCCCGGTACTTCCTGACTTGGGAAGTACCGAGCTGCCATCATGAACTGGCGATTCTGGAAGCACGCGACGATACGTGCCTGGGCATGCAAGACGAGTGGTTCTAGCCCTCAGGGCTGACCGATCACCTTGGAAATCACATCGACCGTGGCGCTGACTTGCTCTTGGTAACGGTCGAGTTCCTGCTGGTGCGCCTGTTGCATTTCAATCTGCTCGGCGCACAGGTTCAGCGCGGCCAGTACCAATAGCTTGTCACCGATCAGGGTCGGGTACTTTTTCTTGGTAACCGCCAGGGAGGCCTTGAGCATGGTCACGGCATGCATCAGGGTCTGATCTTCGCCGGCCGGTGCCTTGATCGAGTAATCCTCTCCGAGAATCGAAACGACCTTTATGCCCTCACTCATGCGCTGACAGGCCCTGCACTTACACGCTCAACCAGCGCCTGGATGCGGGCGGCGGTGGCGCCGTGCTTTTCTTCCTGTTCCATCAGGTTCAGTTGCAGGCTGTCGTTTTCGTCCTTGGCGCGGGCCAGCTCGGCCTTGAGGGATTCGTTGCTGCCCAGCAGTTCTTGATTCTGCTGTACGAGGTCGCTGACCAGTTGTTCCAATTGGCTGAGGGATGCTTCTAACATTTTGATTTCTCGGGCGTTTAAAAAGGGCGGTGACGATAAAGAAAATTCACCTTGGATGCCAGGGTTATCCCCGGCCGCGCAGCCCGATGTTGCAAGGCCGGGCCGCACTTTCGAGCCTTAGTGACTGCATTTACCCGATCTGGTTCCTGAACTCACCCAACCCCTGGTCCGATGCGACAAAAGCGCGCGCCCCCTTAAGACTTTAGTCGCAGGGCCGATAAGGCGGGCACACCTCGTCTCATGGCCGCATGGATAGCGCCTCCCCCAGGACTCCAGCATGTCTCTTCGTAATATGAATATCGCCCCGAGGGCCTTCCTTGGCTTCGCGTTTATTGGCGCCTTGATGTTGTTGCTCGGTGTGTTCGCCCTGAACCAGATGAGCAAAATTCGTGCAGCCACCGAAGACATCACCTCGGCCAGCGTGCCCAGCATTCGCGCCCTGGATGAATTCACCCAACTGACCCTGCGCCTGCGCGTGCTGTCGTACCGCTTGCTGACCAACCGCGAGCCAGATGTACAGCAAAAGACCCTGGAAGCCTTCGAACTGCGCAATCAGCAGATTCGCACAGCCCAGGACATCTACGAAAAACTGATCACCAGCACCGAAGAGCGCAGCGCTTACAACGAGTACGTGCGCTTGCTGGGTCAGTACCGCCAGATTGAAGAGCGCATGAAGAGCCTGTCTCGCGCCAATCAGGTCAACGAGCTGCGCAGCCTGCTCAACACCGAGTTGCTGGACAACTCCGAGCAGGTCAATGCGGTCTTGACCCGCTTGCTGGATATCAATAACGACGACGCCAACGCCACCAACCAGCGCGCCAAAGACCAATACGACATGGCCTTTGACCTGGTAGTAGGCCTGCTGGTGGTTGCCACGGCGCTGACCTTGCTGTTCGCCTGGCTGCTGACACGCAGCATCACCCTGCCCATCGCCCAGGCGCTAGAAGCCGCCGAAGAAGTGGCCGAAGGCAACCTGACGCGCCCGATCACCGTGGACGGCAACGACGAAGCCGGACGCCTGCTCGCGGCCATGGCCAAGATGCAACACAAACTGCGCGACACCCTGCAACGTATCGCCGGCTCCGCTACCCAGCTGGCGTCTGCCGCTGAAGAGCTGAATGCGGTCACCGACGAAAGCGCCCGTGGCCTGACCCAGCAGAACAACGAAATCGAACAGGCCGCCACTGCCGTCAACGAGATGACCAGCGCGGTGGAAGAAGTCGCACGCAACGCGGTGAGCACCTCCGAAGCCTCGCGCAACGCCACCACCTCTGCCGGCGACGGCCGCGACCTGGTGCAGGAAACCGTTAGCGCCATCGAACGCATGAGTACCGATGTGCAGGCCACAGCGTCCCTGATTGGCGATCTGGCCAATGAATCGCGGGATATCGGCAAAGTGCTGGACGTGATCCGTGGCCTGGCTGACCAGACCAACCTGCTGGCCCTGAACGCAGCGATTGAAGCTGCGCGCGCCGGCGAAGCCGGACGTGGTTTCGCCGTGGTGGCCGATGAAGTACGGGCCCTTGCCCATCGCACCCAGCAGTCCACCAGCGAGATCGAACGCATGATCGGCAGTATCCAGACGGGTACCGAACATGCAGTGGATTCGATGCGTAACAGCACCGAGCGGGCCGAATCGACACTCAACATTGCCCGAGGCGCGGGCCTGTCGCTGGACACCATCAACACGGCGATTGTGGAGATCAACGAGCGCAACCTGGTGATCGCCAGCGCGGCGGAAGAACAGGCCCAGGTGGCGCGGGAAGTGGACCGCAACCTGGTGAATATCCGTGACCTGTCGGTGCAATCGGCCACCGGCGCCAGCCAGACCAGTGCGGCGAGCGGCGAATTGTCGCGGTTGGCGGTGGACCTGAACGGGATGGTCGGAAGGTTCCGCCTCTGAAATAAGCCTTTGCTCACACCGCATACCCTGTGGGAGCTGGCTTGCCTGCGATAGCAATCTATCAGCTAACGCCCCTGGCGCCTGGCACACCGCAATCGCAGGCAAGCCAGCTCCCACATTTGATCGATGCGCAGCCACAAAAGCTTTTTGACAGCGCAGCAATTCAACAGGTTAGAATCCCTGGCACGCAGACTGCATGGTCAGTTTGCGTCCTGTCTTCCCCTGCCCTGGAGTACTGCCTTTGAATGCGACGACCATCAACAGCCTGTTCTTGATCGGCGCGTTGCTGGTGACTGCGAGCATTCTGGTGAGTTCGCTTTCGTCACGCCTGGGGATCCCCATCCTGGTGATTATCCTGGCCGTGGGCATGACCGCCGGGGTCGATGGCGGTGGCATCATTTTCGACAACTACCCGACCGCCTACCTGGTGGGCAACCTCGCCCTCGCCGTGATCCTGCTCGACGGCGGTTTGCGCACCCGGGTGGCGAGTTTCCGCGTGGCGCTGTGGCCGGCATTGTCCCTGGCCACGGTGGGGGTGTTGATTACCACCGGCCTCACGGGCATGGCCGCGGCCTGGCTGTTCGACCTCAATATCATCCAGGGCCTGCTGATTGGTGCCATTGTCGGCTCCACGGACGCCGCGGCGGTGTTCTCACTGCTGGGCGGCAAGGGCCTCAACGAGCGGGTCAGCGCCAGCCTGGAAATCGAATCGGGCAGTAACGATCCGATGGCGGTGTTCCTCACCGTCACCCTGATCGACATGCTCGCCAGCGGCCAGACCGGCCTGCACTGGAGCCTGCTCACGCACCTGATCCGCGAATTCGGCATCGGTGGCCTGGTAGGCCTGGGTGGCGGCTGGCTGATGTTGCAGCTGGTCAACCGCATCAACCTGGCCAACGGCCTGTACCCGATCCTGGTGATCGCCGGCGGCCTGTTCGTGTTTGCCCTGACCAACGCCCTGCACGGCAGCGGCTTCCTCGCCGTGTACCTGTGCGGGCTGGTGATCGGCAACCGCCCGGTGCGCAGCCGCCATGGCATTTTGCACATGCTCGACGGCATGGCCTGGCTGGCGCAGATCGGGATGTTCTTGGTGCTGGGCCTGCTGGTCACGCCTCACGACTTGCTGCCCATCGCCCTGCCCGCCCTGGGCCTGGCGCTGTGGATGATCCTGTTTGCCCGGCCGCTGTCGGTGATGGTTGGCCTGCTGCCATTCAAAGCGTTCCACGGGCGCGAAAAGGCCTTTATCGCCTGGGTCGGCCTGCGCGGCGCGGTACCGATCATCCTCGCGGTGTTCCCGCTGATGGCCGGTCTGCCCCATGCACAGCTGTACTTCAACCTGGCGTTCTTTATCGTGCTGGTCTCGCTGTTGGTGCAGGGCACCAGCCTGCCGTGGGTGGCCAAGTTGCTCAAAGTCACCGTACCGCCAGACCCGGCACCGATCTCCCGCGCAGCCCTGGAAGTGCACGTCACCAGCGAGTGGGAGCTGTTCGTCTACCGCCTCGGCGCCGAGAAATGGTGCATCGGCGCGGCCCTGCGCGAGCTGAAAATGCCCGAAGGCACGCGCATCGCCGCGCTGTTTCGTGGCCAGCAACTGCTCCATCCGTCGGGTAGTACGGTGCTGGAAGTCGACGATTTGCTCTGTGTGATCGGCCACGAACACAACCTGCCGGCTCTGGGCAAACTGTTCAGCCAGGCACCGCAACGGGGCCTCGATTTGCGCTTCTTCGGCGACTTCGTCCTCGAAGGCGACGCCCAGCTGGGCGCGGTTTCCGCCTTGTACGGGCTCAAGCTTGAGGGTATCGACCCGGACATGCCGCTGAGCCGTTTCATCACCCAGAAGGTGGGCGGTGCACCGGTAGTCGGCGACCAGGTGGAGTGGAACAACACCATCTGGACCGTCGCGGTCATGGACGGGAACAAGATTGGCAAAGTCGGCGTCAGATTCCCCGAAGGAAGTCGCCCGGGCCCCGGACTCTTCCTCTAAACTGCGGGACAACGACGCCCCGATTCTTCACTTTGCAAGACCGGTCTCTATGCCAACCCTGCGTACTTTTCTCGCCACTGCCCTGCTGGGCCTGACCCTTTGTGTTGGCAGCGTATATGCCGCCGACCCGCCCAGCGCCGAAGCCGTCCAGCAAAGCCTGGATAAACTGCCCGACCGCAAGCTGCCTGACGCCGACATGAAGGCGCTGCAGGCGACCCTGCAACAGACCCTGACCTACTTGGGCAATCAGCAGGACTACGAGCAGCGCCTGGCCGACCTCAAGCGCCAGCTGGAAGAGGCCCCGCGCCAGACCAATGAGAACCAGCGTGAGCTGGCGCGCCTCAAGGCCACCAAAATCATTCCGGTGGCCCAACGCTACGCCAGCCTGCCGGTGCCGCAGCTTGAGCAGTTATTGGTGCAACGCAGCACCCAGCAAGGCGACCTGCAAAAAGAACTGGCCGACGCCAACAGCCTGACCATCGCCGCCCAGACCCGCCCCGAGCGCGCTCAGACCGAAATCAGCAGCAGCCAGACGCGCATCCAGCAAATCAACGCGACGCTCAAGCTTGGCAAAGACAACGGCAAGCCCCTCAGCAGCGACCAGCGCAACCAGCTCAACGCCGAACTGGCGGCCCTGAATGCCTTGATTCCCCTGCGCCGCCAGGAATTGGCCGGCAACAGCCAGCTGCAAGATTTGGGCAACAGCCAGCATGACCTGATCCAGGAAAAAACCGCACGCCTGGAGCAGGAAATCCAGGACCTGCAAACCCTGATCAACCAGAAACGCCTGGCCCAGTCCCAGCAGACGGTGACCCAACAGTCCATCGAAGCGCAGAAAGCCGGGGGCAGCAGCATCCTGGCCAAGGAAAGCGCAGACAACCTGAAGCTGTCCGACTACCTGCTCAAAAGCACCGACCGCCTCAACGACCTGACCCAGAAAAACCTGCAGACCAAGCAGCAACTGGACACCGTGACCCAAAGCGATTCGGCCCTGGACGAGCAGATCAACGTGCTCAAGGGCAGCCTGCTGCTGTCCAAGATTCTCTATAAACAAAAGCAGGCCCTGCCGCGTCTGACCGTGGACAAAGACCTGGCCGACGACATCGCCAACATTCGCCTGTACCAGTTCGAGGTCAACCAACAGCGAGAGCTGATCACCTCCCCCAGCGCCTATGTGGACAACCTGCTGGCCAACCAGCCGCCAGATGAAGTCACCCCGCAACTGCGCCGCACCCTGCTGGAAGTGGCGATCACCCGCAGCGACCTGCTGGAACGCCTGAGCCGCGAACTGAGCGCACTGCTCAACGAATCCATCACCCTGCAACTGAACCAGAAACAACTGCTCAGCACCGCCAGCACCCTGCGCGCCACGCTCGATGAGCAAATGTTCTGGATCCCCAGCAACAAGCCGCTGGACACTGAATGGCTGGAAACCGTACCGGCGCATCTGAGCAAACAGGTCACCACCCTGCCCTGGGCGTCCAGCGTCAGTGAGCTGTATGACGGCCTGACCCAACGCCCGCTGCTGTTCCTGCCGTTGCTGTTGCTGATCGGCGCGCTGCTGTGGCGGCGCAATGCGCTGTATGTGCGCCTGAAAAAGGTTCACCAAGACATCGGCCACTTCAAGCGCGACAGCCAGTGGCATACGCCGCAGGCCATCCTGATCAACATCCTGCTGGCGATGCCCGTGGCCCTGGGCCTGGCGCTGTGCGGCTACGCGTTGCAGATCGACGCCCGCGGGCAAAACGCCAACCTGGGCGCGGCCTTGCTGCAGATCGCCCAAGCCTGGCTGGTGTTCTACACCGCCTACCGCATCCTCGCGCCGGGCGGCGTGGCGGAGCTGCACTTTCGCTGGGAGAGGCCGCAGGTCGAATTCCTGCAAGGCTGGATACGCAAGCTCGGGCTGGTGGTACTGGCGTTGGTGGCCGTGGTCGCAATTGCCGAACATCAACCGGCCGCGCTGGCTGACGACGTGTTGGGTATCGCCGTGGTACTGACCTGTTACGGGCTGATGGCCTGGCTGCTGGGCCGCCTGCTGCTGAACAGCCCAACCCACGAAAAGGCCTCATTGTTTCGCAAAGCGATCGGGGTGGTGTTCACCGCCCTGCCCATCGCGCTGTTTATTGCCGTGTGCTTTGGCTATTACTACACCGCGCTGAAACTCAGTGACCGGCTGATCAACACCCTGTACCTGCTGATGTTCTGGCTGGTGATCGAAGCCACCTTCGTGCGCGGCCTGGGTGTTGCCGCACGGCGCCTGGCCTACGCCCGCGCCCTGGCCAAACGCCAGGCAGCCAAGGAGGCCGGTGACGGCGAAGCGGTGATCGAAGAGCCGACCCTGGACATCGAGCAGGTCAACGAACAGTCCATGCGCCTGATCCGCCTGGCCCTGCTCGGCGGCTTTATCGCGGCGTTGTATTGGGTGTGGTCGGACCTGATCTCGGTATTTTCCTACCTGGACAACGTCACGCTGTACGAATACACCAGCGGTACCGGTGCGAATATCAGCATGGTGCCCATCAGCATCGGCGACCTGCTGGGCGCGTCGATTATCATCGGTATCACCTTCGCCCTGGCGCGCAACCTGCCCGGCCTGCTGGAAGTGCTGGTGCTGTCCAAGCTCGACCTGGCCCAAGGCAGCGCCTACGCCACCACCACCTTGCTGTCCTACATCATTGCCGGCGTGGGCTTTGTCACCACCCTTTCCACCCTCGGTGTGAGTTGGGACAAGCTGCAATGGCTGGTGGCCGCGCTGTCGGTGGGCCTGGGTTTCGGCATGCAGGAGATCTTCGCCAACTTCATCTCCGGCATCATGATTTTGTTCGAACGCCCGGTGCGCATCGGCGACACCATTACCATCGGCAACCTGTCGGGTACGGTGAGCAAGATCCGTATTCGTGCCACCACCATTACCGACTTCGACAATAAAGACATCATTGTCCCCAACAAGACCTTCATTACCGGGCAGTTGATCAACTGGTCGCTGACCGACACCATCACTCGGGTGACCCTCAAACTCGGCGTGGACTACGGCTCCGACCTCGACCTGGTGAAGGAACTGTTACTGAAAGCCGCTCGGGAAAACCCTCGGGTCCTGAAAGAACCGGAACCCCATGTGTACTTCCTCAACTTCGGCGAAAGCACACTGGACCACGAGCTGCGCATGCACGTGCGCGACCTGGGCGACCGCAACCCGGTGCTCGACGAGGTCAACCGCTTTATCAACCGTGAGTTCAAGAAACAGCACATCAACATCTCGTTCCGGCAGATGGAGATCTACCTGAAAAACCTCCACGGCCAGGAATACAAACTGGTGCCGGCCGAGGATGAGCGCAAGACCATCGTGCAGCCCGTCGACCAGCCCGACGCCCCAGAGCCACCTGCGGGCAAAGTGGTGGATGCGCCGGAGCCGCCACCCAGCAAACTCGACTAAATGCCCTATCCCCAGCAGAATGCTCGGACATTCTGCTGGAGATGGCCGGTGAAAGCCCTCGACGAACTGACCTTCGACAATCGCTTCGCACGCCTGGGCGATGCGTTCTCAACCCACGTTCTGCCCGAACCCCTGGACGAACCGCGCCTGGTGGTAGCGAGCAAGGCCGCCATGGCGCTGCTCGACCTCGACCCGGCCGTGGCCGAAACCTCCGTGTTTGCCGAACTGTTTGGCGGCCACAAACTGTGGGCCGAAGCCGAGCCACGGGCGATGGTGTATTCCGGGCATCAATTCGGCGGCTACACGCCGCAACTGGGCGATGGCCGCGGGTTGCTGCTGGGCGAGGTCTATAACGAGGCCGGCAAGCATTGGGATTTGCACCTCAAGGGCGCCGGGATGACGCCTTACTCGCGCATGGGCGACGGGCGGGCGGTGTTGCGCTCTTCGATTCGTGAATTCCTCGCCTCCGAAGCCCTGCATGCGCTGGGCATCCCCACCAGCCGCGCCCTGTGCGTGATCGGCTCCAGCACGCCGGTATGGCGGGAGAAACAGGAACGCGGAGCGATGGTTTTACGCCTGGCCCACAGCCATATTCGCTTCGGGCACTTCGAATATTTCTATTACACCAAGAAGCCTGAGCAACAGGCCGAACTGGCCGAGCACGTGCTGAACCTGCACTACCCAGAATGCCGCGAGCAACCCGAGCCTTACCTGGCGATGTTCCGCGAGATCGTCGAGCGCAACGCCGAAATGATCGCCAAGTGGCAGGCTTATGGTTTTTGCCACGGCGTGATGAACACCGACAACATGTCGATCCTGGGCATTACCTTCGACTTCGGGCCCTTCGCGTTTCTCGATGATTTTGACGCGCACTTCATCTGCAACCATTCCGATCATGAAGGCCGCTACTCCTTCAGCAACCAGGTGCCGATCGGGCAGTGGAACCTCAGCGCCTTGGCCCAGGCGCTCACGCCGTTTATCAGCGTTGACGCACTGAAAGAAGCCCTCGGCCTGTACCTGCCGCTGTACCAAGCGCACTACCTGGACTTGATGCGCCGCCGCCTGGGCCTGACCACCGCCGAAGACGCCGACCAGCAGTTGGTGGAGCGCTTGCTCAAGCTGATGCAGAACAGCGGCGTGGACTACACGCTGTTCTTGCGCCACCTGGGCGATGAACCCGCTGCTCTGGCCGTGGCGCGGCTACGTGATGACTTTGTCGACCTGGCCGGGTTCGACGCCTGGGCCGAGCAGTACAAGGCCCGCGTGGCGCGGGACGGGGATTACACCCAGGAACAGCGCCGTGAGCGCATGCACGCGGTCAACCCGCTATATATCCTGCGCAACTACCTGGCCCAAAACGCCATCGCCGCCGCCGAATCAGGCGACTACAGCGAAGTCCGGCGGCTGCATGAAGTGTTGACCAGGCCGTTTGAGGAGCAAGCAGGGATGGAGCAGTACGCGCAACGGCCGCCGGATTGGGGCAAGCATTTGGAGATTAGTTGTTCGTCGTAAGTCCTAAAGACGGTCGGATTATTCTGCGGTGAGTAGGCTCATCAGATCTGAGGCATACGCTGATGCTCCAGATCATAGGCCTCCACCCAGTCAGAAATGATGTCAAGTAGCCCACTCATTGGATGGTCTTCATCTTCTCCTGTGATATCGAGCAGCTCATCAATCGCCTCGACCAGGACGCCATAATCATCCTCGGTTTGGGGTTTGCGCAGCAGCGTTGCAACGTAAGGCCAATGTTCAATGGCCAGTTTTAGAGCGTGGTTCATGCTTTGTCCTTTTTTCGCGTGTTGATAAACCGCGTCGCCGACACCAGATTGAAGCCAATAGCCGCCCCCAAGGAGCCCCCGATGTCCGAATCTCTTGTAATCCCCTGCCCACATTGCAACGGCCTCAACCGCATCCCCGGCGAACGCCTGGCTGATGCGCCCAAGTGCGGGCGTTGCAAGCAGTCGGTGTTGCTGAACAAACCCTTTGATTTGAAACAGGGTGACTATGCCAGCCAGATCAAGGGCGACCTGCCGCTCCTGGTCGATGTGTGGGCCGACTGGTGCGGGCCGTGCAAGTCGTTTGCTCCGATATTCGAACAGGCCGCCGGGCAGTTGGAAGGCAAGTGCCGGCTGGCGAAGCTGGACAGTGAGGCTAACCAGAAGCTGTCGGCTCAGCTGGGGATTCGCTCGATTCCCAGTTTGATACTGTTCAAGAACGGCCGCGAAGTGGCGCGCCAGAGTGGGGCATTTCCGTTGCCGCAGTTGATGAGTTGGTTGCGTAGCCAGGGGGTGTAAACATCCTCCTCCATCAACTCGGTCAATGTGGGAGCTGGCTTGCCTGCGATGCAGGCGACTCGGTCTGCCTGGTACACCGAGGTGATGCCATCGCAGGCAAGCCAGCTCCCACATTAGATGCATTTCATGCGTTAGGTCAGCGGGGCTTCGCGGTCCATCATCTGGCTGACCAGCATGACGCCCAGTTCGCTTAACTGGTGGATGGCCAGCGCTACGTCGCGGTGTTCGCCGGTGAGGTCGTTGGACAGGTTGAGCAGCAAGGTGCGCACCGAGGAGAAGGTTTCGTAGCTGTTGAGTACGAGGGTTTCGGTGGGGAGGTTGGGTGAAACATTGAAAAGACGGATAGACATGCATTTGTTCCCTGATAGGGCCACTACCGTTTCGCTACTAAACGAAGGGTGGCAGCTGTACGCAGGTTAGTAGACCGGGGAACAAAGCAAAGACCGGCGCACCCGAAGGTGCCCTGCGCACAGCCACCATCAGATAGGCGATAAACGCCATGCTTTTGGAGCAGGTGCACATGCTTTGGTCGGTCGGGCTACTAAACCCGATCACTGAACATTCAGCGACCGGCAAACCTTAGAGACGCCCATCCAGACGCACAAGCCGGCGGATTCTGGCGTAGCTGTAGGCAAGGTTACAAGGCACAAGCCCAATTGCCAGCCCCTTCCTACATACCTTGTGGGACAAATCCAACTCACCTGCCGACATGCAATCCAAACTGTGGGAGCTGGCTTGCCTGCGATAACGGTGTTCCAGGCGACACATTGAGTCAATGTGCCGCCCTCATCGCGGGCAAGCCCGGCTCCCACAGTGTTCGGTGTTGCCTGTGGGGTCAGGCGTTCTCAAGTAAGTTATGCAACTCCACAAACTGCTGCGTCAGCTTATGCCGTGGGTCCAGATGAATCAGCGGCTTGCTCTCCTGGTGCGACTCGCGCATACGCACGGAGCTGGCCAGGTACACCGGCAGTACCGGCAGCCCTTCGGCAATCAACTCATCGAGAATCTGTTGCGGCAGGCTCGCCCGTGCCTGGAATTGGTTGACCACGATGCCTTCCACTTCCAGGCCTTCGTTATGGTCGTCCTTCAATTCTTCGATCTCTGCTAGCAGGCCATACAACGCCTGGCGCGAGAAGCTGTCACAATCGAAGGGGATCAGCACGCGATCAGCGGCAATCAGCGCCGAAACCGCATAGAAGTTCAAGGCCGGAGGCGTATCCAGGTAAATCCGGTCGTAATCCTCGCTCAGCTCATCCAGCAGCTTTCGCAGCTTGTTGATTTTGTGCTTGGCTTCGAGCTTGGGCTGCAGGTCTGCCAGCTCGGCGGTGGCGGTGATCACGTGCAGGTTGTCGAACGGCGTTTCGTAGATATCCACCTTGTTCTTCTTCGAAAACGGCCCGGAAGACAACGTCTGCTTGAAAAAATCCGCGATCCCCATGGGGATGTCGTCACCCGTCAGCCCAGTGAGGTACTGGGTTGAGTTGGCCTGTGCATCGAGGTCCACCAACAGGGTTCGATAACCTTCGCTGGCGCTGACCGCCGCCAGGTTGCAGGCGATGCTGGACTTGCCCACACCGCCTTTTTGATTGAACACCACGCGCCGCATGGAAAAACCTCCGTGTATCAATGAATCCCCCGAGTGTAGAGCGCAAAAGCGCCGGTTAGCTACCTCGTTCATCCTTGCGCGCTGTCTGGCTCACAAATGAATGGAAACCGCGTAACGATCGAGTCCGGCCTTTGATCGCCGATAATCTGCAAATTCTTCCAACTTATTTGTGATCATTAGTGAACAAACTTTCACCACTATTTGCTAGAACCCCACAGCACCGGGATAATGCGCGCCATACGGCCATTGCTCCCTGTCCCGGAATCCGGGGCCATTGGCCGCACATGGAAGCCCGCAGGGGCGGGATAACTTCTCAGTGATCAACTTCAACATCGCCCAATGGCGCGCCTGGGCTCCCGGCCTTGCGAGTGCGGACGACTGGTACGCCTGGTGCCGGGACCCGGTGTTGCCGCCTGTCAGCGAAGCGTCCCCCGATGTGTCATTTTTGCCAGCCATGCAGCGCCGCCGTCTGAGCCGGCTGGCGCGCATGGCGTTCAGCGTCGGCTGGCCGCTGGCCGAGGGCCTTGAAGACCTGCCGCTGGTGTTTATTTCCCGCCACGGCGAAACCCCGCGCACCCTGGACATCCTCAGTGACCTGGCCAACGAGCAGCCGCTGTCGCCCACTCAGTTCAGCCTGTCGGTGCATAACGCGGTGATTGGCCTGTGGTCGATCCTGCGCAATGAAACCAGCGAGATGACCGCCCTCGCCGCCGCCGGCGATGGCCTCGAACACGGCCTGCTCGAAGCCGCCGCGTTGCTCAACGAAGGCGCCGCCGCCGTATTGCTGGTGATCACCGAAGAACAACCGCCCCACGCCTACGCCAGCTGGATTAGGGATGTGCCCTTCCCCTACGCCCTCGGCCTGTTGCTCACGCCGGGCGACGAGTGGCAACTGGAACTCACCACCGGCACTGTCCAACTCACTCAAACCCAGTGGCCCCACGCCCTGAACCTGCTGCGCACCCTGCTGACCGAACAGGGCGCCTGCCAACATGCCTGGAAGAACCGAGTATGGAACTGGCAACGCAAGCCCTGACCCACAAGCCACGGCAGGCCTATTATTGGCGCCTGTTCGCCACGGCCCTCAGCTTTTGCCTGTTTGGCATCGGCGGGCTGTGCCTGCGTTTGCTGGTCTTTCCGTTGCTCAGTTGCCTGCCGGGCGACGCCAGCCAGCATCAACGGCGCGCACGCCACACCATCAGTTGCCTGTTCTGGTTTTTCATTCGCCTGATGAAGGGCCTGGGCATTCTCACGTACAGCGTCGAGGGTGCCGAAAAGCTTGGCCGCCCTGGCCAGATGATCGTCGCCAACCACCCGTCGCTGATCGACGTGGTGTTCCTGATCGGCCTGATGCGCCAGACCAACTGCGTGGTCAAGCAGAGCCTGTTCCAGAACCCGTTCACCCGCAGCCCGGTGCGCGATGCCGGCTATATCAGCAATGACGGCAGTGCCGACATGCTCGATGCCGCAGCCGACGCCCTGCGCGCCGGCCAGACGCTGATCATCTTTCCCGAAGGCACCCGCACCACGCCGGGCGCGGCGCCGGCCTTTCATCGCGGCGGTGCGGCCATTGCGCTGCGTGGTGCGACAATCATCACGCCAGTGGTGATCAAGGTCAGCCCCACCACCCTGACCAAGGCCGAACCCTGGTATCGCATCCCCCACCGTCGATTTCACTTCAGTTTGCGCGTGGGCGCCGATATAGAGCCACAAGCGTTTGCCGCAGTCGGGCCCGCGCCCCAGGCTTCACGCAAGCTCAACGATCACCTGCATCACTATTTCATTAAGGAGCTCGCCGAAGATGAGCGACCAACACCGCCTTGAGCACGACATAAAGACGCTGATCATCGAGGCCCTGGGCCTGGAAGACATCAGCCCCGACGATATTGGCAGCGAGCAGACCCTGTTTGGCGAAGGCCTGGGCCTGGATTCGGTCGATGCGCTGGAATTGGGCCTGGCGATCCAGAAAAAATACGGCATCAAAATCGATGCCGACGCCAAGGACACCCGCAATCACTTCACCAACGTGGCCAGCCTTGCGGCGTTCGTCACGGCCCGACAGGCAGCTTGAGACCGTACCATGCAAACTCGTGACGATATCTTCAACACCCTGCGCGACGCCTTGGTGGAACTGTTTGAACTGCCCCCGGAACGCGTCACCCTCGACGCCAACCTGTACCAGGACCTGGAAATCGACAGCATCGACGCCGTGGACCTGATCGACCACATCAAGCGCCAGACCGGCAAGAAAATCGCCGCCGAAGAGTTCAAGGCGGTACGCACGGTGAACGACGTGGTAGAGGCGGTGTACCGTCTGGTCCAGCCCGCCGCATGAGCCGGCTGATCGGCCTTGGCCTTTTATTGGCGGGGCTGCTGTACCCCTTCGCCGTGTATTACGGCACCGAGCATTTTGCACCCTGGCAGTTCGGCTTGCTGTTGGGCAGCCTGTGGCTGTTGCGCGCGCTCACCGCTGCGCGGCGCCCGGGCAGCCGTTGGATGGCGGTGGTGGTGATCGTGTTTTGCCTGGCACTGGCATGGTTCGATAACCCGCAGTGGCTGCGCTGGTACCCGAGCCTGGTCAGCGGGTTCATGCTGGCGCTGTTCGGCCTGAGCCTGAAATACGGCCCGCCGATGGTCGAGCGCCTGGCACGCATGACCGACCCGCACCTGCCGCCCCACGCGGTGGTGTATACCCGCCGGGTCACCCTGGTGTGGAGTGTGTTTTTTCTCTGTAATGGCCTGCTCGCCGCCGCGCTCACCCTGTGGGCACCGCTGAGCTGGTGGACGTTGTACAACGGCCTGATCGCCTACGGGCTGATGGGGCTGTTGTTTGCCGTGGAATGGCTGGTACGACAAAGGGTTCGAGGCCGCGTATGAATGGGTTGAAACTTGAGCACTTGCTGCTTGAGCCGCTGCAAAATCGTTGGGTAACCACTGAGCCCGAGATGAACCACGCGCAACTGTGGGAGCAGTCGCTGAGCCTGGCGGCGGGCCTGCAAGCCCGGGGTATCCGGCGCCTGGCCGTGCACCTGGAAGACGCCGGGCTGCTGGCGATTGCGCTGCTGGGCGCCTGGCGCGCAGGCGCGAGCGTGCTGCTGCCCGCCGACCTGCAACCCCAGACGCGCCAACGCTGGACCGACGCCGTGGATGCCTGGCTGGTCGAAGCCAGCGACCTGGACGCGCTGTATCAAGTGCCCTTGAGCGCCGCCGCCCTCGACCTGGACACTTGCCAACTGAGCCTGTGCACCTCCGGCTCCAGCGGCGAGCCCAAGCGCATCGACAAGTCCCTGCGCCAGTTGGCCAATGAAGTAGAGGCGCTGGAGGCCCTGTGGGGCAAAGACCTCAAGGACGCCTGCATCATCGGCAGTGTCGCCACCCAGCATATCTACGGCTTGCTGTTTCGCGTGCTGTGGCCGCTGTGCGCAGGTCGCACCTTTGTGCGCAAACAACTGGCGTTCCCCGAAGACATGCAGCGCGCCAGCCGAGAGCACCGGCAATTTGCCTGGGTGGCCAGCCCGGCGTTGCTCAAGCGCATGGGCGACAACCTCGACTGGCCGGCACTGAGCCAGGTTGCGCGAGTGTTTTCCTCCGGCGGTGCATTGCCGATTGAAGCTGCCGGCAGCCTCTACGACCGTTTACAGCAATGGCCGACGGAAATCCTCGGCAGCTCGGAAACCGGCGGCATCGCCTGGCGCCAGGGTGCGCAACCCTGGCAGCCGTTTGCCGATGTACAACTGAGCCAGGATGCCGACGGCGCTCTGCGTATCGCATCAAAATACCTGCCCGAAGGGCACATCGAACAGACTGCCGACGCTGCACGCATCCATGCCGATGGCCGTTTTGAGTTGCTGGGCCGCCTGGACCGTATCGTCAAGCTGGAAGAGAAACGCATCTCCCTGCCGATGCTCGAACAGGCGTTGATGACCCACCCGTGGGTCGCCGAAACCCGCTTGGGCGTGGTGCAGGAAAACCGCGCCTCCCTCGGCGCGCTGGTGGTGCTCAGCAGCGATGGCTTGCATGCCCTGCGCAACCAGGGCCGCCGCACGCTCACCCAAACCTTGCGCCAGCACTTGAGCCAACATTGCGAGGCCCTGGCCTTGCCGCGCCGCTGGCGCTTGCTGCGCCAACTGCCGCTGAACAGCCAGGGCAAGCTGCCTCAGGCCGGTGTCGAAGCCTTGTTGCTGGCGCCTCGCCCCAAGGGGCCCGAGGTGTTGGCGCAAGTCGAAACCGAAGGTGAATGGACCTTGCAACTGAGCATCCCACCGGACCTGGCCTATTTCAGCGGGCACTTCCCGGTCACCCCAGTATTGCCGGGGGTGGTGCAGGTGGAATGGGCGTTCAACCTGGGCCAGCAATTGCTCGACCTGCCAACCCGGTTCGCCGGCATGGAAGTACTCAAGTTCCAGCAACTGGTGCGCCCGGGCGATCACATCGAACTGCACCTGCGCTTTGATCGGGAGCGTAGCAAACTGTACTTCGCCTATCGCAATGGCGTTGCGGCGTGCTCAAGCGGGCGGATCGTGCTGGAGGCCGCGCATGCATAAGCCGGGTGAGCACTTCGTGCTCAATCGCGGGCAAGCCCGCTCCCACACTGGATCAGTGTCGGCCAACAATCTTGTGTGCACAGCAAATCCAATGTGGGAGCTGGCTTGCCTGCGATGCAGGCGGCCCGGTGTATCGGGTGCGCCCCATCATGCATAACCCCTGCGCTTTAATCCCGGTGTACAACCACGAAGCCGCCGTGCCGGCCGTGGTCCACAGTGTGCTGAAAAGCGGCCTGCCCTGCCTCTTGGTGGACGATGGCAGCAGCGCCGCCTGCGCAGCCGTGCTGGCGCACCTGGCGACGCTGGACAACGTCACCCTGCTGACCCTGCCCAGCAACCAGGGCAAGGGCGGCGCCGTGATGGCCGGTTTCCGCGAGGCAGCGCGCCTGGGCTACACCCACGCCCTGCAAGTGGACGCCGATGGTCAGCACGACCTGCGCGAAGTCGAGACCTTTATCCACACCTCACGCCAGCACCCCGACGCCGTCATCTGCGGCTACCCCGAATACGACGACAGCGTGCCCAAGGGTCGCCTGTACGCACGTTACCTGACCCACGTGTGGGTGTGGATCAACACCCTGTCGCTTGAGATTCGCGACTCGATGTGCGGCTTTCGCGTGTACCCGCTGGCGCCGACCCTGGCGCTGATGGACTCGGCCTACATCGGCACGCACATGGATTTCGACTCGGACATCCTGGTACGCCTGGCCTGGCGCAACCAGCCTATGCGTTGGCTGCCCACCCAGGTGCACTACCCCGCCGACGGCCTGTCGCACTTTCGCTTGTTGCGTGACAACCTGCGCATCAGCGCCATGCACACGCGGTTGTTCTTCGGCATGCTCGTGCGCGCGCCGATGATCCTGTGGCGACGGTGGCAAGCATGAACGACAGCACCAAACATTGGGCCGACCGCGAGGAACGCGGCAGCTTCTGGCTGATGAAATTCACCGCGGTCGCGGTCAAAGTCCTCGGCCGTCGCCTATTGAGCCCGTTGCTCTACAGCATCGTCTTTTACTTCTTCCTGTTCGGCCGCACCGCACGCCACAGCGCGTGGCAATACCAGCAGCGGCTGGCGCAATGGAGCGGGCGCGATGACTTGCTGCCGAGCCACCGCACCGTCTTTGCCCAGTTCATGGCCTTCGCCGATTCGCTGCTGGACAAGCTGGACGTGTGGAACGGCAAGCTGCGCCTGGAGCAAATCGAGATCAACGACCCGGCGCAGTTGCGCAGCCAACTGCGTGGCGAGCGTGGGCAGATGCTGGTGGGTGCGCACCTGGGTAACCTGGAAGTGTGCCGCGCCCTCGCGGAGATTGGTGAGCAGGTCACCATGAATGTGCTAGTGCACACCAAGCACGCCGAGCGTTTCAACCGCCTGCTGGGCGAGGCCGGCGCGACCCATTTGCGCCTGATTCAGGTGAGCGAACTGGACCCGGCCACCATGCTGCTGCTCAGCCAGCGCCTGGACGATGGCGAGTGGCTGGCGATTGCCGGCGACCGCATCCCGCTGCACGGCGGGCGTACGGTGCGCGTGGACTTCCTCGGCCATACGGCGACATTTCCCCAAGGCCCATGGCTGCTGGCGGGCTTGCTCAAGTGCCCGGTCAATCTGCTGATGTGTCTTAAGCACCAGGGCCGCTATCGCCTGACTATCGAGCCCTTTGCCGATTTGATCGAGTGGAAGCGCAGTACCCGCGAGCAGGTCATCGCCCTGTGGACCGCCCGCTACGCCGCACGCTTGGGCCAGTTCTGCCTGCAAGCGCCCCAACAATGGTTCAACTTTTACCCTTTCTGGAAGACCGATGACGACGCCTCTTGAGCCCATCACCTTTGGTGAACGCCCCCTGCGCATCGAAGACGTGCTGGCCCTGGCCAACCGCCAGGTACCCACTCACCTGCAGGACGATGCCGCGTACCGCCAACGCATCGCCAAGGGCGCGCAGTTCCTCGACTCGCTGCTGGACAAGGAAGGCGTGATCTACGGCGTGACCACCGGCTACGGCGACTCCTGCGTAGTGGCGGTGCCGCTGGAGCACGTCGAAGCCTTGCCGCGTCATCTGTACACCTTTCACGGTTGCGGCCTGGGCAAGTTGCTCGACGCCCAAGCCACCCGTGCCGTGCTGGCGGCGCGTTTGCAGTCGCTGTGCCATGGCGTATCGGGCGTACGCGTGGAGCTGCTGGAGCGCTTGCACGCCTTCCTCGAACACGATGTGCTGCCACTGATCCCGGAAGAAGGCTCGGTGGGTGCCAGTGGTGATCTGACGCCGCTGTCCTACGTGGCCGCGACCTTGTCCGGCGAGCGCGAGGTGCTATTCCGTGGTGAACGCCGTCCGGCGGCCGACGTTCACCGCGAGCTGGGCTGGGAGCCGTTGGTCCTGCGCCCCAAGGAAGCCCTGGCACTGATGAACGGCACCGCGGTGATGACCGGCCTGGCCTGCCTGGCCTTCGCCCGCGCCGACTACCTGCTGCACCTGGCGACGCGCATCACCGCGCTCAATGTGGTGGCGCTGCAAGGCAACCCGGAACACTTCGACGAGCGCCTCTTCGCCGCCAAGCCGCACCCAGGGCAGATGCAAGTGGCTGCGTGGCTGCGCCACGACCTGGCGATCGATGCACCGACCGCACCGCTGCATCGCTTGCAGGATCGCTATTCGCTGCGCTGCGCACCCCACGTACTCGGCGTGCTGGCCGATAGCTTGAGCTGGCTGCGCTCGTTCATCGAAATCGAGCTCAACAGCGCCAACGACAACCCGATCATCGACGCTGAAGAAGAACGCGTGCTGCATGGCGGGCACTTCTACGGTGGGCATATCGCCTTCGCCATGGACAGCCTCAAAACCCTGGTGGCCAACGTTGCCGACCTGCTCGACCGCCAGCTCGCACTGTTGGTGGACGTGCGTTACAACCATGGCCTGCCGAGCAACCTGTCGGGCGCCCCGGCTGATCGCGCGATGATCAACCATGGCTTCAAGGCCGTGCAGATCGGCACCAGCGCCTGGACCGCCGAAGCGCTGAAAAACACCATGCCGGCCAGCGTGTTCTCACGCTCTACCGAGTGCCACAACCAGGACAAGGTGAGCATGGGCACCATCGCTGCCCGCGATGCGATCCGCGTGCTGGAGTTGACCGAACAGGTGGCCGCCGCGACCCTGCTCGCCGCCAACCAGGGCGTGTGGCTGCGCGCCCAGGCCGAGGATGCCCGCCCACTGCCACCGGCACTGGCCGCGATGCACGCGGAACTGGCCCAGGACTTTGCGCCGGTCATCGAAGACCGCGCCCTGGAAGGCGAACTGCGCCTATGCCTGCAACGCATCGCCGCGCAACACTGGAGGCTGCATGCGTAGCCCCGGCGTGTTGCACAGCGACACTGAAATCCTCGTGCCGTTTTTCGACATCGACACCATGAACGTGGTGTGGCACGGGCATTACGTGAAGTACCTGGAAGTGGCGCGCTGTGCGTTGCTGGACAAGATCGGCCATAACTACACGGCGATGCTCGAAGCCGGCTACGCCTGGCCAGTGATCGACATGCAGCTACGCTATGTACGCGGCGCGACCTTCGGCCAGACCATCAATGTGCGCGCCAGCCTGGTGGAATGGGAGAACCGTTTGAAGGTGAACTACCTGATTACCGACCTGGCCAGCGGCGAACGCTTGACCCGCGCCAGCACCGTGCAAGTAGCGGTGGAAATCGCCAGCCGCGAGATGCAACTGGCCTCGCCCAAAGTCTTCACCGATGCCGTAGAGAGAGCCTTGAAATGAGATCCCCTGTGGGAGCGGGCTTGCCCGCGATGGACGTTAACGATAAAGCAGGTCGCCTGACGCTGCGCAGCGCCCTCAGGTTCTTCGCGGGCAAGCCCGCGCCCACATTGATCGCGTTGTTGCTGAGCTTCAGCGCCCACGCCTTCGACCTCCAGCAGTTGAGCGATCAGCTTGCCAAACCCTCCGTGATCCACGGCAACTTCACCCAGGAAAAACACCTGCGCGCCCTGCCCCAGCCATTGGTGAGCAAAGGCACCTTCGTGCTCGCCAAGGATCAAGGCCTGCTGTGGCTGTTGAAAAGCCCGCTGCAACAGGACTACCGCATTACAGCCCAGGGCATTGCCCGCCGCGATGCCAATGGCTGGCAACTACTGCCAAACAAGAGTGCCGGCGCCGAACAGAATCGTTTGTTCCTGGCAGTACTGCAGGGCGACAGCAGTGGCCTGCAGCGCGACTTCGACCTGCAACTGCAAGGCGAGGCCCAACAATGGAAGCTCACGCTGACCCCACGCTCACTGCTGCTCAAGCAAGTCTTCACCCAGATCAATATCGACGGCGGCGCACTGGTGCGCACCATTGAACTGCTGGAAACCCAAGGCGACAGCACGCTGTTGCGCATGCAGGACAATACCGCCGACCAGCCGTTGAGCAATGCGGAGCAACACGACTTTGCCCAGTGAGCGCCTGCTGCCGCGCCTGTTCCTGACCTTGCTGGTGGCCGTGCTGGCCCTGGCAGGCTGGCAGTGGCGTGATGGCGCGCCGTTGTCGGCCAACCTGATGGAACTGGTGCCCGGCAGCACGCCGGACGCCTTGGAACTGCAAGCCGAACAGCGCATGCAAGAGCCGCTCAACCGCGAAATGCTGGTACTGGTGGGGCATGCCGACCGCCAGCAAGCGGTGGCCGTGGCGCAGCAACTGGGTGAGCGTTGGCAGGCCAGCGGCCTGTTTGAAAAGGTGCAGTGGAACCTGCAAGCCGACTTGCCAGCGTTGCGCGAACAACTGCTGCGTGGGCGTTTGTCGATGCTCTCGTCCAAGGACCGCGAACAACTGATCCAGCAGCCTGAGGCGTTCATCCAGCAACGCGTGCAATCGCTGTTCGACCCCTTCACCGGTTTCAGCCTGGTACCAAGCCAGGACGATTGGCTCGGCCTGACCGGGCGCATCCAGAACAGCCAGCCGCAACACGGTGCGGTGCAAATGGACATCGGCAGCGGCGCCTTGATCGCCGATGCCGACGGCAAGAGTTGGGTGCTACTGCGAGCGCGCACTACCGGCAACGCCTTCGATATGAAGCTGCCGCTGCAAGTGGCGGACTTGCTGAAGGCCAGCCGCGAGCAAGCCGGCGCACACGGCGCGCAACTGCTCGCCGCCAGCGGTTTACTCTATGCGGCCAACGGGCAGCAGCAGGCCACGCGGGAAATGACCTGGGTCGGCGGCGGCGCCACCCTGGGCATCCTGTTATTGCTGCTGCTGGCGTTCCGACGCTGGCGGGTGCTGCTGGCGTTCGTGCCGGTACTGGTGGGCATGCTGTTTGGCGCGGTGGCATGTGTGGCGCTGTTTGGGCATATGCATGTGATGACCCTGGTGCTGGGTTCCAGCCTGATCGGCGTGGCGGTGGATTACCCACTGCACTACCTGTCCAAAAGCTGGAGCCTGCAGCCGTGGCGCAGTTGGCCGGCGTTGCGCCTGACCCTGCCAGGGCTGAGCCTGAGCCTGGCCACCAGCGCTATCGGCTACCTGGCGCTGGCCTGGACGCCGTTCCCGGCGCTGACCCAGATTGCGGTGTTTTCGGCTGCCGGTTTGGTCGGTGCCTATTTGTGTGCCGTGTGCCTGTTGCCCGCGCTGCTCAAGGGCGTGGAACTGCGCCCGGCGCAATGGCCGCTGCGTGTCGCCCAAAGCCTATGGCAGCTGCGCACGGCCTTGCTCAAACGCGTGCCCAGTTCGGTACTGCTGGTGTGGGTGCTGCTGTTCTGCGCGGCGGGCCTCTGGCAACTGAACACTAAAAACGATATCCGCCAATGGATCGGTGCGCCGCCGCAGTTGCTGCAGGAAGCCCAGGCCGTGGCGCGCATCACCGGGTTCCAGCCCACCAGCCAGTTTTTCCTGGTGCGGGCGGACAATCAGCAGCAGTTGCTGGAACGCCAGGCCGCCCTGGGCAAACGCTTGGACCAGTTGGTGCAGATGGACAAGCTTCAGGGCTACCTGGCGCTCAATCAACTGGTCAACCTCCCCGCAGAACAACAACAGTTGCGCGAGGCGCTGAACAACCTGGCGCTACACTGGCAACCGCTACTGGACCTCGGCCTGCCCCTCAGTGCCCTGCAAGCCGAAGTGGCGCAATTGCAGGCGCTGCCTACCGCAGACATCGACGCCGCACTGCAAGGCCCGCTGGCCGAGCCGTGGCGCACGCTGTGGCTGGGCCCGGTGGACGGTGGCGTGGCGGCCATGGTCAGCCTGCAAGGCTTGAACAACCCGGCGCTGCTGCGGGTGCAGGCGCTGAACTTGCCCGGTGTGCAACTGGTCGACCGCCTGGGCGACTTGAACCGCGTATTTGCCGACACGCAGATCAGCGCTGCCGAATTGAAGTTGCTGTCTTGCGTGCTGATCGTGCTATTGCTGATTGCGCCCTTCGGCGTTGGCGGCGCCTTGCGTATCGTCGCCCTGCCGCTGCTGGCCGCGTTGTGCAGCCTGGCCAGCCTCGGTTGGCTGGGCCAGCCGCTGACTTTGTTCAGCCTGTTTGGCCTGCTGCTGGTCACGGCCATCAGCGTCGACTATGCGATTTTGATGCGCGAGCAGATCGGCGGCCCTGCCGTCAGCCTGTTGGGAACACTGCTGGCAGCGCTGACGACTTGGTTGTCGTTCGGCCTGCTGGCGGTCTCCAGTACACCGGCCGTGAGTAATTTCGGCTTGTCGGTCAGCCTGGGCCTGGCGTTCAGCTTTATGCTGGCGCCCTGGGCCGGCCGGCAGAAACACGCCTTATGAATGTGATTAGCGCCTATGCGGCAAGGAGCCCTCGTGCCCACAGTTGAAATGGAACGTCGCCAGGTGGTGGTGATCGGTGCCGGGCCTTCCGGTGCCATCGCGGCCGCGCTGTTAAAGCGCAAAGGGCATGATGTATTGATCATCGAGCGCGAGCATTTCCCGCGTTTCTCGATTGGCGAAAGCCTGCTGTCGCACTGCATCGACTTTATCGAAGAAGCCGGCATGCTCGACGCTGTGCAAGCTGCAGGCTTCCAGGTAAAAACCGGCGCGGCCTTCGCCTGGGGCGAGCGCTACAGTGCCTTTGATTTCAGCGACACCTTCAGCAACGGCAAGCCCACCACCTTCCAGGTGCAGCGCGGCGAGTTCGACAAATTGCTGGCCGACCAGGCGGCACTGCAAGGCGTGGAAATCCGCTATGGCCAAACCATTGTCGGCGTGGATTTTTCTGCCGAGAGCCGGTATTTGCATGTGCGCCGCCAGAATGGCAGCGAGTACCACCTCAAGGCCAGGTTCGTGCTCGATGCCAGTGGCTATGGCCGTGTGTTGCCACGCCTGCTGGACCTGGAAGCACCGTCGAATTTCCCGCTGCGCCAGGCCGTGTTCACTCACGTCGAAGACCGTATCGAACACCCAGGCTTTGACCGCAGCAAAATCCTGGTGACCACTCACCCGACCCAGCGCGATATCTGGTTCTGGACCATCCCGTTCAGTAATGGCCGTTGTTCGGTGGGCGTGGTTGCGGCCAAGGAGCATTTCGAGGGTGCCGACAGCGACCTCGACGCCTGCCTGCGCGGCTTT
Source organism: Pseudomonas sp. FSL W5-0203 (assembly GCF_001896155.1). Taxonomy (NCBI): domain Bacteria; kingdom Pseudomonadati; phylum Pseudomonadota; class Gammaproteobacteria; order Pseudomonadales; family Pseudomonadaceae; genus Pseudomonas; species Pseudomonas sp. FSL W5-0203. The sequence continues at coordinate 119,027 of NZ_MPOR01000003.1, forward strand.
ATCGAGCAAACCCCAAGCCTGTCCGGCGTGCTGCAAAATGCCGTCTGGGACACCCCGGCGCGCACCATCGGCGGCTACTCGGCCAACGTCAAAACCCTGCACGGCCCAGGCTTTGCGCTGCTGGGCAATGCGGCGGAGTTCCTCGACCCGGTGTTCTCTTCCGGCGTGACCATTGCCATGCGTTCGGCGAGCATGGCCGCAGGGGTGCTGCACCGCCAATTGAGCGGCGAAACAGTGGACTGGCAAACCGAGTTCGCCGAACCGCTCAAGCGCGGTGTCGATACCTTCCGTTGCTACGTCGAAGGCTGGTATGCGGGCACGTTCCAGGACGTGATTTTCCATCCTGGCAGTTCACCGGAGATTCGCCGCATGATCAGCTCTATCCTGGCCGGTTACGCCTGGGATGAACGCAACCCGTTTGTCAGCGAGCCGAAACGGCGCTTGCGGATGTTGTCGGATATTTGTGCGAGTGAAGCGGTATGAGCAGCCCGGGCGTCGAAAAAAACTACCTGAGTCAAAACTACGTCGAAGAAACCAAGTTCGGTTTCTGGTTCCTGCGCAGCCATACCTGGCAGCATCACGTGTTGCGCGTGGCGATCAATGACCTGCGCAGCCTGTTCAGCGAGCCGCTGCCGGTGGCGCCGGTGTTGCTGGATGCCGGTTGCGGCCAAGGCAAATCCTTCCAGTTGCTGCATCAGGTATTTGCGCCTTCGCGCCTGATCGGCCTGGATGCGGACCCTCACAGCCTGGCACTGAGCCGCGAAGAAGCCGCGCGGCTGGGCCTGGACGTGGAGTTGATCGGCAGCGACTGCGCGACCCTCAACCTAGCGGATGCCAGCGTCGATATCCTGTTCTGCCACCAGACCTTCCATCATCTGGTGGAACAACATCGCGCACTCAAGGAGTTCTATCGGGTGCTCAAGCCGGGCGGCTATCTGCTGTTTGCCGAATCCACCGAAGCTTACATCGACACCTGGGTGATTCGCTGGCTGTTCCGCCACCCGATGCATGTGCAAAAGAGCGCCGAAGAATACCTGGAGATGCTGCGCGAGCAGGGCTTTGAGTTCGCTGCACAGAACATTTCGTACCCTTACTTGTGGTGGAGCCGTTCCAGTGACTTCGGCCTGCTGGAACGCTGGGGCCTGCGCAAGGCACCGCCTGTGGGCCAGCGCGAGGAAACCCTGGTCAACTGCGTGGCCCGTAAACCTGTGGAGAACGCGGCCCCATGATGCGCCTGCTGTTGATAAGTTGCCTGCTGCTGCTCGGTGCCTGCGCCAGCCAGGCGCCGCTGCCGGAGAAGAGCCCGGCCCTGGCCTTGCCGATGCAATTGCATGTGCAGCGCCTGGCAGACGGCCAGAGTCAGGACTGGCTGCTGGTGATCCAGCGCGAAGGCCGCGCGATTCGCTGGTCGATGATGGACCCGCTGGGCATTCCCCTGGCCCGGCAAAAACTGCTTGATGGGCAGTGGCAGGCAGACGGCTTGCTGCCGCCCAACCCCCAGGCGCGCACGCTATTTGCCGCGCTGCTGTTTGCCCTGACCGCGCCCGGTGACGTACCGGCGTTGTATCCCACTGCGCAGGCCATGGACCTGACGCGCACGCTGCCGGGCCACTGGCAGATCGTCTATCAGTCTTCGGAGGTGTTCAGCGTGAACATGGCCGACCCGCCGTTGAGTTACCGCATCACCCCGTTGGGTGTGAGCCGATGACCGCCTACCTCAATGCCCTTGGCGTGATCTGCGCCCTTGGCCGTGGCCAGGCGCAAGTCAGCCGCAAGCTGTTTGCCGGCGACTGCTCGGGCATGCGTGCCGAAAGCGGCTGGGTGCCGGAGCGCGTCGTGCCGGTGGCCGCCGTACACGGCGAACTGGCGAGCCTGCCCCCTGAGCTGGCCCAGCAAAGCAGTCGCAATAACCAGTTGCTGTTGGAAGCGGCGCTGCAAATTGAAGATCAGATTCGTCAGGCCATCCAAACCTACGGCCCTGGCCGGGTCGGGGTTGTGCTCGGCACCAGCACCTCGGGCATTGACGAAGCCAGCCGTGGCATTGCCCATTACCTGCAAAACACGCAGTTCCCCGCCGACTACGATTACCAGCAACAGGAACTCAGCGCCCCGGCCAACTTCCTCGCCGACTGGTTGGACGTGAGCGGCCCGGCCTATGTGATTTCCACCGCCTGCACCTCCAGCGCCCGAGCATTGATGAGCGCCCAGCGCCTGTTGGACCTGGGGGTGTGCGATGCGGTGATCTGCGGCGGCGTGGACAGCCTGTGCAAGCTGACACTGAACGGGTTTACCGCGCTGGAAGCCGTGTCTGCGGAGCGCTGTAATCCGTTCTCGGTGAACCGCAACGGCATCAATATCGGTGAAGCGGCGGTGCTGTTCCTGATGAGCCGCGAGCCGGCCCCCATCGCCTTGCTGGGCAGCGGCGCCAGTTGCGACGCGCACCATATCTCTGCGCCCGAGCCCAGCGGCAAGGGCGCGTTGCTGGCCATGCGCAAGGCCCTGGCCAGTGCAAAGCTTTCGCCCGAGCAGATCGGCTACCTGAACCTGCACGGCACCGCAACCCAACACAACGACGCCATGGAAAGCCTGGCGGTCGCCAGCCTGTTTCCAGGCGGCGTCGCCTGCTCATCGACCAAGCCCATGACCGGCCACACCCTCGGCGCTGCCGGGGCACTGGAAGCCGCGTTCTGCTGGCTGAGCCTGACCCATCGCCTGCTGCCACCCCACGTATGGGACGGCCACCCCGACCCGGCGCTGCCCGCGTTGCAATGGGCGCGCAGCGGCGACAGCTTGAAAAAACCCTGCCTGATGAGCAACTCGTTTGCCTTCGGCGGTAACAATGTCAGCCTGATAATCGCAGAGGCCCCATGATCGATTGGCCACTTGCCGAACTGCTGCCCCATGCGGGCGACATGATCCTGATCGACCAGGTGCTGTCGTTCGATGAAGAGCAGATCCACACCCGCGTCACCGTCAAGCCCGGCGGCCTGTTCAACCGTGCTGACGGTAGCCTGCCCGCCTGGGTCGGCATCGAGCTGATGGCGCAAAGCGTCGCCGCCTATGCCGGTTGCCATGCACGCCAGCAAGGCAAGGCCGTGGAACTCGGTTTCCTGTTGGGCACACGTAAGTTCGAGTGCAACGTGGAGCACTTTCCGGCCGGCCTCGAGCTGAATATCCACGGCCTGCGCTCCCTGGAAGACGACAACGGCATGGGCGTGTTCGAATGCCACCTCACCGGCGACGGTATCCAGGCCAGCGCGCGCTTGAACGTATTTCGACCGCCCCAGGCGGCCAACTATTTAGATGAATCGAAGGACGAAACGCCATGACTGAATCCGTACTGGTCACCGGCTCCAGCCGTGGTATCGGCCGCGCCATTGCCCTGCGCCTGGCCCAGGCCGGCCATGACATCGTGCTGCATTGCCGCAGCGGCCGTGCCGAAGCCGACGCGGTACAGCTCGAGGTCCAAGCCCTGGGGCGCGAGGCACGCGTGCTGCAGTTCGACGTGGCCGATCGCGCTGCGTGCAAAGAGATCCTTGAGGCCGATGTGGAGCGGCATGGCGCCTATTACGGCGTGGTGCTCAATGCCGGCCTGACCCGCGACGGCGCCTTTCCTGCGCTGTCGGAAGACGATTGGGATGTGGTGATGCGCACCAACCTGGATGGTTTCTACAACGTGCTGCACCCGGTGATGATGCCGATGATTCGGCGCCGCGCCGCCGGGCGTATCGTGTGTATCACCTCGGTGTCCGGGCTGATCGGCAACCGCGGCCAGGTCAACTACAGCGCCTCCAAAGCCGGCTTGATCGGTGCGGCCAAGGCGCTGGCCATTGAATTGGGCAAGCGCAAGATCACCGTCAACTGCGTGGCGCCGGGCCTGATCGACACCGCGATGCTGGATGAAAACGTGCCGGTAGAAGAACTGATGAAAATGATCCCGGCCCAACGCATGGGCACGCCGGAAGAAGTCGCTGGCGCCGTGAACTTCCTGATGTCGGCCGAAGCCGGCTACATCACGCGCCAGGTGCTGGCCGTGAACGGGGGCCTGTGCTGATGAAGCGCGTTGTCGTCACCGGCATGGCCGGCGTGACCTCCCTGGGCAGCGACTGGGACACCATCGCCGCGAACTTTCGCGCCAACCGCAGCGGCATTCGGCGCATGGATGAGTGGGACCGTTTCACCGAACTGAACACCCGCCTGGCCGGCCCTATCGACGATTTCGTCGTGCCCGCGCACTGGACGCGCAAACAACTGCGCAGCATGGGCCGCGTCTCGCGCCTGGCGGTGTGGGCGGCGGAGCAGGCGTTGCGGGACGCCGGCTTGCTGGGTGACGAGTCGATCAAGGACGGGCGCATGGGCGTGGCCTGTGGCTCGTCCACCGGCAGCACCGATGAGATCAAGGCGTTCGGCAATATGCTGCTCAACTCGGTGGCCGAGGGGCTCAATGCCAACTCCTATGTGCGCATGATGCCGCACACCACGGCGGCAAATATCAGCATCTTCTTTGGCCTCACGGGCCGGCTGATTCCTACCTCCAGCGCCTGCACCAGCGGCAGCCAGGGCATCGGCTACGCCTATGAGGCAATCAAGTTCGGGCGCCTGCCGTTGATGCTTGCGGGCGGCGCAGAAGAACTGTGCCCCACCGAAGCCATGGTGTTCGATGCGCTGTACGCCACCAGCCTGAAAAACGATGCGCCGCAAACCAGCCCTCGTCCCTACGACAGCGGCCGCGACGGCCTAGTGATCGGTGAAGGTGGCGGCATGTTGGTGCTCGAAGAGTTGGAACACGCACTCGCGCGAGGCGCGCATATTCATGCGGAGCTGGTCGGCTTCGGCAGCAACGCCGACGGCCAGCACACCACCCGCCCGGAACAGAAAACCATGCGCCGCGCCATGGAGCTGGCCCTGGAAGACGCAGGTCTTGAACCGTCCGCCATCGGCTACGTGAACGGCCACGGCACGGCTACCGACCAGGGCGACATCGCTGAAACCCTGGCCACCAGCAGCCTGTTTGGCAGCCGTATGCCGATCAGTTCGCAGAAAAGTTTCCTGGGGCACACCTTGGGCGCGTGCGGGGCGTTGGAATCGTGGTTCAGCATCGAGATGATGAACCGCGACCAGTACGTGCACACCTTCAACCTGGACGCGGTCGACCCGCAATGCGGCGAGCTGGACTACCTGCAAGGTGGCTTTCGCCAGATGCACAACGACTACGTGATGAACAACAACTTTGCCTTCGGCGGGGTCAACACCTCGTTGATCTTCCGCCGCTGGGCCTGACTTTTTAATCGATTGGAGAAAACGGAATGTCTTCCCTGCTACGCGCTGCCCTGATCACCCTGGCCCTGCTGACCACGGCTGGCTGCACCAGCAAACCCGTGCTCAACACCCAGCATGAGTTACCGGCCACAAGCCAGGTCAGCGAAGAAAAAATGAAGCAAGTGATCGTCGCCGCCCTGCAAAAACGCGAGTGGACGGTACAACGCCTGAGCCCACAACTGGTGCAGGCCGAGATCACCGTGCGCGGCCAGTTCTACGCCGCCATCGACATCCGCTACACCCGCAACAGCTACGCCATCACCTACCGCGACAGCCGCGACCTGGGCTACAAGGACGGTAAGATCCATCGCAACTACAACCGCTGGGTGAGCATGCTGGATCGGGATATTCTGGCGGGGTTGCGTACTTACAGCGTGAATGAAGCAAATACTTCGCCCCAAAACTGACCCCCTTGTGGCGAGGGAGCTTGCTCCCTTGCCACAGGTTATTGAGCGGCCTTACGCGTCAACAACTCCACAAACCCTTTCGCCATTGGCGTTTGCGCGCCCTTGCGCTGCACCAGCCACACCGCCGTCACCGCCTGCGGATCGAGCAAGGTGCGATAGACCACGCCGTCAATGCGGATGCGCTGGTAAGACGCCGGCAACACCGACACCCCCAACCCCGCCGCCACCAGGCCGATGATGGTCATTGCTTCCCCTGCTTCCTGGGCAAAGTGCGGGCTGAACCCGGCGTCGCGGGCCAGGTTGAGCAACTGCGCGTACAAGCCGCTGCCGTAACTGCGCGGGAAGAACACAAAAGGCTCCTCGGCCAATTGCTCCAGATGCAAGCCGCGCTCGCTGCCGTGGGCCAATGGGTGGCCGGCGCTCAGTACCGCGACTAATGGCTCGCGCATCAACTCGATCACGTTCAGTGAGTCGGGCAAGGGCAAAGGCCGCATCAACCCAACCTGAATCGACTCGTCCACCAGCGACTCGGCCACTTGGGTGCTGCTCATTTCTTGCAGGTTCAGATGCACCGCCGGGAATGCCTGGCGGAAGGCAAAGATCGCCTGGGGAATGCTGGCGTTGAACGGCGCAGACGAGGTAAAGCCGATCTTCAATTCACCCAGTTCCCCCAACTGCGCACGCCGCGCCACATCTGCCGCCTTGTCGACCTGGGCCAGCACCAGCCGTGCCTCTTGCAAGAACAAGCGCCCGGCCTCGCTCAGCTCGACCCGACGATTGGTACGCTCGAACAAGCGTGCGCCCAGCTCGTGTTCCAGCGCCTGTATCTGCTGGCTCAGGGGCGGCTGCGAGATGCCCAGCACCTGCGCGGCGCGGCCGAAGTGCAGCTCTTCGGCAACGGCGATGAAGTAGCGCAAATGGCGAAATTCCATGCAAGCCTCATTAGGTCGTAAAAGCTATCAAACAGGTCGAACAATATATTGGAAAGAATCATTAGCCAGCTATATTCTTTTTCGTATTGTCAGTCCTGGCAGACTTTCCTCCCCGAGGTCCCCCGTGAATCCTGCTGTTGCCCCACTTGCCCAACACACCTCGCCCTCAGCCCTTGATGACGTAGTGGCGCAGCTCAACGACGCGTACATCGAAAAAGGCACGCCGATGTTCATGCGCACCGTGCTGGCGCTGTTCTCCGGCGGGTTCGCCACCTTTGCGCTGTTGTATTGCGTGCAGCCGATGATGCCGGCGCTGTCCCACGAGTTTTCCATCAATGCCGCGCAGAGCAGCCTGATTCTATCCGTCGCCACCGCGATGCTCGCCTGCGGCCTGCTGATCACCGGGCCGATATCCGACAGGCTGGGGCGCAAGCCGGTGATGGTTGCCGCGTTGTTCTGTGCGGCGCTGGCCACCATCGCCAGCGGCCTGATGCCGAGCTGGGAGGGCATCCTGTTGATGCGCGCACTGGTGGGCCTGTCCTTGAGCGGCCTGGCCGCCGTGGCCATGACCTACCTGAGCGAAGAGATCCACCCACAACACATTGGCCTGGCCATGGGTTTGTACATCGGTGGCAACGCGATTGGCGGCATGAGCGGGCGCCTGATCATCGGCGTGTTGATCGACTTCGTCAGCTGGCACACCGCAATGCTGATCATCGGTGCCCTGGCATTGATCGCCGCCACAGTGTTCTGGAGGATCCTCCCCGAGTCGCGCAACTTCCGCGCCAGCAGCCTCAAGCCGCGCAACCTGGTGGACGGCTTCGTCATGCACTTCAAGGACGCCGGCCTGCCGTGGCTGTTCCTTGAAGCCTTCCTGCTGATGGGCGCCTTCGTGACGATGTTCAACTACATCGGCTATCGCCTGCTGGCCTCACCCTATGAGCTGAGCCAGGCGGTGGTTGGCCTGTTGTCAGTGGTGTACCTGTCGGGCATCTACAGCTCGGCCAAGATCGGCTCCCTGGCCGACCGCCTCGGCCGCCGCCGAGTGCTGTGGGGCACCATCGTGCTGATGCTCGCCGGCATGGCGCTGACACTGTTCACCCCGCTGTGGTTGGTGGTGCCGGGCATGCTGATCTTCACCTTCGGCTTTTTCGGCGCCCACTCGGTCGCCAGCAGCTGGATCGGGCGCCGTGCGGTGAAAGCCAAGGGGCAAGCGTCGTCGCTGTACCTATTCTGCTACTACGTGGGGTCGAGCATTGCCGGGACGGCGGGTGGGTTCTTCTGGCACTTTGCCGGGTGGAACGGGATTGGTGGGTTTATCGTCGCGCTGCTGATTGGCGCGTTGCTGGTGGCGTTGAAGCTGGCGAAGTTGCCGCCACTGGGAAATATGCAGACCTGACGCGATTGGCTTTATGTGGGAGCGGGCTTGCTCGCGAATGCGGTGGTCTAGTGACGAATTTGTCGACTGACACTGCGCATTCGCGAGCAAGCCCGCTCCCACATTTGTTTTGTGTTTACCCATGAAAAAGCCCGGCTTCAAGCCGGGCTTTTTCGTCATTCGTGGTATTGCGCCGACAGTTCGTGCACTGCGCGCAGGAACGCACCGGCATGCTCCGGGTTCACTTCCGGTGTGATGCCGTGGCCAAGGTTGAACACGTGGCCACTGCCCTTGCCATAGCTGGCCAGGATGCGTCCGACTTCGGCACGGATCGCTTCCGGCTTGGCGTAAAGCACGGTGGGGTCCATGTTGCCTTGCAGCGCGACCTGGTTGCCCACGCGACGGCGGGCTTCGCCGATATCGCAGGTCCAGTCCAGGCCCAGGGCATCGGCCCCGGCATCGGCGATGCTTTCCAGCCACAGGCCGCCGCCCTTGGTGAACATGATCACCGGCACTTTACGGCCTTCGTGTTCGCGGATCAGGCCGCTGACGATCTTGCGCATGTAGGCCAGGGAGAACTCCTGGTACGCCGCCGCCGACAGGTTGCCGCCCCAGGTGTCGAAAATCTGTACCGCTTGGGCGCCCGCCATGATCTGGCCGTTGAGGTAGGAGGTGACCGACTGCGCCAGCTTGTCCAGCAACAGGTGCATGGCTTGCGGGTTGTCGTAGAGCATGGCCTTGGTCTTGCGGAAGTCTTTCGACGAGCCGCCTTCGACCATGTAGGTGGCCAGGGTCCATGGGCTGCCAGAAAAGCCGATCAGCGGCACACGGCCGTTAAGCTCGCGGCGGATGGTGCTCACGGCGTCCATCACGTAGCCCAGGTCTTTGTGTGGATCAGGGATCGGCAGGGCTTCGATATCGGCCAGGGTGCTGACGACTTTCTTGAAGCGCGGGCCTTCGCCGGTTTCGAAGTACAGGCCTTGGCCCATGGCATCGGGGATGGTGAGGATATCGGAGAAGAGGATGGCCGCGTCCAGTTGTGGGTAGCGGTCCAGCGGCTGCATCGTGACTTCGCAGGCGAACTCCGGGTTCATGCACAGGCTCATGAAATCGCCCGCATTGGCGCGACTGGCGCGGTATTCCGGCAGGTAGCGACCGGCTTGACGCATCATCCACACCGGGGTGACGTCTACGGGTTGCTTGAGCAGGGCACGAAGGAAACGGTCGTTCTTGAGGGCAGTCATGTCGGCATCCGCAAAAAAAGTGCGGGCATTTTCTCAGAGCGCGACGCAAAAGGCACGGAATGCACCGTGCCTTTTGTCTATCGGGTCAATTTGTCGCGGCAATGCCGCCGCAGGATCGTTCCCACGCTCCGCGTGGTAACGCCTCCTGTGACGCTCCGCGTCATGCTGTTCGGGACGCGGAGCGTCCCTGGCGGCATTCCCACGCGGAGCGTGGGAACGATCATCAGACTTGCAGGTAGTCCAGGATACCTTCGGCGGCGTTACGGCCTTCGAAGATCGCGGTGACCACCAGGTCCGACCCACGCACCATGTCGCCACCGGCGAAGACCTTCGGGTTGCTGGTCTGGTGCTTGTACTGGCCTTGCTCCGGGGCGACGACGCGGCCCTGGCTGTCGGTCTGGATCTCGAACTGCTCGAACCACGGTGCCGGGCTTGGGCGGAAACCGAAGGCGATGACCACGGCGTCAGCCGGGATGATGTCTTCGGAACCCGGGATCGGCTCGGGGCTGCGACGGCCACGGGCATCCGGCTCGCCGAGACGGGTCTCGACCACCTTCACACCTTCGACGCGGTCTTCACCGACGATGGCGATCGGCTGGCGGTTGTAGAGGAATTTCACGCCTTCTTCCTTGGCGTTCTTCACCTCTTTGCGCGAGCCGGGCATGTTGGCTTCGTCACGGCGATACGCGCAGGTCACCGACTTGGCGCCCTGGCGGATCGAGGTGCGGTTGCAGTCCATCGCGGTGTCGCCACCGCCCAGCACCACGACCTTCTTGCCCTTCATATCGACGAAATCTTCCGGCGACTTTTCAAAGCCCAGGTTGCGGTTGACGTTGGCGATCAGGAAGTCGAGCGCGTCATACACGCCTGGCAAGTCCTCACCGGCAAAGCCGCCCTTCATGTAGGTGTAGGTGCCCATGCCCATGAACACCGCATCGTATTCGGCGAGCAGTTGCTCCATGGTAATGTCTTTGCCGATTTCGGTATTGAGACGGAACTCGATACCCATGCCGGTGAACACTTCACGACGGTGGCTCAGTACAGTTTTTTCCAGCTTGAATTCAGGAATACCGAAGGTCAGCAAGCCACCGATTTCCGGGTTCTTGTCGAACACCACCGGGGTCACGCCGCCACGCACCAGCACGTCGGCACACCCCAGGCCAGCAGGGCCTGCGCCGATGATCGCGACGCGCTTGCCGGTTGGCTTGACCTTGGACATGTCCGGGCGCCAGCCCATGGCGAACGCGGTGTCGGTGATGTACTTCTCCACCGAACCGATGGTCACCGCGCCGAAGCCGTCGTTGAGGGTGCAGGCCCCTTCACACAGCCGGTCTTGCGGACACACCCGGCCGCAGACTTCCGGCAGGGTATTGGTCTGGTGAGACAGCTCGGCGGCGGCGAGGATGTTGCCCTCGGCCACCAGCTTGAGCCAGTTGGGAATGAAGTTGTGCACCGGGCACTTCCATTCGCAATACGGGTTACCGCAACCCAGGCAGCGATGGGCCTGGTCGGCCGAGTGCTGGGGTTTGAAGGGTTCGTAGATTTCCACGAACTCTTTCTTGCGTTGACGCAACAGTTTCTTCTTCGGATCTTTGCGCCCGACATCGATGAACTGGAAGTCGTTATTCAGACGTTCAGCCATGTTAAAACCTCATCAAACTGTTCAGGCGCATATCACTGCGGGTTGGCACGGATGCTGGAAAGCAACGATTTCAGGTTGGCAGCCTTGGGCTTGACCAGCCAGAAACGACGCAGGTAATCATCGAGGTTTTCGGCGAGGTTACGACCCCATTCGCTGCCGGTTTCCTCGACGTACTCGTCCAGCACGTGCTGCAAGTGGTTCCGGTAGGATTCCATGGCTTCGCCGCTGATGCGCTGGATCTCGACCAACTCGTGGTTGACCTTGTCGACGAAGGTGTTGTCCTGGTCGAGCACGTAGGCGAAACCGCCGGTCATGCCCGAACCGAAGTTGTAACCGGTCTTGCCCAGTACCGCGACAAAGCCTCCGGTCATGTACTCGCAGCAGTGATCGCCAGTACCTTCCACCACGGTGTGGGCACCGGAGTTACGCACGGCGAAACGCTCACCGGCGGTACCTGCGGCAAACAGCTTGCCACCGGTGGCGCCGTACAAGCAGGTGTTGCCAATGATGGCGCTGTCCTGGGTCTTGTACACGCTGCCAGCCGGCGGGACGATGACCAGCTTGCCGCCGGTCATGCCCTTGCCCACGTAGTCGTTGGCGTCGCCTTCCAGGTACATGTGCAGGCCGCCGGCGTTCCACACGCCGAAGCTTTGGCCCGCAGTGCCCTTGAAGCGGAAGGTGATCGGCGCTTTCGCCATGCCCTGGTTGCCGTGCTTGCGTGCGATTTCGCCGGAGATGCGTGCGCCGATGGAACGGTCGCAGTTGCAGATATCCAGGGCGAATTCGCCACCGCTGGCGTCGTTGATCGAGGAGCCGGCCATTTCGACCATTTTCTCGGCCAACAGGCCTTTGTCGAACGGTGGGTTGCGGTCCACCTGGCAGAACTGTGGCTTGTCTGCCGGGATGTGATCGCTGCCCAACAGCGGGGTGAGGTCCAGATGTTGTTGCTTGGCGGTCTGGCCTTCGAGGATATCCAACAGGTCGGTGCGACCGATCAGCTCTTCCAGCGAACGTACGCCCAGCTTGGCCAGCCACTCACGGGTTTCTTCGGCGACGTAGGTGAAGAAATTCACCACCATGTCGACGGTGCCGATGTAGTGATCCTTGCGCAGTTTTTCGTTCTGAGTCGCTACGCCGGTAGCGCAGTTGTTCAGGTGGCAGATGCGCAGGTATTTGCAGCCCAGGGCGATCATTGGCGCGGTGCCGAAGCCGAAGCTTTCGGCGCCGAGGATCGCGGCCTTGATCACGTCGAGGCCGGTTTTCAGGCCGCCGTCGGTCTGTACTCGCACCTTGCCGCGCAGATCGTTGCCGCGCAGGGTCTGGTGGGTTTCGGCCAGGCCGAGTTCCCACGGCGCACCGGCGTACTTGATCGAGGTCAGCGGCGAAGCGCCGGTGCCGCCATCGTAGCCGGAGATGGTGATCAGGTCGGCATAGGCCTTAGCCACACCGGCGGCAATGGTGCCGACGCCGGCTTCTGCGACCAGTTTCACCGAGACCAGGGCCTGAGGGTTGACTTGTTTGAGGTCGAAGATCAACTGCGACAAGTCTTCAATCGAGTAGATGTCATGGTGCGGCGGTGGCGAGATCAACGTCACACCCGGCACCGCATAGCGCAGCTTGGCGATCAGGCCGTTGACCTTACCGCCGGGCAATTGCCCGCCCTCACCCGGCTTGGCGCCTTGGGCCACCTTGATCTGCAGCACCTCGGCATTGACCAGGTACTCGGGGGTCACACCAAAGCGGCCGGTGGCCACCTGCTTGATTTTCGAGCTTTTGAGCGTGCCGTAGCGCGCCGGGTCTTCACCGCCTTCGCCGGAGTTGGAACGCGCACCCAGGCGGTTCATGGCTTCGGCCAGGGCTTCGTGAGCTTCCGGCGACAAGGCGCCCAGGGAAATACCGGCGGAGTCGAAGCGCTTGAGGATCGATTCCAGCGGCTCGACTTGGCTGATGTCCATCGGCGTGTCCAGGGTCTTCACCTTGAACAAGTCGCGGATCATCGACACCGGGCGGTTATCCACCAGGCTCGTGTATTCCTTGAACTTGGCGTAGTCGCCCTGCTGCACAGCGGCTTGCAGAGTGTTGACCACGTCGGGGTTATAGGCATGGTATTCGCCACCGTGCACGAACTTGAGCAGGCCACCTTGCTGGATCGGCTTGCGCGCGCTCCAGGCCTCCAAGGCCAGGGCTTTTTGCTCGGCTTCGATGTCGACGAAACGCGCACCTTTGATGCGGCTCGGTACGCCACGGAAACTCAGCTCGCAGACTTCTTCGGACAGACCGATGGCTTCGAACAACTGAGCGCCACGGTACGAGGTGACCGTAGAGATACCCATCTTCGACAGGATCTTCAGCAGGCCCTTGGTGATGCCCTTGCGGTAGTTCTTGAACACCTCATAGAGGTCGCCCAGCACTTCACCGGTACGGATCAGGTCACCCAGCACTTCGTACGCGAGGAACGGGTACACCGCCGAGGCGCCGAAACCGATCAGCACCGCAAAGTGGTGCGGGTCGCGGGCGGTGGCGGTTTCCACGAGGATATTGGAGTCGCAGCGCAGGCCTTTTTCGGTCAGGCGATGGTGCACCGCGCCGGTCGCCAGGGACGCGTGGATCGGCAACTTGCCCGGCGCGATGTGGCGGTCGGTCAGTACGATCTGGGTACGGCCGGCGCGCACGGCTTCTTCAGCCTGGTCAGCAACGTTACGTACAGCCGCTTCAAGGCCCAGGCTCTCGTCGTAGTTCAGGTCGATGATCTGGCGGTCGAAGCCTGGACGCTCCAGGGTCATCAGCGAGCGCCATTTGGCCGGAGAAATGACCGGCGAGCTGAGGATCACGCGGGACGCATGCTCAGGCGATTCCTGGAAGATGTTGCGCTCGGCACCGAGGCACACTTCCAGGGACATCACGATGGCTTCGCGCAGCGGGTCGATCGGTGGGTTGGTCACCTGGGCGAACTGCTGGCGGAAATAGTCGTACGGCGTGCGCACGCGCTGGGACAGCACGGCCATTGGCGTGTCGTCACCCATGGAGCCTACGGCTTCGTAGCCTTGCTCACCGAGTGGGCGCAGCACCTGGTCGCGCTCTTCGAACGTGACCTGATACATCTTCATGTACTGCTTGAGCTGGTCGATGTCGTAGAAAGCCGAACCGTGGTCGTTGTCTTCCATGGTCGCCTGGATGCGCAGGGCGTTCTTGCGCAGCCATTGCTTGTACGGGTGACGCGACTTCAAACGGTTGTCGATGGCGTCGGTGTCGAGGATCTGTCCGGTTTCGGTGTCCACAGCCAGGATCTGGCCAGGGCCGACACGGCCTTTGGCAATCACGTCTTCAGGCTTGTAGTCCCACACGCCGATTTCCGAGGCGAGGGTGATAAAGCCATTGGTGGTGGTGACCCAACGCGCCGGGCGCAGGCCGTTACGGTCGAGCAGGCACACCGCGTAGCGGCCGTCGGTCATGACCACGCCGGCCGGGCCGTCCCACGGTTCCATGTGCATCGAGTTGTACTCGTAGAACGCACGCAGGTCCGGGTCCATGGTCTCGACGTTCTGCCACGCTGGCGGAATGATCATGCGCACGCCACGGAACAGGTCGATGCCACCGGTGACCATCAGCTCAAGCATGTTGTCCATGCTGGAGGAGTCCGAACCCACGCGGTTGACCAGCGGGCCGAGCTCTTCGAGGTCCATCAAATCGTTGGCGAACTTGGTGCGCCGGGCCTGAGCCCAGTTGCGGTTGCCGGTGATGGTGTTGATCTCGCCGTTGTGGGCGAGGAAGCGGAATGGCTGAGCCAGCGGCCATTTCGGCAAGGTGTTGGTGGAGAAGCGCTGGTGGAACACGCAGATTGCGGTTTGCAGGCGCTCATCGCTCAGGTCTGGATAGAAGGCGGTGAGGTCCGCCGGCATCATCAGGCCTTTATAAATGATGGTCTTGTGGGAAAAGCTGCAGATGTAATGGTCGGTGTCGGCGGCGTTGAGCACCGACGAACGACGACGGGAGGTGAACAGCTTGATCGCCATGTCCTGGTCGCTCAGGCCATCGCCGGCGATGAACACTTGTTCGATCTGCGGCAGGCGCTCCAGGGCCAGGCGGCCGAGTACGCTGGTGTCGATGGGCACTTTGCGCCAGCCGACGATCTGCAGGCCGGCGGCAACGATCTCGCGGTTCATGTTCTCGCGAGCGGCCTCGGCTTTTACCGGGTCCTGGTTGAAAAACACCATGCCCACGGCGTACTGCTTGGGCAGTTCGACCGCAAATTGCTCTTTGGCGACAGCACGCAGGAACTGGTCGGGCTTTTGAATCAGCAAGCCACAGCCGTCACCGGTCTTGCCGTCGGCGTTGATCCCACCGCGGTGGGTCATGCAGGTCAGGGCCTCGATGGCCGTTTGCAAAAGGGTATGACTGGGT
Organism: Pseudomonas sp. FSL W5-0203; assembly: GCF_001896155.1. NCBI lineage: Bacteria > Pseudomonadati > Pseudomonadota > Gammaproteobacteria > Pseudomonadales > Pseudomonadaceae > Pseudomonas > Pseudomonas sp. FSL W5-0203. The sequence goes on from NZ_MPOR01000003.1 coordinate 134,350, forward strand.
TCGCCCTGCATGTGGGCTATCAGGCCGAAACCGCAGTTATCCTTGAATTCATCGGGTTGGTACAGACCTGCTTTCATAGACACTTTCTCACCAGGCTGCCTCTTATATCGAGGCAAATTTCTTTTCAATTCAACCGGTTACCTTCCACGCCGAACGTACGCCGGCTTAGCGGGGGCAAAAGGGAGGTCATTGTACACACCGACACACACGCTCACAAATTTAGCGACGAAATGTCGCAAATCTATGTCGCATTTATGAAAGGTTTAAAGCGATATGCTGTGCTAGTCAAAACTTTTTTAATTCTGACCGCTACGACTCAAAAGCCACTGTGACGCAGACACCACAAAGCGCGCGGTCTCGGGAGACTGCACCCACTTGCGGATTTTTTTGAGGTGCCGGGAGGGCGGCCTGGGTAAGGCCGCCGGATCTTCAGCGAGTTGCTGCCAGTTCTTGTTGAACGCTGGCAACAGTGCGAGGCCAAGGTTTACCAGCCTGAACCTTCGCTGGCAAGGCTTTGATAGCAGAATCGGCTGCGGCGCGGCTTGGGAAGCTGCCGTAGGTGATCACGTAGAGAGGCTTGCCGTTGAGCACTTTCTTGAAATAACGGTACTGGCCGCCCTGCTCTTTGACGAACGCCTGGGCGTTAGCTTCGGAGCTGGTGCCGAGGATCTGTACCACAAAGTTGCCGGTAGGCTGGCTGCTGTACCAGCTGCTGCCGGCGGCACCGGCCTTGGCCACGGTGGCGGCTGGTTTTTCAGCAGGCTTGGCGGCTGGCGCTGGAGCCGGCGCTGGTTTTGCTACCGGTGCCGGCTTGGCGGTGGCAACGGTCGGCGCAGGCGTTGGCTTGGCCGCTGGCGCTACCGGAGTGGCTGGCGTGCCAGCCGGTACGCCCGCAGGTGGCGCGGTGGTGGTCACAGTCGGCGGCGTGGCGCTGGAGCCTTCCACCGGCACTCCGTCGTCGCCTTCGGAGATGCCACCGGCTTCTTCTGCCAGCGGGCCGCGCATCACCGGTTGGCCGACCATCGGCAGGTTGGTCGGTTGGCCGGAGTTGGCAAATTCGACGTTTGGCGTGGGCTTGCCCAATGGCAACTGCGCCTGCTCAGTTGGCGCGCCGGTGGTTGTCGGTGCCTTGTTGCGACCCGGGATCAACCAGGCGGCGGCTACAGCGACCACGACAACGGCGGAAATAGCCAATACGTGCTTCTTAGGCATAGTGAACCCCATCTTTGGACGCTTGACCGCAGAGCGGCTGGCAATCATGGCTTCGATCATCGCATCGCGGGCAACCTGGTTGATGTTTCCAGGCCAGCCATCGGAGCTTTCGTGAATATCAGAGATCTGCGCAGCGGTGAAAAGTTCGATACCCGCCCCGGCGCCTTCAAGGCGTTGTGCCAGGTATTCGCGGGTTTCTTCCTCTTCGTACGGCTGCAACTCGATGACGTGGAACAGCTCCTGCTCACCACTGATCTGCTCCAGATCGGCGATCAGCGACGACTCACCGAACAGGAACACATGCGGGCGACCTTCCGGCGTGCCCGCCGCGAGCGCCAGCAGCGCTTCGAGGGCGGATTCGTCGAGCTGCTCGGCGTCATCTACCAGCAGGTAGACTTCCTGGCCGGTCAGGCCCAACTGCACCACTTGCTTGAGAATCGCGTTCGGCTCGGCATTGGAGACGTCCAACGCCTGCGCTACCTGGCGCAATACGCCGGCCGCATCACCGGCACCGCGGGCCGATACCACCACGCTCTGCACCGATTGCTTGTTGGTGCTGGCCACCAGCGCCTGGCGCAGCAAGGTCTTGCCGCTGCCCAGAGGGCCGGTGACCACCAGCAGCAACTGGCTGTAGCGCGCGAGGTGATGCAACTGCCCCAGTACCGGCTTGCGCTGGGCGGGGAAGAATTTGAAACCCGGCACCCGTGGAGCAAAGGGGTCGTGGCTCAAGTGGTAATGGCCGAGGAACGCCTCGTCGGCATGCAAACTAGTCATCGGGTCTTATTAACCTTTGAGCTGGGCCAGGGCGCGGTAATCCGCTCCCAGCGTGGCCTGTAGAGTCTCTTTTGGATAATCGTCGGTCACCACGGCTTCGCCGATGTGGCGCAGCAGTACCAGTCGAAGTCGACCGTCGATCACTTTCTTGTCTATCGCCATATGTTCAAGGAAATCCGCCTCGGTCATATCCGTGGGCGGAATAACCGGCAAACCGGCGCGCTGGAACAGGCGGATACCGCGATCACGCTCTTGGGCGCTGATCCAGCCCAGGCGCTGCGACATGTCCAATGCCATCACCGTGCCAGCCGCTACGGCTTCCCCATGCAACCACACACCATAGCCCATGTGCGTTTCGATCGCATGGCCGAAGGTGTGGCCCAGGTTCAGTGTGGCCCGCACACCGGACTCGCGCTCGTCGGCATTGACTACCAGCGCCTTGGCCGCGCATGAGCGGGAAATCGCCTCGGTAAGCGCCACCTGGTCGAGGCCGCGCAAGGCGTCCATGTGCTCTTCCAGCCAGGTCAGAAACGGCTCATCGCAGATCAGCCCGTACTTGATGACTTCCGCCAGGCCGGCCGACAGCTCACGCGGTGGCAGGGTGTTGAGGGTAGCAGTGTCGATCAGCACAGCTTGGGGCTGATAGAACGCGCCGACCATGTTCTTGCCCAGCGGGTGGTTGATACCGGTCTTGCCGCCCACCGACGAATCGACCTGGGACAGCAAGGTGGTCGGCACCTGGATAAAATCCACGCCGCGCTGGTAGCAGGCCGCGGCAAAACCGGCCATGTCGCCAATCACACCGCCGCCCAGGGCGACCACAGTGGTTCGACGGTCATGGCGTGCGGTCAGCAGGCCATCAAAGATCAGCTGCAGGGTTTCCCAGTTTTTGTGGGCCTCGCCGTCAGGCAACACCACGGAGATCACCGAGTACGCCGCCAGGCTGCGGCTCAAACGCTCAAGATACAGCGGCGCGACCGTTTCGTTGGAGATGATCGCCACCTGTCGGCCGGCAATATGCGGCGCAAGCAGTTCGGGCTGGTCCAACAGACCTGCGCCAATGTGGATCGGGTAGCTGCGCTCGCCTAGATCGACCTTAAGTGTCTGCATGTGTCCCCGCGTTGAAGATGTATTGACGACCGGCACTGTCGATATCTCGACACCGCCTAGTGGCTCTACGCCATACCTTACAGGGTGATGGCGCGCCGCCGAGAATAGCGCATTTCGGGCCAGGCTTTAACGGGGTGGCAACCGTTGCAGGCGCTCGAGGATGTCGAGCACGACCATCCGAGGTGGCCGCTCATCGGTTTCCACCACCAGATCGGCGATTTCCCGGTACAGCGGATCGCGCAGCGCCAGCAGGTCACGCAGGGTTTTGGCCGGGTCGGCAGTGCGCAACAACGGGCGATTGCGATCACGGGCGGTACGGCCCACCTGCTGCTCGACCGACGCGTGCAAATACACCACTCGACCACCGGCATGCAGCGCCCGACGGTTTTCATCGCGCATGACAGCGCCACCACCGGTCGCCAATACCACGCCATCGCAGCCGCACAGCTCGGCAATCATCGCCTGCTCGCGGTCACGAAAGCCCAGCTCGCCTTCTTTATCGAAGATCCATGGGATATTGGCACCCGTGCGCAATTCAATTTCCTTGTCGGAATCTTTGAACGGCAGGCGCAGCTCTTTGGCCAGCAAACGGCCGATGGTGCTTTTTCCAGCCCCCATCGGCCCTACAAGAATCAAATTTCGCACAGAATCAACGACTCACAGCAATCGCCTGGTTATTCATGATACGCGGAGTCAGGAATACCAGCAGCTCGGATTTTTTCTCCGCCAGCACATCGCGCCGGAAAAGGCGGCCAAGATACGGCACATCGCCCAAAAATGGCACTTTATCTACCACTTTGCTCTGGGTGTTGGAGAAAACCCCGCCAATGACGATGGTCTCGCCATCCCTGACCAGAACCTTGGCGTTGACCTCGTTTTTCTTGATCGGCGGCACGTCATTGAGGCGATTCAGGTAGTCAGGCTCATCCTTGGTGACCTTGACCGCCATGATCACATGGTCGTCGGGGGTGATTTGCGGCGTGACTTCAAGCGACAGCGAAGCCTCTTTGAACGACACCGAGGTGGCGCCCTGGGAGGTGGATTCCTGGTAAGGAATCTCGGTGCCCTTGAGGATGCGTGCAGTCTCTTTGTCGGAGGTGACGACCTTGGGCTGCGAGACGATCTCACCGTTGCCGGTTTTTTCCATGGCGGTCAGCTCAAGGTCCAGCAACAGGTTGTCGGTGATATAGGCGATCCCCAGGCCCGAGGTTCCGGCCAGCGACCCCAAGTCGACAAAGGGTGAACTGGGTGGGTTTTGCGGCGGCTCGGCACCCTCCGCCGGCGGCTTGGCAATACCGCCAACGCCGCCGTTGCCGCGGGTGAGCCGCCCACCCCAGCGCACACCCAGGCTTTTGTCGTAGTCGACATTGGCCTCCACAATCCGCGCCTCGATCATGACCTGGCGTACCGGGATATCCAGCTGCGCCACGATGCGCCGCAGCTCTTCGAGCCGCTCGCCAGTCTGGTAGGCGATGATGTTGTTGGTGCGGTCATCCACCGCCACCGAACCGCGCTCATCGGTGGCGCCCTCAAAGCCGGTCACCGACTGAAACAGCTTGGCCAGGTCGGCGGCCTTGGCGTAATTGACCTGCAGCAGCTCCCGACGCAAGGGCGCCAGCTCGGCCATCTGCTTGCGCGACTCCAGCATCAACAGCTCTCGGGCAGCCAATTCATCGGCGGGCGCCACCAGCAGCACGCCCGCCTTGACTCGCTTGTCCAAGCCCTTGGTTTGCAGTACCAGGTCCAGAGCCTGGTCCCAGGGCACATCCTTGAGCCGCAGGGTGATCGAGCCCTGCACCTCATCGCTGGTCACCAGGTTGAGCCCGGCGACATCGGCGATTTGCTGCAATACCGCACGCAAGTCGATGTCTTGGAAATTCAGGGTCAGTTTGGCGCCTGTATAGCTGACCGGCGGGGCGCTGTCGGGCGGCGGCAGTTGGATAAGGTCGAGGCGATTGGGCACAGCAGCAGCCATCGGTGCCGTGAACGCTATCCATAGCGCCACACCGAAGGACGAGAAGGTCCTTTTCATTGTTTGATTCCGTTATGAGTTGACGTTCAGCACAAGGGTTCGCGGGCGTTCCAGCCAGGCACCCTGTCCATCGGGAAACAGCTCCACCAGCTCGACAGCAGCGTCTTGAATGGCCGTGACCTGGCCATGGTCCGGCCCCAGGTAATCACCCACCGCCAGCCGATACACCCTGGCCCCAGCCCGCAACAAGGCAAAGGCCTGCGCACCACGGGACAACGTGCCGACCATTTCGAACTGGTCGAGACGCATACCCTCCAACAGTCCCCGTGGCCGGGTGAAATCCGGGGCAAGGGCCGGCCGGCCTGGAACGTGGGGTGCCTGCAAAGCGGGCGGCGTGAACGGGTCGCGCAAGGACGAGGGCTCGTAGACAAATTGCGGCCCTGGGTCGAGCACCTGGCGGGCCTTGCCGTTTTGCAGGGTGCTGCGATAGGTCTTGGCGAGCATGTTCAGACGCAACAAGGCACCCTGATGCCCGAGCGCAACATCCTGCACGGTAACGACCCGCGGCAACCCACCCAAGGCACTGACAAACGTCGCCAGGTCGTGGTAAACCCCGGACGCGCTTATCTGCATGGGTTGTTCGATATAAAGCTGCCGAGGCGCTTCATCCAGCACGGTGATGCCTTCGACCCACACCCCATGGGCAGCCGCCAGCCGGGCGATGTCTTCCAGCACGGCAGGCAGCTCGGACTCGCCGGGCAATTGCCCTAGAAGGCTGGCAAGGTTGTCTTCCATGCTCCGGACTTGCCGGGTGCGCAGCTCAAGGCTCGCGGCCAGGTCGGTCTTTTCTGTGAGTTGCTGCTGCAGCGCCTGCTCCCGCGCCTCAAGCCCGTGCAATCGCTCCCGCTGCGGCCCCCCATGCGAAACCTCGCCTATCACCAGCACCAGGCCGGCCAGCGCACAGCCAAGCAGCACCTTGCCCGGCAGGGACCATTTAGCAGCGTTGTAAGAAAGCGTGGAAAAATCGAGCCTGGGCAGGCTCATGGTTGCGCCTCGCTGGATTCTCCCTGGCGCACCATCAGCTGAAATTCGCTTTCGCCGCGCGCACCTTCGGCCTGCACGCGCTGCAGACGGGTCGAACTGGAACCCTGGGTTGGCTTGAGCTGCTGCATCAAACGGGCGATATCCTGGTTGCTTTCAGCCGTGCCGCGAATGCTGATGGTGTCGCCGTTTGCGACCACCTCATGCAGATGGACACCTTCAGGCACCGCACGCGCCAATTGCTCGAACAATCGAGCCCCGGAAGAGCGGGCATCGTGCAGGTCCTGAACCACCTTCATGCGTTCGGCCAGTTGCTGGCTTCGCTCCTGAAGATCGTCGATCGTCTTGATGCGCGAGTCCTGGGTGGCGATGTGCTCTTCCAGGCGGCTGTTGCGGCTTACCTGCCGGTCTATCGCCTGGTCGATCACTTGATCAGCCAACCACAATGCCGCGAGCGCCATGCAGGCAAACGCCAGCAATAGCACCAACAGGTATTTGCGTCTGCGCTCCGCCAGGGCCTGGCGCCAAGGCAAAAGATTGATTCGTGTCATCCAGCGAAACTCCTCAGGGCCAGCCCGCAAGCCACTCCCATCCCTTGGGCATCCAAGGCCCATTGTGCACCATCGACTCTGTGACCCGGCGTGAAGCTGGCAAAATCCTGAAGGCAAGCGCGCTGCAATGCAAACCCTTCTACATCAACCACCCGCGGCACCAGCCCCGCCAGGGCCAAAACCGCCTCGCGCGCTTCGACCTGCTCGCGCAGGCACGCCGCCAGCATCACCTCCACCCACTGTGGGCCTTGAGCCGATGGCCCTTGAACCTGAAAGTCGATGGCCACTTCATCCAATGGATAAGGGATGAACTGGTCGGCTTCCATCTGGATCTTCCAGGCCATTTCCTCGTCGCTGAGGCCTGCGTCCATGTCAATCAGCCGGGTAATTACCGACGGGCCCGCAACCGCCACGGCGGCGTACCGGGCCGAGGTACCCAGGCGCGACAGCGCCTGTTGCAGCCCCCGGCCCACACCCTCAAGGTCCAGCAGGGTGCCGTCGACCACCGCGTGGGGCGCCAGCACTTGCGTGGCGTAGCCCTGGACGCTGAAACCGCCGGATGAACGGCCCAGTTCGATCAGCTTGATGCCACTGTCATTGATATCGACCCCCAACACCGTGTCGACTTTTCGCGTGAAAAATCCCTTTCCCATAAAACTCCCCAAAACTTTCCCTGTCATACCGGCTGTCATCTCGCCTGATTGCTGCCAGGCACCTTGCATTCGGTCGGCTTGTTCAAGGCTCGCGAATGACGCCCCAAGCCGAAAAATGCTTTAATGCCCAGCGTTTTTTCCCGCTTTTTATCTGCTGCCCGGGTCGATCCATCGTTTGCCATGCATGCCCCGACGCGTAACTCTTTCTTTTCTCTGGAAATCCAAAAGCCTTGATTCGTCTGCTGAAGTTTTTCGGGTACTCCATTGTCGCCATCGTCTGCGGGCTGCTGCTCGTATTCAGCGGGGCCTACCTCTACCTTAGTCCGGGTTTGCCCTCCGTAGAGGCCCTCAGAAGTATCCAGTTGCAGATTCCTTTGCGGGTCTACAGCAGCGATGACAAGTTGATCGCGGAGTTCGGCGAAATGCGCCGCACACCGATCCGTTTCGCCGATATTCCACCCAATTTCATCAGCGCATTGCTGTCCGCCGAAGACGATAATTTCGCCAACCACTACGGCGTAGACCCCAGCAGCCTGGTGCGTGCAGCCACACAACTGGTAAAAAGCGGACACATTCAATCGGGCGGCAGCACCATCACCATGCAGGTGGCGAAGAACTTCTTCCTCACCAGCGAGCGCAGCTTTTCCCGCAAGGCCACCGAAATCCTGTTGGCGCTGCAGATCGAACGCCAGCTGACCAAGGATGAAATCCTCGAGCTGTACGTCAACAAAATCTACTTGGGCAACCGCGCCTACGGCATCGAGGCCGCGTCCCAGGTCTATTACGGCAAGTCGATTCGTGACGCCAGCCTGGCGCAGATGGCCATGATTGCTGGCCTGCCCAAGGCACCTTCGCGCTTCAACCCGCTGGCCAACCCGGCGCGCAGCAAAGAACGCCGCGACTGGATCCTGGGCCGCATGTACAAGCTGGGCAAGATCGACCAGGCCGCTTATGAAAGCGCCGTGGCCGAGCCGCTGAATGCCAGCTATCACGTGCCGACGCCCGAAGTGAATGCACCCTATATCGCTGAAATGGCCCGCGCCGAGATGGTTGGCCGTTATGGCAGCGAGGCCTACACCGAAGGTTTCCGCGTCACCACGACGGTGCCGAGCGACTTGCAGGAAATCGCCAACCATTCGGTACATGAAGGCCTGATTACTTATGACCAGCGTCACGGCTACCGCGGTCCCGAGTCGCGCCTGCCGGGCAAGACCCTGAGTGCCTGGACCACCGAATTGAGCAAACAGCGTTCGATCAGCGGCCTGGACCCGGCCATCGTTACCCAGGTATCGAAAGACGGCATCCAAGTGCTGACCCGTTCTGGCGAAGCCCATGTAGCCTGGGACAGCATGAAGTGGGCGCGCCCGTTCCTGAACACCAACAGCATGGGCGCGATGCCCAAGCAGCCCTCCGACGTGGCCCAGGTGGGTGATCTGATCCGCGTGCAACGCCAGAAGGATGACAGCCTCAAATTCAGCCAGGTGCCGCTCGCCCAGGGCGCCCTGGTGTCCCTGGACCCGCAGAACGGTGCGATCCGTGCGCTGGTCGGCGGTTTTGCCTTTGAGCAGAGCAACTACAACCGCGCTACCCAGGCCAAGCGCCAGCCAGGCTCCAGCTTCAAGCCGTTCGTCTACAGTGCGGCACTGGACAACGGCTACACCGCCGCCAGCCTGGTCAACGACGCGCCAATCGTGTTTGTCGACGAATACCTGGACAAGGTCTGGCGCCCGAAGAATGACACCAACACGTTCCTCGGCCCGATCCGTATCCGCGAGGCGCTGTACAAGTCGCGCAACCTGGTGTCGATTCGCCTGTTGCAGGCGATGGGCGTAGGCAAGACCATCGACTACATGACGCGCTTTGGCTTCGCCAAGTCGGACCTGCCGCCGAACCTGTCCCTGGCCCTGGGTACCGCAACCCTCACGCCGATGGAAATCGCCACCGGCTGGAGCACCTTTGCCAACGGTGGCTACAAGATCGCGCCTTACTTGATCGACAAGATCGAAAGCCGCAATGGCGACACCCTGTTTACTGCCAATCCGCCACGGGTACCGGGTGATGTGGTCAATGGCGTGGCGGCAACCGACGGCCTTGCGGCACCGAGCAACGGCGGTATCACCATCGAGCCGACGCCAGGCACGCCGTCGGCCGCAAACGCCAGCGCACCGGCCGAACCGCAAGCGCCAGCGGTTGCCGAGCGCATCGTGGATGGCCGTACTACCTACATCCTCAACAGCATCCTGCAAGACGTGATCAAGAAGGGCACCGGCCGCCGCGCACTGGCCCTGGGCCGCGCGGATATCGCTGGCAAGACCGGTACCACCAACGAATCCAAGGACGCCTGGTTCTCCGGCTACAACGGCGACTACGTGACCACCGTGTGGACCGGCTATGACCAGCCTGAAAGCCTGGGCCGCCGCGAGTTTGGTGGCACCGTCGCCCTGCCGATCTGGATGAGCTACATGGGCGCAGCGCTCAAGGACAAGCCGCTGCATACCCAGCCAGAGCCGGAAGGCATCCTCAGCCTGCGCATCGACCCGATCAGTGGCCGCGCAGCTTCACCGAGCACGCCGAATGCGTACTTCGAGCTGTTCAAGAGCGAAGACACACCGCCGTCGGTCAACGAACTGGGCAACGGCGCAGTGCCGGGCAGCCCACTGCCGGCGGATGAAGGCGCGCCGATCGATTTGTTCTGACCTGATCACGCTGATCGGCCGATCGTTCCCACGCTCCGCGTGGGAATGCATCCTGTGACGCTCTGCGTCACGACCTCAAAAGCAGACGCGGAGCGTCCAGGTGGGCATTCCCACGCAGAGCGTGGGAATGATCAGCCAAAGCCTCTCGTGAATCGCTACCCACAAAAAAGCCCCGACTGATCACTCAGCCGGGGCTTTTTGTTGGTGCGCTATAACGGCTTAGCCGTTGAACACATCATCCACGCTCTGCAGCGGGTAGTTCTTTGGATACGGCAGGGTAGCCACACCAGTCTCGATCGCGGCCTTGGCCACGGCATCGGAGATCAGGGTGATCAGGCGCTTATCCATTGGTTTTGGAATGATGTACTCACGACCGAATTCCAGCTTGGCGCCACCGTAGGCGTCGCACACGTCCTGAGGTACCGGCAGCTTGGCCAGTTCACGCAGGGCGTTGGCAGCGGCCACTTTCATTTCTTCGTTGATACGCTTGGCGCGAACGTCCAGGGCACCACGGAAGATGAACGGGAAGCCCAATACGTTGTTGACCTGGTTCGGGTAGTCCGAACGGCCGGTGGCCATGATCACGTCGCTGCGAGTGGCGTGGGCCAGCTCAGGAGAAATTTCCGGATCCGGGTTGGAGCAGGCGAACACGATAGGGTTCGGCGCCATGGATTTCAGGCCTTCAGCGCTCAGCAAGTTCGGGCCGGACAGGCCAACGAACACGTCGGCACCGTCGAGGGCGTCAGCCAGGGTGCGCTTGGAGGACGGATGGGCAAACATCGCCTTGTACTGGTTCAGGTCGGTACGCTCGGACTGGATCACGCCCTTGCTGTCGACCATATAGATGTTTTCCAGCTTGGCGCCCATGCTGATGATCAGCTTCATGCAGGAAATGGCCGCGGCACCGGCGCCCAGGCAGACGATTTTCGCCTCGCCCAGGGTTTTGCCAGCGATTTCCAGGGCGTTGATCATGCCGGCTGCGGTAACGATCGCGGTGCCGTGCTGGTCATCGTGGAATACCGGAATGTCGCACTGCTCGATCAGGGCCTTTTCGATCTCGAAGCACTCAGGTGCCTTGATGTCTTCCAGGTTGATGCCACCGAACGTGATGGAAATGCGCTTGACGGTGTCGATGAACGCCTGCGGGCTTTCGGAATCGACTTCGATGTCGAAAACGTCGATGCCGGCAAAGCGCTTGAACAGCACGCCCTTGCCTTCCATGACTGGCTTGGAAGCCAATGGGCCGAGGTTACCCAGGCCCAGAATCGCGGTGCCATCGGAAATCACTGCAACCAGGTTGCCTTTGCCGGTGTACTTGTACGCCAGCTCTGGGTCACGGGCGATTTCACGTACGGGTTCGGCAACACCAGGGCTGTAGGCCAGCGACAGGTCGCGGGCAGTGGCAGTGGCTTTGGTGAGCTCTACACTCAGCTTTCCTGGACGAGGATTGGCATGGTATTCGAGAGCGGCAGTTTTCAAATCAGACATATCGGCATTCCGCTTTTACTGTTGGTCGACGGACCGCCGAGGATACGCGTGTCGTAAAGTCCCTACAAGACTGGGCAGTCACAGGTGTCAAGGGCCCTGGGCTACGACTTTTGGCCAAGAGCCACGGGATACAAGGGCTCAACTGTTCACAATCGAAATAAAAAATGTCTACAATTTTTTATTCAAAGCGTCGATTTCAGCATGCGAGAGTCGGTTATTGGCAACAGCCAGCGTGCTTGGCCTTTTTTCAGGCCGCCACTGCGGGAACGATCCTGCACCCAGCCACGCGCCTCAAGGGTGCGGCCTTGCAGACCATTGAGCATGGCCGTATCGAACTGGCTGATCAGCTCGGGCGCAATGCGTAATACCAGTGAACCCTGCAGTTCAATCCAGATTCCGCCGCGATTGCGCTCGATCTTGCTGACCCGACCAGCCACCAGGGCAAACCCGGAGCGCTTGAGATTGGCCACGTTTTGCACCGGCGATTGGCGCCACAGGCCGAGCCGTGACTGGCGGGCGCTGTTTTCGGCCGCCTGCTGGCAGGCCACCAGGTCCACGTTCGGCGCCACGCCCACCTGGTACCCCAGGCCCTCGGCCAGCAGTTGCGCCTCCAGGTTCTCGCCATTGGCGCCGTAGAGGTAAGCCAGGGTGCGCCCGTAATGATCTTTGCCTTCGCGCCCCGGCACCAGGCCGACACGCCCATCACTGGCCTTGACCAACGCCTGCAGGCGCTGGCGTGCGGCGACGGCAAATGGCTCGTCTGGACGGCCCTTCTTGCCGGTTTCCGGCGCATTGAGGCCGATCATACGTACGCTGCGACCATCCTTGAGGCGTACTGTGTCGCCATCCACCACACGCTGCACCTCAACGCGGGCGATAGCTGCCGGGGCGGGGCAGAATGCATCGGCCTCAGCGGTCACCAGCCAAATTCCAGGCACAAAAAAGGCGCCCACAAGGGACGCCTTTTTCAACAGCGGGTAAAAGCCCATAAGGCTCTTGAACCTTACTCTGCTGGAGTAGCAGGCTTCTTGCCGAAAGCACCAAAGCGATCTGCGAAGCGCTGTACGCGGCCGCCGGTGTCCAGAGTTTTCTGCTTACCGGTGTAGAACGGGTGGCACTCGTTGCATACGTCAGTACCCAGTGGCTTGCACAGGTTCGAACGAGTTTCGAACTTGTTGCCGCAGCTGCAGGTGACTTGGATGGTTTCGTACGCTGGATGGATATCGGCTTTCATGGCACTTCCTCAGGCTAGCGTGCCGCCACTCGACACTATTGTCGAATACCGCACGTAATTAGGCCGCGGATTCTACCAGACCTTTTTAATCGCGCAAGCGGCGGTAATGGCCGAAAGCTCCCTTTCATCAGATATTCCTGACACACCGCCGACAATGTGGGAGCCGGGCTTGCCCGCGAAGGCGGTGTGTCAGTCACTGCATCTGTTACTGCACTAGCGCTTTCGCAGGCAAGCCAGCTCCCACAAGATCCGGTTCCAGTACTGGAGACGTGACAACCCCGGTCTGCTAGGCTCCCGCCCCTGCGCCACCGCTGCCTTAATAGATGAGACTCCTCGCGTGCCCGACGCCATTTTGCGCCTAGCCCTGCCCTCGCCCCTGCGCCGCCTGTTCGATTACCGGGCCCCGCCCGGCGTGTCGCGTGCGCAGTTGCAGCCAGGCATGCGCGTGCGCGTGCCGTTCGGGCGCAGGGAAATGATCGGCATTCTGGTGGAAGTTACCGACCACAGCGAAGTGCCTGCCGAAAAGCTCAAGCCGGCTATTGCCCTGCTCGACGCCACACCGCCGCTGCCGCCCGCGCTGTTCAAGCTGTGCCTGTGGACCGCGCAGTATTACCAACACAGCCTGGGCGATACCTTGAGCTGGGCGCTGCCGGTGCTGCTGCGCCAGGGCGAACTGGCCGAAGCGCGTCAGGAGCGTTTCTGGTCGATGGCGCCCGGCGCACGCCTCGAAGACCCGCGCATCGCCCGCGCCCCGCGCCAGCGTGAGGCCCTGGCCACCTTGGCGCAGCATCCACACGGCGTGGCCCATCAGCTATTAAGCAAGCTGATGCTGAGCAAAGACAGCCTCGACCTGCTGCTGGCCAAGGGCCTGGTGCAGGTGGAAATCCGCAAGCACGCCCCGGACCCGCGCCACGAACACTGGCTGGCCCAGCCGGAGTTGCCGCTGAACCCCGAGCAACGCGCCGCGTATGAGGCGATTCGCGCCGGTTTCGACAGTTTCCACGCGTTCCTGCTAGCCGGCGTCACCGGCAGCGGCAAGACCGAAGTCTATTTGCAACTGATCCGCGAAACCCTGCAGGCGGGCAAGCAGGCACTGGTGCTGATCCCCGAGATCAATCTGGGCCCACAGACCGTGGCGCGTTTCGAGCAACGCTTCAATGCCCGGATCGCCCTGGTGCACTCAGCGGTCAATGACCGTGAACGCCTGGAGTCGTGGCTAGCGGCGCGGGACGGCGAGGCCGACATTATTATCGGCACGCGCTCAGCACTGTTCACGCCGATGAAAAACCCTGGGCTGATCATCGTCGACGAGGAGCACGATGGCTCCTATAAACAGCAGGAAGGTTTGCGCTACCACGCCCGCGACCTCGCGCTGGTGCGCGCCCGCCAGGAAGACATCCCGATTGTGCTGGGCTCGGCCACGCCGTCCCTGGAAAGTCTGCACAACGCCTACACCGGCCGTTACGGGCTGCTGCGCCTGAACGAGCGCGCCGGCGGCGCCAAACAACCGCGCTTCCTGCGCCTGGACGTGAAAAGCCGCCCGCTGGACAGCGGGATTTCCGGCCCGATGCAACAGGCCATTGGCCAGACCCTGGCCGCCGGCCAGCAAGTATTGGTATTTCTCAACCGCCGCGGCTTTGCCCCGACGCTGCTGTGCCATGACTGCGGCTGGATGTCCGGCTGCGAGCGCTGCGATGCGCGCATGACCGTGCACCAGCGCCACGGCGAGTTACGCTGCCATCACTGCGGCCATGTGGAACGGGTACCGCGCCATTGCCCGCAGTGCGGCAAGGTGGACCTGCGGCCCGTGGGCGCCGGCACCGAGCGCGCCGAAGAACGCCTGGGCATTCTGTTCCCGGATTACCCGGTGCTGCGGGTCGACCGCGACAGCACGTCACGCAAAGACGCTATGAACCAACTGTTCACCACCATCCACAAGGGCCAACCGTGCATTCTGGTGGGCACGCAGATGCTTGCCAAAGGGCATCACTTCCCACGGGTGACCCTGGTGTCGATCCTGGATGCCGATGGCGGGCTGTTCTCCGGGGATTTTCGCGCCAGCGAACGCATGGCGCAGTTGATCGTGCAGGTGGCAGGGCGCGCCGGGCGGGCCGAAGAGCCAGGCAGGGTGATTATCCAGACGCACCTGGCCGACCACCCGCTGCTGATTCAACTGACGGAACAAGGCTACTTTGCCTTCGCCGAGCAGGCCTTGAGCGAACGCCGCGCCGCCGGCCTGCCGCCCTTTGCGCACCTGGCGCTGCTGCGTGCCGAAGCCCACAAACCCGGGCAGGCCGAAGGCTTTCTTGATGAGGCCTGCAGCGCCGCCGAACGTTTATTGGGCGAACTGGCCCTCAGTGGCATCGAACTACTCGGCCCGGTGCCAGCGCCCATGGAGCGGCGCGCCGGGCGTTATCGCGCTCAGCTACTCTTGCAGGCAACCTCCCGCGCGCCGCTGCATCGGCTATTAAGTCGCTGGATGCTTGAGCTGGAGCAACTGCCCAGCGGTCGGCAGGTGCGATGGTCGTTGGATGTAGACCCGGTAGATTTGTATTGAGGGTAATTACGTCATCGCAGGCAAGCCAGCTCCCACATTATGAAATGTGAATACCCTTAAATGTGGGAGCGGGCTTGCCCGCGAAGAGGCCCGCAGGTCCGCCATATAGTCTGAACGGTTGGCAAGCCCGCCCTCGCCACGGATAATGCCCAGTTTTTCCACCTGCGCATCGCGCGCCGCCGCTTGCGGTCGAAAGAGAACACCATGAAAGACACCATTCGCCAGCTGATCCAACAAGCCCTCACCCAACTCGTCCACGAAGGTGTGTTGCCTGAAGGCCTGTCGCCGGCGATCCAGGTGGAGAACACCCGCGACAAGACCCATGGCGACTTCGCCAGCAACATCGCGATGATGCTGTCCAAGCCGGCCGGCATGAAACCGCGCGACCTGGCAGAAAAAATCATCGCCGCGCTGCCGGTTGACGCCAGTGTCACCAAGGCCGAAATCGCAGGCCCTGGCTTTATCAACTTCTTTCAGAACACCCAGGCCCTGGCGTCACGCCTGGATGCTGCCCTGGCCGATGCCCGCATCGGTGCGCGCAAGGCCGGCGACAGCCAGCGCGTGGTCATCGACCTGTCGGCGCCGAACCTGGCCAAGGAAATGCACGTGGGCCACCTGCGCTCCACCATCATTGGCGACGGCGTGGCACGGGTGCTGGAATTCCTCGGCGACACCGTGATCCGCCAGAATCACGTGGGCGACTGGGGTACCCAGTTCGGCATGCTGATGGCCTACCTGCAGGAAAACCCGATCACCAGCAACGAGCTGGCCGACCTGGAAAACTTCTACCGCGCCGCCAAAAAGCGGTTTGACGAGTCTGAAGAGTTCGCCGACCGCGCACGGGGCCTGGTGGTCAAGCTGCAAGCCGGCGACGAAGAGTGCCTGGCGCTGTGGAACCGCTTCCGTGAAATTTCCCTGTCCCATTGCCAGGAAATCTACGAGCTGCTCAACGTGAAACTGACCATGGCCGACGTGATGGGCGAAAGCGCCTATAACGACGACCTGATCAACGTGGTCAACGACCTCAAGGCCAAAGGCCTGCTGGTCGAAAGCAACGGCGCCCAGTGCGTGTTCCTCGAAGAATTCAAGACCGCCGACGGCGAGCCGCTGCCGGTGATCATCGTCAAGGCCGATGGCGGCTACCTCTACGCCACCACTGACCTGGCCGCCGTGCGTTACCGCAGTGGCGTGCTCAAGGCTGACCGTGCGCTGTACTTCGTCGACCAGCGCCAGGCCCTGCACTTCCAGCAGGTGTTCGAAGTGGCCCGTCGCGCCGGTTTCGTCACCCACCCGATGCACATGGAGCACATGGGCTTTGGCACCATGAACGGCGCCGATGGCCGCCCCTTCAAGACCCGCGACGGCGGCACCGTGAAGCTGATCGACCTCCTGACCGAAGCCCAGGAACGTGCCTACAACCTGGTGAAGGAAAAGAACCCCGAGCTGGCCGAGGCCGACCTGCGTAATATTGCCCGCGTGGTGGGCATTGGCGCGGTGAAATACGCCGACCTGTCCAAGCACCGCACCAGCGACTACAGCTTCAACTTCGACCTGATGCTCAACTTCGAAGGCAACACCGCGCCGTACCTGCTGTACGCCTACACCCGCGTGGCCGGGGTATTTCGCAAGCTGGGCAAGGACTTCAGCGAAGTCGAGGGCCAGATCGCGCTGGACGCCGCCCACGAACAGGAACTGGCGGCCAAGCTCGCGCAATTTGGCGAAGTGCTCAACAGCGTTGGCGAAAAAGGCACGCCGCACATCCTGTGCACCTATTTGTACGAAGTGGCCGGCCTGTTCTCCAGCTTCTACGAGAACTGCCCGATCCTGACCGCCGACGACGAAGCCCAGAAACAAAGTCGCCTGCGCCTTGCCGCATTGGCTGGACGCACCCTCAAGCAAGGCCTGGAACTCTTGGGCCTGGAAACTCTGGAGCGTATGTAAGTTGGCTGCCAAGAAAAAACCTGCACCCAAGCGCGGCGCCAGCCGCTACCAGGCCCCGGCGAAGCAACCGATTCCGGGTTGGTTGTGGATGGCCATCGGCCTGACGGTCGGCGCATTTATCGTGTTTCTGATGAAGCTGGAGCCCGGCCAGGGCGATGACGTCAAGCGCGTCAAACAGGAGCAGCAAAAGGCCACGAAAATCGCCGAAGCCAACAAGACCGCGCCGAGCCCGACCGCACCGGTAAAGCCCAAGTACGACTTCTACACGCTGCTGCCGGAATCGGAAGTGATCGTGCCGCCTGACGCCGTGCCGGAAAAAACCCTGCCGACGCCACAAGTGCCGACCACGCCGGTAACCCCAGCGGAAGCGGCGAAAATCGACACGGCGCGCGCCCAGGCCGCGCTGGCCGGTATCACGCCGCCGCCAGCACCGCCAGTGGCTGCAACCAAGGCGGCGCCGGTGACCAAGTTCTTCCTGCAAGCGGGCTCGTTCCCGAAACAGGCGGATGCGGACCGTGTACGCGCACAGATCATTCTGTTGGGCCAATCGGTATCGGTTGAGTCCGGCACGGTGAAGGATGCGACTTGGTATCGCGTATTGGTGGGGCCGTTCAGCAACCGTGAACAGCTGACCGTGGCGCAAAAGCAATTGGCCGGCGCCGGGTTTAGCAACCTGTTGTTACAACAACGCCAGAGCCGCTGACGCATACCCACTGATCGTTCCCACGCTCCGCGTGGGAACGTGCCCCTTGACGCTTTGCGTCACAGAGCAGGCGCAGAGCGCCCAAGGCGGCATTACCACGCGGAGCGTGGGAACGATCACCACTCGTCCGCACTGCCTCCCTACGGTTGAAATCCCCCTCGCCACCCCCATATGAGTTTCCATCAGGGCATTTTCGCCCCGCTGCGTGGAGACTCTCCCCTTGACCACCATCGTTTCAGTACGTCGCCACGGCAAAGTTGTCATGGGCGGCGACGGCCAGGTTTCCCTGGGCAACACCGTGATGAAAGGCAACGCCAAGAAAGTGCGCCGCCTGTACCACGGCCAGGTGCTTGCCGGCTTCGCAGGCGCGACCGCCGATGCCTTTACCCTGTTCGAACGCTTCGAAGGCCAGCTTGAGAAACACCAGGGCCACCTGGTGCGCGCCGCTGTAGAGCTTGCCAAAGAATGGCGCACCGACCGCTCCCTCAGCCGCCTGGAGGCTATGCTGGCGGTTGCGAACAAAGACGCTTCCCTGATCATCACCGGCAACGGCGACGTGGTTGAACCCGAGCATGGCTTGATCGCCATGGGTTCAGGTGGCGGCTACGCCCAGGCTGCGGCCAGCGCGCTGCTGAAGAAAACCGACCTGTCGGCCCGTGAAATCGTCGAGACCGCCCTGGGTATCGCTGGCGATATCTGCGTGTTCACCAACCACAATCAGACCATTGAGGAGCAGGACCTCGCCGAATAAGCCCTAGGCTTATTCAGGCTTGAGGCCGCCAAACACTATGTCCATGACTCCCCGCGAAATCGTCCATGAACTCAACCGCCATATCATCGGCCAGGACGATGCCAAGCGCGCCGTTGCCATTGCGCTGCGTAACCGCTGGCGCCGGATGCAACTGCCAGAAGAACTGCGCGTTGAAGTAACGCCCAAGAACATCCTGATGATCGGCCCTACCGGCGTCGGCAAAACCGAGATCGCTCGGCGGCTGGCCAAACTGGCCAATGCACCGTTCATCAAGGTCGAAGCGACCAAATTCACCGAAGTTGGCTATGTGGGCCGCGATGTCGAGTCGATCATTCGTGACCTGGCTGACGCCGCCCTGAAGATGCTGCGCGAACAGGAAGTGACCAAGGTCAGCCATCGCGCCGAAGACGCCGCTGAAGAGCGCATCCTCGACGCCCTGCTGCCACCGGCACGCATGGGTTTCAACGAAGACGCCGCACCTTCGTCGGATTCCAACACCCGCCAGCTGTTCCGCAAGCGCCTGCGTGAAGGCCAGTTGGATGACAAGGAAATCGAGATCGAAGTGGCCGAAGTGTCCGGCGTGGATATCTCTGCCCCGCCTGGCATGGAAGAAATGACCAGCCAGTTGCAGAACCTGTTCGCCAACATGGGCAAGGGCAAGAAGAAAAGCCGCAAGCTCAAGGTGAAAGAAGCGCTCAAGCTGGTGCGCGACGAAGAAGCCGGGCGCCTGGTCAATGAGGAAGAACTCAAGGCCAAGGCCCTGGAAGCGGTCGAGCAACATGGCATTGTGTTTATCGATGAGATCGACAAGGTGGCCAAGCGTGGTAACTCCGGCGGCGTGGATGTGTCCCGCGAAGGCGTGCAGCGCGATTTGCTGCCACTGATCGAAGGCTGCACGGTCAACACCAAGCTGGGCATGGTCAAGACTGACCACATCCTGTTTATCGCCTCCGGTGCCTTCCACCTGAGCAAGCCCAGCGACCTGGTGCCCGAACTGCAAGGCCGCCTGCCGATTCGGGTGGAGCTCAAGGCACTGACGCCGGGCGACTTCGAGCGCATCCTCAGCGAGCCGCATGCCTCACTCACCGAGCAGTACCGCGAGCTGCTGAAAACCGAAGGGCTGGGTATCGAATTCCAGGCAGACGGTATCAAGCGCCTGGCGGAGATCGCCTGGCAGGTCAATGAAAAGACCGAGAACATCGGTGCCCGTCGCCTGCATACCTTGCTTGAGCGCCTGCTTGAGGAAGTATCCTTCAGCGCCGGCGACATGGCCGGTGCGCAGAATGGCGAAGCGATCAAGATCGATGCCGATTATGTGAACAGCCACCTGGGCGAATTGGCGCAGAACGAAGATCTGTCTCGTTATATCCTGTAAGCCTCACTCAATGTGGGAGTGGCTTGTGTGGGCGCTGGCTTGCCTGCGATAGCATCACCTCAGTGTTCCTGAAACACCGAGGTGCCGGCATCGCGGGCAAGCCCGGCTCCCACATTGGTCCCTCCCACATTTTGGGCCGGTTCCTTCAGGGTTATCTCCAATGTCGAAATTTCCTACCGCAGTAAACCTGCATAAAACTTCCAACACCCTCGGCCTTACCTACGGGCCCGACGAGGTTTACCAACTACCCGCCGAATTCCTGCGGGTGCACTCCCCTTCCGCCGAGGTCCAGGGCCACGGCAAACCCATCCTGCAATTCGGCAAGCTCAACGTCCGGTTGATCAAGCTGGAACCGGCCGGCCAGTACGCACTGAAATTGACCTTCGACGACGGTCATGACAGCGGACTGTTCACCTGGGACTACCTCTATCAGTTGGCCGTACGTCAGGACGCTTTGTGGGCCGACTACCTGGCCGAGCTCAAAGCCGCTGGTAAAACCCGCGATCCGAGTGAGTCGGTCGTGCGGCTGATGCTCTAGCTCAACGGTCTTGCTGTTTAGAGCGCATTTTCTAATTTCATCTGCTTGAATGCCCTGTCGCGTGGCCAACGATTGGCCCGCTTGCGAAAAAAAATAAACTCGGGTAACCAATGGAGCTGGCAAGTTCCCTGCATTTGACGATGCGGTATCAACGGTCACCCGAGTCGCAGTACCAGGCTGGTGTCGTGTATCGAAATTGGGTGCGCAGCAATCGCCGGTACTCGTCTTTCGGACAATGGAGCGTCGTAGATGAGTAACAAGAATAACGATGACTTGAAACGCCAGGCCTCGGAAAACACCCTGGGGTTGAACCCGATCATCGCGTTACGCAAAAAGGATTTATTGGCCTCGGCCAAGATGGTGCTGACCCAAGCCATCAAGCAACCGTTGCACAGCGTCAAGCACGTCGCCCACTTTGGCGTTGAATTGAAGAATGTGATGTTCGGCAAATCCGCACTGGTGCCCGAGGGCGACGACCGTCGTTTCAACGACCCAGCCTGGAGCCAGAACCCGCTCTACAAACGTTATTTGCAGACTTACCTGGCATGGCGCAAGGAACTTCACGACTGGATCGACGACAGCAACCTGTCGGCACAAGACATCAGCCGGGGCCACTTCGTGATCAACCTGATGACCGAAGCCATGGCCCCCACCAACAGCGCGGCCAACCCGGCGGCGGTCAAACGCTTCTTTGAAACCGGCGGTAAAAGCCTGCTCGACGGTTTGTCTCACCTGGCCAAGGACATGGTGCACAACGGCGGCATGCCCAGCCAGGTCAACATGGGCGCCTTTGAAGTCGGCAAGACCCTGGGCACCAGCGAAGGCGCGGTGGTGTTTCGCAACGACGTGCTGGAGCTGATCCAGTACAAGCCCATTACCGAGCAGGTGCATGAGCGCCCGCTGCTGGTGGTGCCGCCGCAGATCAACAAATTCTACGTCTTCGACCTGTGCCCGGATAAAAGCCTGGCGCGCTTCTGCCTGCGTAATGGCCAGCAGACCTTTATCGTCAGTTGGCGCAACCCCACCAAGGCCCAGCGCGAATGGGGGCTATCCACCTATATCGAGGCGCTGAAGGAAGCGGTCGATGTGGTCACGGCGATTACCGGCAGCAAAGACGTGAATATGCTCGGTGCCTGCTCAGGCGGCATCACCTGCACGGCGCTGCTGGGCCACTACGCGGCGCTGGGGCAGAAGAAGGTCAACGCCCTGACTCTGCTGGTGAGCGTGCTGGATACCACCCTGGACACCCAGGTGGCGCTGTTTGTCGACGAGCAGACTCTGGAAGCGGCCAAGCGCCACTCCTATCAGGCCGGCGTGCTGGAAGGCCGCGACATGGCCAAGGTCTTTGCCTGGATGCGCCCCAACGACTTGATCTGGAACTATTGGGTCAACAACTACCTGCTGGGCAACGAGCCGCCGGTGTTCGACATCCTGTTCTGGAACAACGACACCACACGCTTGCCGGCCGCGTTCCATGGCGACCTGATCGAACTGTTCAAAAACAACCCACTGGTACGGGCCAACGCCCTGGAAGTGTGCGGCACGCCCATCGACCTCAAGCAGGTCACTGCCGATATCTATTCCCTGGCCGGCACCAACGACCACATCACGCCGTGGCAGTCCTGCTACAAGTCAGCGCAGTTGTTCGGCGGCAAGGTCGAGTTTGTACTGTCCAGCAGCGGGCATATCCAGAGCATCCTCAACCCGCCGGGCAACCCCAAAGCGCGCTACCAGACCAGCGAGGGCCTGGCCGGCAGTGCGCTGGAGTGGCAAGAAGATGCGACCAAGCACACCGATTCGTGGTGGCTGCATTGGCAGGTGTGGCAGGCGGAGCGGGCGGGAAAATTGAAAAAAGCCCCGACGACATTAGGCAATAAAACCTATGCAGCCGCTGAAGCGGCGCCGGGTACCTATGTACATGAACGCTAGGCATTCTTGTGATTGAAATGAGATCAGATGTGGGAGCTGGCTTGCCTGCGATAGCAATGGGCCTGCTCACTAATCGCGGCCTGAAAGAATGCCATCGCAGGCAAGCCAGCTCCCACACTGACCGAGTTCCTACAGACCAATAGCACCACTTCACAGGGCTTGAGCATGGCGCAACCGTTCATCTTCCGTACCATCGACCTGGATGGCCAGACCATCCGCACGGCGGTACGCCCGGGCAAGCCGCACTTGACCCCGCTGCTGATCTTCAACGGCATCGGCGCCAACCTTGAGCTGGTGTTTCCGTTCGTCCAGGCCCTGGACCCGGACTTGGAAGTGATCGCCTTCGACGTGCCCGGCGTGGGCGGATCCTCGACGCCGAACCGACCCTATCGCTTCCCCGGCCTGGCCAAGCTCACCGCACGTATGCTCGATTACCTCGACTACGGCCAAGTGAATGCCGTGGGCGTGTCCTGGGGCGGAGCGCTGGCCCAGCAATTTGCGTATGACTACCCCGAGCGCTGCAAGAAATTGATCCTGGCGGCCACCGCGGCCGGGGCCTTCATGGTGCCGGGCAAACCGAAGGTCTTGTGGCTGATGGCAAGCCCCAGGCGTTATATCCAGCCGTCCCACGTGGTGCGCATTGCACCGATGATTTATGGCGGTTCGTTCCGCCGAGATTCCAAACTGGCCGCCGAGCACGCCAGCAAAGTGCGCTCGGCCGGCAAGCTGGGTTACTACTGGCAACTGTTTGCCGGGCTGGGCTGGACCAGCATTCACTGGCTGCACAAGATCCGCCAGCCCACCCTGGTGCTGGCCGGGGACGATGACCCGCTGATCCCGCTGGTCAACATGCGCATGCTCGCCTGGCGCATCCCCAATGCGCAGTTGCACATCATCGACGACGGCCACCTGTTCCTGATCACCCGGGCCGAAGCCGTGGCGCCGATCATCATGAAGTTTCTGGAGGAGGAGCGCCTGCGTGCCGTGATACATCCGCGACCGGCGGTGTGAAGGACCACACCACCGCGCAACTTGCCAGGAACCGACTATGGTTCTGGATTGGCGTGCCTGCTTGATGACTTGACGAAGGAGTGTTGGCTCATGCGAGAAAGACCCGTGACGAACCCGGCGCCCACCCCCGCTGCGTTCATCAACGCGCAAAATGCGATCACCGGCCTGCGCGGCCGGGACTTGCTGTCGACCCTGCGTACCGTCGCCGCGCACGGCCTGCGCAACCCGGTGCACACCGCTCGCCACGCCCTGGCCCTGGGCGGCCAGCTGGGCCGCGTGCTGCTGGGTGAGGCCGTGCACGAACCCAACCCCAGGGACCATCGCTTCAGCGACCCCACCTGGAAGCTCAACCCGCTGTACCGCCGCAGCTTGCAAGCCTATCTGAGCTGGCAAAAACAGACACGGCAGTGGATCGATGACAGCACCCTCAGCGACGATGATCGCGCCCGCGCGCAGTTCGCCTTCGCCCTGCTCAACGATGCCGTGTCCCCTTCCAACACCCTGCTCAACCCGCTGGCGATCAAGGAGTTGCTCAACTCCGGCGGCAACAGCGTAGTGCGTGGCGTGAGTAATTTGTTCGAAGACCTGCTGCACAACAACGGTTTGCCGCGCCAGGTCAGCAAGCACGCTTTCGAAGTGGGCAAGACCGTGGCGACCACCCCCGGTTCGGTGGTGTTTCGCAATGAGCTGCTGGAGCTGATCCAATACAAGCCCATGAGCGAAAAACAGTACGCCAAGCCACTGCTGGTGGTGTCGCCGCAAATCAACAAGTACTACATTTTCGACCTGAGCCCGGCCAACAGCTTTGTGCAATACGCGCTCAAAAACGGCCTGCAGACCTTTATGGTCAGCTGGCGTAACCCGGACGTGCGGCATCGCGAATGGGGCCTGTCCACCTACGTGGCGGCGCTGGAAGAAGCGCTCAACGTGTGCCGGGCCATCACTGGCGCCCGCGAGGTCAACCTGATGGGCGCCTGCGCCGGGGGCCTGACCATCGCCGCGCTGCAAGGCCACCTGCAAGCCAAGCGCCAGTTGCGGCGCATCTCCAGCGCCAGTTACCTGGTAAGCCTGCTCGACAGCCAGATCGACAGCCCCGCAACCCTATTCGCCGATGAACAAACCCTGGAGGCCGCCAAGCGCCGCTCTTACCAGCAAGGCGTGCTGGATGGCCGCGACATGGCCAAGGTGTTTGCCTGGATGCGCCCCAACGACTTGATCTGGAACTACTGGATCAACAATTACCTGCTGGGCAAGGAACCGCCGGCGTTCGACATCCTGTACTGGAACAACGACAACACGCGCCTGCCCGCCGCCTTGCACGGCGACCTGCTGGACTTCTTCAAGCACAACCCCCTGAGCCACCCTGGCGGCCTGGAGGTATGCGGCACGCCCATCGACTTGCGCAAGGTCGCGGTGGACAGCTTCAGCGTGGCCGGCATCAACGATCACATCACGCCGTGGGACGCGGTGTACCGCTCCACGCAACTGCTGGGTGGCGAGCGGCGCTTCGTGCTGTCCAACAGCGGGCATATCCAGAGCATCCTCAACCCACCGGGTAACCCCAAGGCCAACTACGTCGAGAACCTCAAGCTGAGCAGCGACCCGCGCGCCTGGTATTACGACGCCCAGCACGTCGAAGGCAGTTGGTGGCCGCAGTGGCTGGAGTGGGTGCAAAAACGCTCCGGTGTACAACGCGAAACCCTCACCGCTCTGGGCAACCAGAATTACCCACCGATGGAAGCGGCGCCGGGCACTTACGTGCGCGTGCGATGAGCTCAAACATCACATTAAGAAGACTGGATGAAGACCCGCGACCGTATCCTTGAATGTGCCTTGCAGTTGTTCAACCACAAGGGCGAACCGAACGTGTCGACCATGGAGGTGGCCAATGAAATGGGGATCAGCCCCGGTAACCTCTACTACCACTTCCATGGCAAGGAGCCGTTGGTACTGGGGCTGTTCGAGCGCTTTCAATGCGAGCTGGCGCCGCTGCTCGACCCGCCTGCCGATGCGCAACTGGAGGCTGAGGACTACTGGCTGTTTTTGCACCTGATTGTCGAGCGCATGGCCCACTATCGCTTCCTCTTCCAGGACCTGTCGAACCTGGCCGGGCGCCTGCCGAAGCTGGCCAAGGGGATCCGCAATCTGCTTACCGCGCTCAAACGTACCCTGGCCTCCTTGTTGGCGCGGTTGAAGGCTGCGGGGCACCTGGTCAGTGACACCCAGGCACTGGGGCAGTTGGTGGAACAGATCACCATGACTCTGCTGTTCTCCCTCGATTACCAACGCGTACTGGACCGTGAAGGCGAGGTACGAGTGGTGGTGTACCAGGTCATGATGCTGGTAGCGCCGCACCTGCTGTCACCTGCACGCCAGGCCACCGAACGCTGGGCCTTGCGCTACCTGGATGATCCGCTTTGACCGGTGCTTACTCAGGCCCGCCGAATTGCTGAATGAATTTGAAAAGTTCACTGTCATTGCGCACGCCCAACTTCCGATAAGCCGATTGTTTCTGCGTACTGATAGTACTTGCACTGCGGGAGAACTTTGCCGCAATCGAACTGACTGACATGCCATCGAGAAAACAGCGCAATACTTCGCGCTCTTTGGGTGTGAGCCCGGAGGTCAATGACAGCGTCGCTGAAACATTGACCGTCGACTTCACGGTGACGAGATCAAACGCAGAGTGTTTGCCCTGTAATGTCGCCAACATACAAGGTTGTATATAAAGCCGCCCTTGAGCGACAGTTCGGATAGCCGTGATCAGCTCGGTCAGATTCTGAGTCTTACCCAGAATGCCCCAACATCCAGCCTTGAGCGCCAGCGAGACTGTCGCAGGCGAATAATCCGAGGAAACGATCAATGCCCGGCACTGGCTGAAACGCCTGCCCAGCGTCTGGAGCAGACTGAGGCCGTCGATGTCTGACGGCGCCAGCACGAAGTCCATGACGACCACATCGACCCGCTGACGGGCCAGCGCCTCCAGCAGTTGCCGGCCCGTACCGTAGGAGCCGGTCACCTGAATGTCGGCCTCGGCATTCAATCCCAGTGCGATACCTTGGCGAACCATCTCGTGGTCATCCAGCAGCATGACGGTACAGATGGCCAATGGTGAAGTTGTCATAACGAGCCCCGCATAAATCAATGCAGTACTGCACGCTATAGACCAGCCTTATGCAGGGTTCAATAAGCGGACACAACAGTACTACATTTACTTACGGCAACTTCCTACAGAAACAACTGAGGAAACTTTACCCAACCAAAAATCCATACGAAAAAAACTAAACAAAACAAAACGCTTTCGAACAATCACGAACCAAAACTCGAGACTTCGCTATAGAGCGCATTCACTTTTAGATACAAATTATGCCAGCCCGCCCCAAGAAAAAAATTCGACAAGAACCTCAGGCACTGCGCTTAAACCTGCGGCGGATAACTTCAATAACTCGAGATCGAAAACAGAATGAAAGCCAACGTTTTACCTGCCGTTGCAACCGCCCTGGCCTTGAGCGCCACGATGACGTCATCGGTGTACGCCGCGGACGGCGTGATCAACTTCAGTGGACTGGTGACCGACGTGACCTGCACCGTCGAAGGCGCGGCTCCGGGCACGGGGGCTGTGGTCAAGGACGTGAACCTGGGTGGCGTCTCTGCTGCACGCCTGGCCACGGCAGGCAGCCGTGCCAACCTGACCGGCTTCACCATTCGCATCGGCGCACCGGGTGAGGGCAGTTGCACAAACGGACGCACCGCCATGGTTGCCTTCGATCCGACCAGCCCGGCCATCGACGTGGCCACTGGGCGCTTGAACATTGATGGTTACGACGATCCATCGGATACCACCAACGCCAAAAACGTCCAGGTGGAGGTCACCAGCCGCAGCGGCACGCCGATCAACGTGTACACCGAAAAATCCGAAGGCGTGGTGATCGCCGATAACCAGGCAACCATCCCATTGGCTGCACAACTGTACGCCAGCGGCCCGGCCACCGAAGGCAAGGTCAACACCCGGGTCGGGTTCATGATCGAGTACGCCGAGTAAAGCGCGAGCGAGCCTGCGAAGGCGGGCTCCTCCCTGGGTAAAGAGACCAGACGATGAAAACGAAGGCCCGTCTTACATTTGTCGCCGGTGTGTCTGGTGCAATGCTGCTGTTCATACTTGCCGCCGAGGCAGGCGTCATCATCCACGGCACACGGGTGATCTACCCTGCCGAACGGCAGGAAGTGATCGTACGCCTGGAAAACAAGGGCAATCGCCCGGCATTGGTGCAAACCTGGCTGGACGACGGCGACCGATACTCAACAGCCGCCACTGCAAAAGCGCCGCTGAGTACGTCCCCCCCAATCTTCCGCATTGAGCCGCACCAGCAACAGGCGTTGCGCCTGCGCTACTCGGGCGAGCCTTTGCCTGCCGATCGTGAAAGCCTGTTTTGGCTCAACGTACTGGAAGTGCCGCCGAGTGCCGCAAAGGGTGACGAGAATAACCAGATCGAATTGGCATTTCGCACCCGCTTGCGCGTATTCCTGCGCCCGCAAGCGTTGCCTTATGCGGTGGCAAACGCAGCCTCGAAACTGCAATGGAAACTGATCGCCCACGATCGCGGCTACGCCCTGCAAGCCACTAACCCGACGCCCTATCACGTCTCGCTTGCCTCTATCGAACTGCTCAGCGCCGGCCAGCGTTTTGCCAAAGCGCCGAACCAGAGCGCCAACGACAGCCTGCTGCTGCCGGCCGGCGATGTAAAGCGCTTTGCGTTGCCGCTGTTGCGCGAATGTCCGCGTACCCCGGCCAAGGTTGAGTTCACCAGCGTCAGCGATTTCGGTGCCCGCGTACGGCATTCGGCAGCGCTGCCTGGCTGCACGGGATAAACCACCATGAATGTATTTTCGATTTTTGCGCAGACCACCTTGCTGACCTGCACGCTGGTGGGCGCAACGGCGCTGCAGGCGAGCGTGATCATCAACAGCACGCGCGTGGTTTATCCGCAGAACGACAAAGAGGTCACCGTCAGGCTGGAGAGCAAGAACCAGGCACCGGTATTGGTCCAGACCTGGCTGGATAATGGCGATGAGCAGTCGACGCCACAGGTGGGCGGCATTCCTTTTGTGGTGACCCCGCCCATCTTCCGTATGGAACCGGGCAAGCAACAGGTGGTGCGCGTGGCCTATACCGGCGAACCCTTGCCGACCGCACAGGAAAGCCTGTTCTGGTTCAACTTGCTGGAAGTGCCTGCGCAATCTCCAAATGCGCAACAGGGCAACCAACTGCAGCTGGCGTTTCGCTCGCGGATCAAACTGTTCTTCCGTCCGCATAACCTGCTCTACGGAGTCGAAACGGCACCCGGAAAACTGCAATGGCGACGCATCTCAAGCGCACAGGGCCAGGGCCTGGAAGTCTTCAACCCGACGCCCTATCACGTGACCTTTGAAGCCGTCGAGGTGCTGGAGTCCGGGCAACGACATGCGCGTAAAACCGCGTCGTCGGGCAGTGAAAACATGGTACTGCCCGGCGGCCGCCTGCGCTTTGAGCTGCCCACGCTCAAAGCATCGGCCAATACCGAGGCGACCGTAGAGTTCCAGACACTCGATGACTATGGCGTGAAGGCCGTCCATAGCGCCAAGGCCCCGCCATGACAGCCCCCAGAACAGACCTTCCAGCGTAGGGCGCCCTGACTGGCGCTACCACGCCCCTACTTTTTCATGTCGATGCCCACTGACGCGGGTAGGGACGCCCTATGCCGACAGTCGACCGACACCTGTTTTTCGAGAATGCTGAACATGAGTTTCAACACGCCAACCGGCGTAAAAGCACGTCATCGCTTCAAGCGGACCCTGCATAGCCTGCTGTTGATCAGCGGCGCTCAAGCCGTCAGCGCCCAGAGTGCCGAACAGGTCGAATTCAATCCGGCTTTCTTTCCGGGTGGCAAGGCGGGCTTGCAGGTCGATATCGCCAAGTTCAACCAAGGCAACGTCGTCCTGCCTGGCAGCTATCGCGCCGATGTGCACCTTAACGGCCAGTGGATCGGGCGTGAAACCCTGTCCTTTTCCAAGATCGCGGGCCATGACACCGCCCAGCTGTGCCTGGAGCCCCAGGCGCTGCTCAGGTTTGGCGTTATCGTCGATAGCGTCGAGGCAGCAGCCCTTTCCAGCTGTGCCGACATCGCCAGCTACCTGCCCGGCGCCAGCAGCCAGTTCGATTCGGGTGAAAGTCGCCTCGACCTGCAAGTTCCGCAGATATACCTGGCGCGCCAGCCACGCGGCTACGTCGACCCGCAACACTGGGATGGCGGCGTGGATGCCGCGTTTGTGCGTTACAACACCAATACCTTCACCACGCGGACCGGCGGGCGCACCCAGGGCTCCAGCTACCTCGGCCTGAACACCGGCCTCAACCTGGGGAACTGGCACTGGCGCCACAACGGCAGCTACAGCCGCACCCATACCGCCTCGGGGTACCAAAGCAGCGCCACCTATGTGCAGCGGGATTTGAGTGCCTTGAAGTCCCAACTGGTGCTTGGCGAACTCTATACCCCCGGCGAACTGTTCGACAGCGTGCGTCTGCGCGGCGCCAGCCTGTCTTCCGATGACCGGATGCTGCCCGATTCACTGACCGGCTTTGCCCCGGTAGTGCGCGGGGTTGCCGAGACCAACGCACGGGTCACTGTGCGCCAACGCGGTGTGTTGCTGGATGAAGTCTCCGTCGCGCCCGGCCCGTTCGTGCTCAAGGACCTGTTCCCCACCGGTTACGGCGGCGACCTGAATGTCACCGTCACCGAAGCCGACGGTCGTACCCGTGAGTTCATCGTACCGTTTGCCGCCAACGCCAACCTGCTGCGCCCCGGCTACAGCCGCTATTCGCTGAGTGCCGGCCTGCTCGATGAAGTCGGCCTGCACCACCCGCCCAGGCTGATGCAAGCGACTTACCAGCATGGCCTGAGTAATCTGCTGACCGGTTATACCGGTGCCGTGATGGGTGAGGATTACCGTTCACAGTTGCTGGGGGCCGCGTTCAACACACCGTTGGGCGCACTTTCTCTGGACTTGACCCAGTCGAACGCGCATCTGCCAGGGCATGGTTCACGCGCGGGTCAAAGCGTACAGCTGCGCTACAGCAAGAACTTCGCGAATACGGGCACCCACTTCGCGCTGGGCGCCTACCGCTACTCCACCGAAGGCTTCTTGAGCGTGAGCGACGCAGCACACATCCGCGACCTTGCGCTGGACGGGCTCAAGCTCGACACCGTTTCGCGCCTGCGTGACCGAATGGACATCAGCCTCAACCAAAGCGTCGGCGACGGCTCGGTGTACCTGACCGGCTCCTCGCAAAACTATTGGAACCGCAACAATGGCAACCTGACGTTTACCGCCGGCTACAGCAGTACGTGGAAGGGTTTGCATTACACCGTCAGCGCGCAGCGCACCCGGGACTTGCTGAGCGAACGCGTCGACAAGCAATTGGACTTCACCGTCAGCCTGCCACTGGGCAGCGGCGCACGCTCGCCCACACTGACCACCACCGTCTACCGTGGCGATCAAAGCAGCGGCGAGCGCCTGAGCCTGGGCGGTACGCTTGGCGGGCGCAATGAATTGAGCTACGGCCTGAGCAGCAGCCGTGCTCAAGGCAGCGGCTATGCCACTAGCGCCGACATGAAATACCAGACCTCTCAAGGCGTGCTGTCGGCAAGCTACGGCCAAAGCAACGCGTACCAATCGACCTCCCTGGGCATGACCGGTGGCATCGTCGCCCACCGTGGCGGTGTGACCTTCGGCCCAGAGTTGGGCGACACCATCGGCATAGTCCAGGCTCCCGACGCCCTCGGCGCACGGATCAATGGCAACCACAGCGCGCAGATCGGCAAAAGCGGCTTCGCCGTGGTGCCGAATCTCACGCCTTACCGCCAGAACGTGGTCGAGTTGGACCCCAAGGATCTGTCCTCGGATGTCGAGCTCAAGACCGCCGCTCAGAACGTCGCGCCACGAGCCGGTTCGGTGGTGCAGTTGCAATTCGAGACCGTCAGCGGGCAGGCCATGTTGATCACGGCGCTGCGGGAGGATGGCACGCCATTG
This sequence comes from Pseudomonas sp. FSL W5-0203, assembly GCF_001896155.1. Classification (NCBI taxonomy): domain Bacteria; kingdom Pseudomonadati; phylum Pseudomonadota; class Gammaproteobacteria; order Pseudomonadales; family Pseudomonadaceae; genus Pseudomonas; species Pseudomonas sp. FSL W5-0203. The sequence goes on from NZ_MPOR01000003.1 coordinate 165,953, forward strand.
CCGTTCGGCGCGGATGTGTTCGATGAAAGCGGCGCCAGCGTCGGGATCGTTGGCCAGGGTGGCAAAGCCTTTGCGCGTGTGTCACGCGGGCAGGGGCAGTTGACGGTCAAGTGGGGCCCGGACGCCACGACCCTGTGCACGCTGCGCTATGACGTGAGCACAGGTTTCACTGCCGAGAACACCAACCGCTTGCGCCACCTGAACGCAGGTGCCTGCCAGCATGCGCCGCAAGCGCCTACCGCCAAAAGCCCCATGACAATACGGAGTTCACAATGAAGCCGTCGATCTCGCGCCTCTTGACCCTGCTGGTGCTTGGCCTGCCCATCGCGGCCCAGGCGGAGTGCGATAGCTATATGGACTCCGAGCACGGCCTTTCCCTTCCGGCCACTATTACGGTACCGGCCAACCTGCCCGATGGCAGCATCATCACCCAGCAGCCATTCAGTGGAGTGGTTCCCGGCCGTTTCTTCAATTGCCACAGCTTGACCCTCAGACAGGTCACCTCCCGCAGGTACCCGCAACTATTGCCAAGCCTGATCTATTCCACTGAGGCTCCTGGCATCGGCATCCGCATAAAAATTACCGATGCCCGAGGAGTGACCAACTTCTACGCGCTTGAAAATATTACCAATCAGCTGCCCACTGGACGCCATCCCATCTTCACCAATGCCGAGGCGATCTTCTACAAAACCGGCCCGGTGACCGGAGGGGTAGTGCCGGCGGGAAGCATCTACAAATACACAATGATGACCCGTATAGGCCAGCGCCTGGGCCGCTTTGAGCTCAACCTCAACAACTCGGTCAGGTTCGTAAGCCCTGTTGCTACCTGCAACCTTGAAGCAGGCGACGTCAACCGCTCCATCGCCCTCGACCCGGTGCAGGTCAGTGCTTTCAACAGCAGCCCCTACGCTGGCGCACACAACTTTGAGCTGACGGCCAATTGCAGCGATGCCGCCAACGTCACCTTTCGTTTTTCCGGCCCGCCCTCGCCTGAAAATGACCTGCTCTTCGCCAATACAGGCACCGCTGGAGGCGTGGCGCTGTGGCTGTATTCACGTATCAACGGAACGAATCAAACGATCCCTGCCAATGGCAGCGACAACGAACGCACGCTGGTTGTGAGCGGCAATCGCGCGGTACTGCCACTCGGCGCTGCGTACCACAAAAGCGGCACGGTCGGCCAAGGCACGCTGATCAGTACCGCTACCGTCAACATCACCTACAACTGAAACCCTGAGGATTAACGATGCGTCTCTCAATACTGCCCCTGCTATTGGCGTTCACGGCCAGCCTGGGCGCTCCTGTCGCCTTCGCTGCTACCACCGGCACCCTGACCTTCCAAGGCGTGGTCAACGCGGGCACGTGCAACCTGATCGCCGGCGATGTAAACCGCACCATCACTCTACCGCCCGTCAAAGTGTCGGACTTCGATAGTGCCGACTCCGCTGGAGAACACGATTTCGAGCTTGCCGCTGACTGCGACTCTGACGTCAAGAACGTGATCTTTCAATTCGCTGGCACACCCTCCGCCGGCAACGCAGAGCTCTTTGCCAATACGGGAACTTCGGGCGGCACCGCTCTTTGGCTGGCCAGCGCAGGCATCATCCCCGCCAACGGTACGGAGGCCCAGCGTAGCCGTACGGTTGCAACGAGCAGCAGCAAGGCGGTACTGGCGCTCAAAGCGGCTTACCACAAAACCGGCGCGGCGATTTCCCACGGCACGCTGGCCAGTGCCGTCACCGTTTCTATCACTTATAACTGATGGGCTTGGTGTAGCGCCCGCGACGCCTGATTGCTGTGGCCCATAAAAAATGCCCGACCTTTATAGGCCGGGCATTTTCTGGTCCCGCAAAAATCAGGACTGACTGGATGGCGTCGGGGTTACCGGCGTTGCAGTCGGGGTAGCAGTGGTGGGCGACGGCGCGGACACCGAATTGGCTGCAGAAGCAGTCGGAGCCGGCTTGGCCGCCACGGCAGGCTTTGGCGCTGCTGGCTTTTTCACCGCGGCAGGTTTTTTGGCCACCGCAGGTTTTACCGCCGGTTTGGCTGCTGCTGGTTTCGCGGCGGATTTTGCCGCAGCTGGCTTGGCAGCGGGTTTGGCGGAAGCTGGCTTGGCAGCGGATTTGGCAGCAGCCGGTTTAGCCGCAGGTTTCGCTGCTGCTTTAGCAGCCGCTGGCTTGGCGGCAGGTTTGCTGGCCGGTTTGGCAGCAGCTGTTTTGGCCGCTGGCTTGGCCGCAGGTTTCGTCGCGGCTTTGGCTGGCGCCTTGGCCGCAGATTTTGCAGCCGGTTTAGCGGCAGCTTTAACCAGAGGCTTGGCAGCGGCTTTGGCTGCTGGTTTTGCAGCTGCAGTTTTGGCCGCTGGTTTTGCCGCAGGTTTTGCCGCGGCAGTCTTGGCTGGAGCCGCTTTGGCGCCAGTGAGTTTTTCGATTTGCCTGGTCAAGGTATCGACCTTGCTGTGCAACGTCTTCAACTCAGCCTTGCTAGGCACGCCCAGTCGCGAAATAGCACTGTTGAGGCGCTTGTCGAAGGTTTCTTCCAACTTGCCCCACGTGTCAGAAATGCTCGACTTGGCGGAACCGGCCGTTGCCTTGGCCGCATCAACTTTTTTCCCCACTGTACTCTTGGTCAACTTCTCGGCCTTCTCGCCGTCCTTGACCAGAGTCTCGAAGTATTTACCGCCGTCACTGCTAACCTTCGAGTACACGCCTAAACCAGCAAGCCAGATTTTGCGGGAATATTTTTCAACTTCCCCGACCCACGAGCTGCCTTCTTTCTGAGTAGTCTTTTTAACAGCCATCCCGATGTCTCCTTAGTGTTTACGCGCGACACGTTCGAGCAATGCCGTCAGCTCTTCGAGCTTAGCAGAGAGTGTCTCCACGTCATGTTTAGACGCAATGCCGATTCGATTCAAGGCACTTGCAACACGCGTGTCAAAAGCTTTTTCAACTTTATCCAGCTGAACTTCAACCAGGCTCCTGACGCCGGAGACATTACTCTTTACCTGGTCAATCTGACTGTTGGCGGCATCAAGTTGTTCAACTACAACTTTTTTACCTTTACTTTCAACATGTTGGCCGCTCTTAACCAGCTCTTTGAAGTACTCGCTGCCCTCACTGCCGACCTTCGCATAGGCACCAAGACCCGCCAGCCAGATCTTGCGGGCATAGCTTTTAACCTCACTCAGGGGAGTGGTTTGAACGTCGATTTTTTTCTTCAAAATAACTTTGGCCATGGTGCACCTCACACAAAAAGGGGGGGAGGACGGCCCGCAGGAGTTGAGGGCTTGGGCACAAAGTAGGGTTTAAAATTAGAATCGGCACCCTAAGAGCAGCCAGGTCAGGCCAACGCTTTATCCAAGGCTTTTTCGATTTCGGACTTTATCGTGCCACTCATGGCCGACATCAACAGGCCGAGTTCGACATCGATGCGCAGTGAGTTGTCGGCCACCGCAACCGTGCCTTTAACCCCGGAGCGCTTGAGCTTCAGGGTGTCGCCAGCCCATGAAGACTCCACCCCATATTTATCCTCGAGTTTGCGCACCAATTGCTCAGCCTTGGCCCGCGCCTGTTCTTTTCCCAGGGTATGTTCACGCTCAACGGTAATACGGGCCATTGCAATGACTCCTCTATATAACGACTCAGAACACCCGCCATGCGGCAAAAGGTCTCGATGAGCGCCTATCTTACCTGCAGCCTTGCCAAGACAAAGTAGGCCTTGGGGATTATCATGTCCCGCATTCTCTTTTGGTGACAGCGATATGACTGATCAGCGCAAAGGCAGCGATGCCGAACCCACCACTCACTTCGGCTTCAAGAACGTCCCGGAAAGCCAGAAAGCGGAAAAAGTCGCTGAGGTGTTCCACTCCGTGGCGGCCAAGTACGACCTGATGAACGATGTGCTCTCCGGCGGCATGCACCGCCTGTGGAAGCGCTTCACCATCGAGTTGTCGGGCGTACGCACCGGCAACCGGGTGCTGGACATCGCCGGTGGCACGGGCGATTTGGCGGCCAAGTTCTCCAAGCTGGTTGGCCCCACCGGCCAGGTAGTATTGGCCGATATCAACGGCTCGATGCTCAAGGTTGGCCGCGACCGCCTGCTCGACAAAGGCGTGGCCGGCAATATCGAGTTCGTTCAGGCCGATGCCGAGAAGCTGCCCTTCCCCGACAACCATTTCGACTGCGTGACCATCGCGTTCGGCCTGCGTAACGTGACTCACAAGGAAGACGCGATCCGCTCGATGCTGCGCGTACTCAAGCCGGGTGGCCGCCTGCTGGTGCTGGAATTCTCCAAGCCGACCAACGCGCTGATGTCCAAGGTCTACGACACCTATTCGTTCGCCTTCATGCCACTGATGGGCAAGCTGATCACCAACGACGTCGAGAGCTACCGCTACCTGGCCGAGTCGATCCGCATGCACCCGGACCAGGAAACCCTAAAGTCGATGATGGTGGAGGCCGGTTTCGACCGCGTGACCTACCACAACATGACGTCCGGCATCGTCGCCCTGCACCGCGGCATCAAGCCCTGATGCTGCTGCAAGGTCTTCTCGCCAGCGTCGAGCACGGCCTCAACCGTGTACTGCGCCTGGACAGCACCGCCCTGGCGCGGCTCGCGCACCTGACCGGCAAAGTCATTGCCGTCGACTGCCGAAGCCCCGCCTTGCAGCTGTTTATCCTGCCCAGCGATGAAGGCCTGCTGCTCGCCACTCAATGGGCCGCTGAGGCCGATTGCACTCTGCGTGCGCCAGCCTCAAGCCTGTTGCACCTGGCACTGAGCCGCAACAAGACCGCCATCCTCCACAGCCCCGAGGTGGAACTGGAAGGCGACAGTGCGGTGCTGATGGACCTGGCCGCCGTGCTGCAAGACCTGGAGCTGGACTGGGAATACGAACTGTCGCGCTGGATTGGCCCCGTCGCCACCCAGTTGATCAGCGGGCACCTGCGCAGCCGCTCGCGCTGGTACCAGCAAGGGTTCGCCAGCCTCAACCAGAACCTTGCCGAATACCTGAGCGAAGAATCGCGCACCCTGGTCGGGCAACGGGAAGCGCAAGCGCGCTTTCGCGAGCTCGACAAGGCCAAAATCGACCTGGAACGCCTCGAGGCCCGCTTCGAGCGCTTGAGCCGTTCCCTTGATCCAAGCGATAACGCATGAAGCTGCTCGCCGTCCGCCGTTTGTTTCGTATCCAGCGCGTCGTAATCCGCTACCGTCTCGATGACCTGCTGTTTGCCCTGCCTTTGCCATGGTTCCTGCTGGCGGTGCGTTATGTGCTGCCGTGGCGCTGGTTGCCGCGCAAACCGTCACCGTTGAGCCGTGGCGCCAGCCTGCGCCTGGCGTTGCAGGATTTGGGGCCGATCTTCATCAAGTTCGGGCAGATCCTCTCCACCCGCCGCGACCTGTTGCCCGAAGACATCGCCGACGAGCTGATGCTGCTGCAAGACCGCGTGCCGCCGTTCGATTCGCAGCAATCGATGGCGCTGATCGAAGAACAGCTGGGCCAGAAGATCAGCGAGGTGTTCAGCCGCTTCGACGTCGAGCCCCTGGCCTCAGCGTCGGTGGCGCAAGTGCACGCCGCGCAGCTCAAGACCGGCGAAGAAGTGGTGGTGAAAGTCATTCGCCCAGGCCTCAAGCCGATCATCGGCCAGGACCTGGCATGGCTGTTCATCCTGGCCCGCGCGGCCGAACGCTTCTCTGCCGATGCGCGCCTGCTGCACCCGGTGGACGTGGTCGCCGACTACGAAAAAACCATCTACGACGAACTCGACCTGCTGCGCGAAGCGGCCAACGCCAGCCAATTGCGACGCAACTTCGAAGGCTCGCAACTGTTGTACGTGCCGCAGGTGTATTGGGACTGGTGCCGGCCCAAAGTGCTGGTGATGGAGCGCATCTACGGCGTGCAGGTCACCGACCTTGCGACCCTGGCCGACCAACGCACCGACATGAAGATGCTGGCCGAGCGCGGTGTGGAAATCTTCTTCACCCAAGTGTTCCGCGACAGCTTCTTCCACGCCGACATGCACCCGGGCAACATCTTCGTCAGCACCGTCAACCCGTGGAGCCCGCAGTACATCGCCATCGACTGCGGCATCGTCGGCAGCCTCACCCCGGAAGACCAGGATTACCTGGCGCGCAACCTGTTTGCCTTCTTCAAGCGCGACTACCGTCGTGTGGCGCAGCTGCACATTGATTCGGGTTGGGTGCCGGCGGAAACCAAGCTCAACGAATTCGAAGCGGCGATCCGTACCGTCTGCGAGCCGATCTTTGAAAAACCGTTAAAAGATATTTCCTTCGGTCAGGTACTGATGCGTCTGTTCCAGACCGCGCGGCGTTTCAATATGGAAGTACAGCCGCAGTTGGTGTTGTTGCAGAAGACCCTGCTGAACATCGAAGGCCTGGGCCGCCAGCTGTACCCGGACCTCGACTTGTGGAACACCGCGCAACCCTTCCTGGAACGCTGGATGCGCGAGCGCATGAGCCCCAAAACCATGCTGGGCAACCTGCACAGCCAGTTCGAACAGCTGCCGCACCTGGCCAACATGACCCGCGACCTGCTGGAGCGCATGTCCCAGCCCCATGCCAAGGACCCTGAGCCACCGTGGCGCAAGCGCAAGGACGACTGGTTCCTGCGCCTGCTCGGCGCCGCGCACCTGGTGGGCGGTGTGATGCTGGCGATTGGTGGGCCATTGAACCAACTGGGCCACTGGCCAGCCGGCATCATGGTCGCAGTGGGTGTTTATCTGATCGTGCGTCGATAGCCCATCCGGTTATACACTGTCGCAAATTGCCGGAGCCGAACATGAAAGACTGGCTGGATGAGATCAAGTGGGACAGTGACGGCCTGGTGCCGGCCATTGCCCAGGACTACAAGACCGGGCGCGTGCTGATGATGGCCTGGATGAACCGCGAGGCCCTGAGCCTCACCGCCGCCGAGCAGCGCGCCATCTACTGGTCACGTTCGCGTGGCAAACTGTGGCGCAAGGGCGAAGAATCCGGGCACGTGCAGACCCTGCACGAGCTGCGCCTGGACTGCGATGCCGACGTGGTGATCCTCAAGGTCGAGCAGATCGGCGGCATTGCCTGCCACACTGGCCGCCACAGTTGCTTCTATCGCGTGTTCGAGAATGGCGAATGGAAGGTCGTGGAGCCGGTGCTCAAAGACCCGCACACCATCTACCCAGCAGGACACTGAACATGAGCGATACCCTGAACCGTGTGGCCCAGGTGCTGGAAGACCGTAAAGGCGCGGATGCCGACAGCTCCTACGTCGCCAGCCTGTACCACAAGGGTCTGAACAAGATTCTGGAAAAACTCGGCGAAGAATCCGTCGAGACCATCATCGCGGCCAAGGACGCGCAAATCAGCGGTGATTACAGCGATGTAATCTATGAGACCGCAGACTTGTGGTTCCATAGCCTGGTGATGCTCGCCCAACTGGGGCAGCACCCACAGGCCGTGCTGGATGAACTGGACCGTCGCTTCGGCTTGTCCGGGCACGCCGAGAAGGCCTCGCGCCCGTCCGCCTGAATAACGTAAGACTTGAGGATTTGAAGCATGGGCATTTTTGACTGGAAACACTGGATCGTCATTCTGGTGGTGGTGGTATTGGTGTTCGGCACCAAGAAGCTCAAGAACCTGGGCACCGATGTGGGCGAGTCGATCAAGGGCTTTCGCAAAGCCATGAACGATGATGAAAAGCCAGCCGAGCCAAGCGCCAACCCGGTGCCACCGGCCCAGCCTGTTCACCCGCAGGCCACCCAGCCGATCACCGAGCGCCGTACCTTCGACGTGCAGGCTGAAAAGGTCCAAGAGCCGACCCGCAAAGACTCGTGAGCACTGACTAATGTTTGGTATCAGCTTCTCTGAACTGCTGCTCGTCGGCCTGGTGGCCCTGCTGGTACTGGGGCCGGAACGCCTGCCCGGTGCCGCACGCACCGCCGGCTTGTGGATCGGGCGCCTCAAGCGCAGTTTCAACGCGATCAAACAGGAAGTTGAACGGGAAATCGGTGCCGACGAAATCCGTCGGCAATTGCACAACGAGCACATCCTCTCGTTGGAGCAGGAAGCCCGCAAGATTCTTTCCCCGGTGCAAGAGCCGGCCAAGCCGGTAACGCCGGTGGCCGAGCACAGCATCGCGCCAGCCCCTGTGGCCGACGCCGCACCGGCAGCGCCCGCTCCTACGACGCCCGCGCCGACGCCCGTTGCGTCGCCCGCACCCCATGACCCTACATTGCCGCCGCGAGCCCCATGAGCGCTGATAAACCGGAAAACGACCAGCATATGCCGCTGGTCTCGCACCTCACCGAGCTGCGTACCCGCCTGCTGCGTTGCGTGGCGGCGATCTTCATCATCTTTGCAGGGCTGTTCGCCTTTACCCAGCAGATCTACACCTTCGTCTCGACGCCCCTGCGCCAGTACCTGCCGGCCGGCGCGACGATGATCGCCACCGATGTGTCGTCGCCGTTCCTGACGCCCTTGAAGCTGACCATGATGGTCTCGCTGTTCCTGGCGATCCCGGTGATCCTGCATCAGATCTGGGGGTTTATCGCGCCAGGCCTGTACAAGCATGAGAAGCGCATCGCCGTGCCGTTGCTGGTGTCGAGCATCCTGCTGTTCTACACCGGCATGGCCTTCGCCTATTTCCTGGTGTTCCCACTGATCTTCAAGTTCTTCGCCGCCGCGACTCCAGCCGGTGTGGAAATGATGACCGATATCACCAGCTACCTCGATTTCGTGATGACGCTGTTCTTCGCCTTTGGCGTGGCGTTTGAAATTCCGGTAGCGGTAGTGTTGCTGGTGTGGATCGGCGTGGTCGACGTCAAGTACCTGAAGAAGATCCGCCCGTACGTGATCATCGGCTGCTTCGTGGTCGGCATGATCCTCACGCCACCGGACATCTTCTCCCAGACCTTGTTGGCCGTGCCGATGTGGATGCTGTTCGAAGTGGGCATCCTGTTCAGCGGCTTGATCAGCAAGCGTGGCGAACACCCGGATGACGCGCCTGTCGACGACGACCAGCCGCCTGCGACCCAGCCGTGAACCTGCTGCTGCTCGAAGAGGCCGACTTTATCGCGGCCGACCGTGTAGTGCTGCGCGATCGGCGCCTGGTGCATATGCAGGAGGTTCACCGCGCCGCCGTCGGTGACTCCCTGCGCGTGGGCCGGATTGGCGGGCTAATGGGCAATGCCCAACTGCTGCGCCTGGAAGCCGCTGAAGCCGAACTGCAAGTGAGCTTCGACCAACCGCCACCGAGCAAATTACCCCTGACCTTGCTGCTGGCCCTGCCCCGCCCGAAGATGCTGCGCCGGGTGCTGCAAACCGTGGCGGCCATGGGCGTGCCCAAGGTGGTGCTGGTCAACAGCTACCGGGTGGAAAAAAGCTTCTGGCAAACCCCGTTCCTGGAGCCGGAAGCGGTGCGCGAGCAATTGATCCTCGGCCTGGAACAAGCGCGGGACACGGTGCTGCCCGAGATCATTATCGAGAAACGCTTCAAGCCGTTTGTGGAAGATCGGCTGCCGGCCATGGCGGCTGGCACCCTGGGCCTGATCGGCCATCCGGGCGATTACCCAGCCTGCCCCCGAGCCCTCGAGGAACCGGTGACCCTGGCGATCGGCCCGGAAGGCGGCTGGATTCCCTATGAAGTGGACTTGCTGGCCAAGGCCGGTTTGCAGCCGGTGCAACTGGGTGCACGTATTTTGCGCGTCGAAACCGCCGTAACGGCCCTGCTCGCCCGCCTGTTCTAACCCCCCGACTGATCGTTCCCACGCTCTGCGTGGGAATGCCGCTCAGGACGCTCTGCGTCCGCCCTTGTGACGCAGAGCGTCACGCCATTCATTCCCACGCAGAGCGTGGGAACGATCAGCAGAGCGTGAGAACGATCAGCAGAGCGTGGGAACGATCATGTGCATAGCTACAGAATCTCGCGCCCGTGCCGATAGCCTTTGAATAAGTCCAAGCCTTGTTCCAGGGGAGTTCGCAGCATGTATGGTTGGTTAGCCGAGAAGTTGGGGAATGTAAGCGTCAACCGCAAGCTGAGCGTCGGCTTTGGCCTGGTATTGGTCCTGACGCTGTTGATCACCTTTACCGGCTGGACCGGCCTGGGGGATGTGATCAGCCGCGGCGACAAGCTGGGCTTCATTTCCAGCCTCAATGGCCTGACCAAAGACCTGCGCCTGGCACGTCTGGACTTCGATATGCGCCGTGGCGAGCAAGGCACGGACAAGGTCGACGGCCTGCTCGCCCACCTCGACAGCGGCCTGAAGACCGCCGCCGAGCTGATCGAGCAACCTGACGACAAAGCCCTGGTCGAGCAACAGCAGGAAGCCTTGAACCAATACAAAAAGGCCTTCGCGGCCATGGTCCAGGCGGGCCTCAAGCGTGAGGGTGCTCGCAGCAAGCTCGGCGACACTGCCGACAATGCTGTCGCCAAGATCAATGAAATCGAAAAAGCCCTGCTGCAAGGTGACAGCGTCACCCAGTTCAACAGCGTGGTGGAGCAGAGCAAGCTGATCCAGCAATCGCGCTTCCAAGTACGCGGCTACACCTACAGCGGCAAGGTCGAAGCCGAGCAACCGGCCCTGGATGCTATCGACAACGCCCTGAAGAAAATCACCGAACTGCAAGGCCAGCTGCCGGCCCAATACCAGGCCAACCTGCAAGAAGCCGGGGCTTCACTGCAAGCCTACCGCGCCGCCGTCAGCCAGTATCGCGATTCCCAGGTCGCCAGCGCGGCTGCGCTGAAAACCATGATCGCCCAAGGCGACATCCTGCTGGGCCACAGCGAAAAACTCACCGTCTCCCAGACCGCCGTGCGTGACGCAGATGCCGCGCAGGCCAAATACCTGTTGCTGCTTGCCACCGTGCTGGCGCTGATCGTCGGCATCTTCGCAGCCTGGGCCATCACCCGCCAGATCGTCATCCCCCTGAACCAGACCCTCAAAGTCGCCGAGCGTGTGGCCTCCGGCGATCTGAGCCACAACCTGGAATCGGGCCGCCAGGACGAACTGGGTCAATTGCAGCGTGCCATGCAAAGCATGACCGTAGGCCTGCGCGAGTTGATCGGCGGGATCAGCGACGGTGTCACCCAGATCGCCAGCGCCGCCGAGCAGTTGTCGGCCGTGACCGAACAAACCAGCGCCGGGGTCAACAGCCAGAAGGTCGAGACCGACCAGGTGGCCACCGCCATGAACGAGATGGCGGCCACCGTGCAGGAAGTGGCGCGCAATGCCGAAGAGGCCTCGGAAGCCGCCGTGGCTGCCGACCAGCAAGCCCGTGAAGGCGACCAGGTGGTAGGTGAAGCCATCGCCCAGATCGAGCGCCTGGCCACCGAGGTGGGTAATTCCACAGTGGCCATGGGTGAACTCAAGCGCGAGAGCGACAAGATCGGCAGTGTGCTCGACGTGATCAAATCCGTAGCCCAGCAAACCAACCTGCTGGCCCTTAACGCCGCCATTGAGGCCGCGCGTGCCGGTGAGGCCGGCCGTGGCTTTGCCGTGGTGGCCGACGAGGTGCGCAGCCTGGCCCAGCGCACGCAGAAGTCCACTGAAGAGATCGAAGAGCTGATCGTCGGCCTGCAAAGTGGTACCCAGCAGGTGGCAACCATCATGGACAACAGCCGCGGGCTGACCGAGAGCAGTGTTGAGCTGACGCGCCGCGCTGGCCACGCGCTGGGCAATATCACCCGCACCGTCTCGACCATTCAGGCCATGAACTCGCAGATCGCCACCGCCGCCGAGCAACAAAGCGCCGTGGCTGAAGAGATCAACCGCAGCGTGTTGAATGTGCGCGACATCTCCGAACAAACCTCGTCGGCCAGCGAAGAAACTGCGTCCTCCAGTGCCGAACTGGCGCGCCTGGGGATCTACCTGCAGACCCTGGTTGGGCGCTTCCGGGTCTGAATTACCCTACACGGCGGCTTACCAAAGCCGCCGTAACTTGTGAAATTTCCTACGCAGTTATCAGCCCTCCACGGCCCCGAATCGAATTAGCGTTTCATGTGTTGCGAAATGCTTTCTCTGATTCGGAGGTTCACCATGTTTTCTCGGCTAACCCGCGTGCTGGTCAATGCCAGCGTCCGCCTCAAGCTCGCCCTGGGTTTTGGCCAAGTGCTGATCCTCAGTTTCCTGATCGCCGCTACGGGCTGGCAAGCCTTGAACGCCGTGCTTTACCGATCCAATAGCCTGACGACCCTGGGTCAATTGGCCGTTGACGCCGAGGCCATGCGCGCCGACCGCATCGTGTACCGCACCCTGACAGACAGCGATAGCCTGAGCAAAATGGCCGCGAAGATTGAACGGATGGACCAGCACTTGGCCGACCTATCAAACCGCCTGAAAGACCCGGCTGACCTGCAGCGACTTGAAGAAGCCAAGAGCCTTGCAAGCCACTTCAAGGCGGCCCTGACGCAACTTCCGCCCTTGGTCGAACAGCGTGAGCGCATCCGCCCGGTGCTGAAAAAAGTCGCCCTGCAAGCCAGCGATACCCTCGCCCAATTTGCCAGTGACCTGCCTGATCAGAACGACGAAAAGGCCCTTGATGCCATTGAGCAACTGCGGCAGGCCATGGAGCTGGCCGAAGATCGCGCCCAGAGCCCCGCCTGGGCCGCGCAATCGCTGGCAATGTATACAGAGGCCATCGGCAAGGCCCTTGACGCCCTGGAGACCGCGCAACTGGCAGTCACAGCGCTGCCCGTGGACTCAGCACTGCTCAAGACCGACCTGGCTAACTATCGCGAGCAGTTGATCGAGCTCAAGGAAGCCCAGCTCAACGTGGAGACCGTGCAAAACCGCTTCGAACAGCAACTCGATGACCTGCGCGACAACAGTAACCAGTTGAGCCAAAGCCAGAACACCAAGCGCAACAGCGAGGCAGACCACACCCGCACATTGCTGATGAGCGTGACAGTGGCCGCCCTGGCCCTGGGCGCGCTGGCCGCCTGGTGGATCGCCCGGCAGATTGCGGTACCACTGCGGGAGATCCTTGGCGCCGCACGCCGCATTGCCGAGGGCGACCTTAGCCACGACATGGCGGTCGACCGTCGCGATGAACTCGGCCAGTTGCAGCAAAGCATCGGGCAAATGACCCGCAGCCTGCGTAGCCTGATCAGCAGTATCGGTGACAGCGCCCGGCAGATCGCCGGAGCGGCCACGCAGTTATCCACCGTCACCGAGCAGACCCGCAGCGGGCTCAACGAGCAGAAAGATGAAACCGACCAGGTGGCGACGGCAATGAATGAAATGCTCGCCACCGCCCAGGAAGTGGCGCGCCACGCCGAACGCGCCTCGCTGGCGGCCCAAGAAGCCGACCATCAGGCCGGCGCCGGTGAGCAGGTGGTCACCCAGGCTATGGAGCAGATTGGCAACCTGGCCAGTGAAATGGCGCTGTCGGGCCGTGCGATGCTCGCGCTGCAACAGGAGAGCCAGAAGATCGCCAGTGTGCTGGATGTGATCAAGTCTGTTTCTCAGCAGACCAACCTGCTGGCCCTGAACGCAGCCATTGAAGCGGCGCGTGCGGGCGCTGCCGGCCAAGGCTTTGCGGTGGTCGCCGACGAAGTGCGCAGCCTGGCCCAACGCACTCAGGAATCGGCCGAGGAGATCGAAGGGCTGATCCTCGGCCTGCATAACGGCACCCAGCAGGTGGCGGATATCATGGACAGCAGCCGTAACCTGACCGATAACAGCGTCACCCTGACCCGCGACGCCGGCGACGCCCTGATCGCCATTGCCCGCACGGTGTCGATCATCCAGGAAATGAACCCGCAGATCGCCGCCGCAGCGGAACAGCAAAGCGCTGTAGCCGAGGAGATCAACCGCAGTGTGCTGAAGGTACGGGACGTATCGGAACAAACCGCCGCCGCCAGCGAGGAAACGGCGGCGGCGAGTGTTCAGTTGGCGAGGTTGAGCCTGGACTTGCAGACGCTGGTCGACAAATTCAAGCTCTGAAACACCGCCACTGTAGGAGCGAGCTTGCTCGCGATAAACCCAAGGCCGCCGCGTTCATTCAGGGTGCGTGGCGTTCTCGTTGACGTTTTTCGCGAGCAAGCTCGCTCCTACAGTCATAGCACCTGGCGCAGGAAGGCTTGGGCGCGTGGGTCTTTTGGCGTATTGAAGAACTCCGCCGGCGCGGCGTCTTCCAGCAATTTGCCGTGATCGAAAAACAACACCCGGTCTGCCACTTCCCGGGCAAAGCCCATCTCGTGGGTGACGCACACCATGGTCATGCCTTCCAGGGCCAGGGTCTTCATCACGTCCAGCACTTCACCGACCATTTCCGGGTCGAGGGCCGAGGTGGGCTCGTCAAACAGCATCACCTTAGGCTCCATCGCCAGGGCCCGAGCAATGGCAACCCGCTGCTGCTGGCCGCCAGACAGGCGCGATGGAAACTCGCGGGCTTTCTGCGCTATACCGACCTTTTCCAGCAGCGCCAGGGCCTTGGCCTCCCGCTCTTGCTTGCCGCGCTTGCGCACGACCTTTTGCGCCAGGCACAGGTTTTCCAGCACGGTCATGTGAGGGAACAGGTTGAAGTGCTGGAACACCATGCCGACTTCACGGCGGTAGGCATTCACGTCGGTCTTCGGGTCGGCCAGTTGCAGGCCGTCGATGCTCACCGAACCCGAGTCGAATTCCTCCAAGCCGTTAAGGCAGCGCAGAAAGGTGGACTTGCCGGAACCCGAGGGACCGATCACCACCAGCACCTCGCCCTTGGCCACTTGGGTGGTGACATGATCCACCGCGCGCACCACCTGCCCACGGGTATCGAAGACCTTTACCAGATCGCGTACTTCAATCACTTTGGGCAAGCCTCCGCTCAAGCCGGCTGGCCATCTTCGACAGCGGCAGGTTGATCAGCAGGTACAAGCCCGCCACACAAAACAGGATTTCAAACGGCGAGAACGAGGTGGTGATCACTTCGCGGCCGCTCTTGAGCAACTCGGTAATCGCGATCACCGACACCAGGGACGTGTCCTTGACCAGGCTGATAAATTGCCCGGCCAGGGGCGGCAGCACGCGCTTGAAGGCCTGCGGCAGCACCACGTGGCGCATCGACTGGCTGGCACTCAAGCCCAGGGAGCGCGCCGCTTCGTCCTGGCCACGGGTGATGGACTGCACGCCGGCGCGCACGATTTCTGCCACGTAGGCACCCGTGAACAACGACAGCGCGGCAATCCCGGCAAACTCCCGGGACAGGTTGAGCACCGTGCCGATAAAGAAATAGAAAATGAAGATCTGCACCAGCAGCGGCGTGCCCCGCACCAGCTCGACGTAGATTGTCGACAGGTCGCGCAAGGTGGGGTTTTTCGACAGCCGGCACAGCCCGGTCGCCAAGCCAATCGCCAAGCCCAGGATGCCGGACACCACCGACAGCCACAGCGTGGTCCACAAGCCCCACATCAACGGCCCCAGTGCCCATTGCCGAGTCACGCCGACCACATCGCCTTCAGCCACATCATCGCCGCGCGCCACTTGCAGGCTGTTATCGGCGACTGTGAGCTTTTGTTCCACTCCGGCGTCGTTGCGCAGGGTGACTTCGGCCATATCGCCTTTGCGCACCAACTCGACCACGGTGGAAATATCCGCGGCGCGCTGGGAGGTTTCGGCTTGATAGGCGAAGTATTGGGGGACGCGGTTCCAGCGCCACTCGTAGGACATCAACGACGTGGCGTAGTACAAGGCACCCGCCAGGCCGACCAGCACCACCACCGTCAGCAGGTGCCAGGGCCATTGGGCTTTTTTCTGTTTCATTTCACTTTCCGCATAGGTGTCGCCTGATAGGCCGCCATCGCGGGCAAGCCCGCTCCCACAGGTTGATGTGTGAATACAGTCAAATGTGGGAGCTGGCTTGCCTGCGATGCAGGCAACTCGGTGTCAGGCCTTATTCCATGTCCTTGAGCCACTCGGAGCTCTTGAACCACTTGTCATGGATGCGATCGTAGGTGCCGTCGTTACGGATCTGGTGCAGGAAGTTGTTGATGAAGTTGATGCTGTCGTAATCGCCTTTCTTCAAACCGAACGCCAGAGGTTCAAAGGTGAAGGGTTCTTCCAGGAACACCAGCTTGCCGTTCCCGACCTTCTTTTCGGCCACCACGTTGTACGGTGCGTCGTAGACGAACGCATCAGCCTTGCCGTTGACCACGTCGAGCACGCCTTCCTGCTCGTTGTCGTAGCCGTGGTACTTGGCCTTGGAGATCAGCTTCTTGGCAACCATCTCACCGGTGGTGCCGAGCTTGGAGGTCAGGCGGTATTTCTCGTCGTTCAGGTCTTTGTAGGACTTGATGGTACCTTCCAGTTCCTTGCGGATCAGCAGCGTCTGGCCGACCACGATGAAGGGTTCGCTGAAGTTCAGGCGCAGGTTGCGTTCCTGGGTCAGGGTCATGCCGCTGCCAATCATGTCGAACTTGCCGGTCAGGAAGGCCGGGATGATGCCGTCGTACCCGGTGGACACCAGCTCCAGCTTGACGCCCATGGACTTGGCCATAGCCTTGAGGATGTCCACTTCGAAACCAATGATTTCGCCGCGCTTGTCGGTCATTTCGAACGGCATGTAGGTGGGGTCCATACCGACTTTCAACGTGCCGCGCTTGACCGCCTCATCAATGGCGCCGGCTTGGGCCGCAGTGGCGGCGACCAGCGCGGTGACACCGAGCATCAGCATCGAAAGATACTTTTTCATCATCAAGACCCCTGAACGATTCTTATAAGGTGGGCGCACAGAAGGGCTGCGCCATTTCGGGGTGCGATCCTAACCCACTCGTTGTCCGCCACAAAGGTTTCACCGGTAAATGTTATCGGCGTGTGTCGCAAAACACTGACAGCGAGCCGGCCAGGCACAGAGGCAGACGCTTGCGCGCGACCTCTCGATTAGGGATTGATATGTAAGCATTTATGACGATCAGTCGATCTCGGCTATCCAGGCCGTGTCCCTGAACCACTTGTCATGCAGGCGATCGTAGGTGCCGTCCTGGGCGATCTGGTTGAGAAAATGGTTGATCCAATTGAGGCTGTCGTAATCGCCTTTTTTCAGGCCAAACGCCAAAGGCTCAAAGGTGAAGGGTTGCTCCAGTACCAACAAAGCACTGTTCTGCGGCCGACTCATCGCGATCAGGTTGTAGGGCGCATCATGGATAAAAGCATCGGCCTTGCCTTCAACGACCTGCCGCACGCCTTCTTCCGGGTTGGCCACACTGTTGAGCCGCGCTGATAGGAGAAAGCGCTGTGCCGCGGCTTCGCCGGTGGTGCCTTGGGTTGCAACGACGCGGTAACTGGGATCGTCCAGCTCTTCAATACTGGACACTTTCCCGCCCAGGCGCGGATGCAGTAGCACAGTCTGGCCCACCACGATAAACGAGTCACTGAAGTTGAGCTTGAGGTTGCGCTCCTGAGTGACCGTCATGCCGCTGCCAATCAGATCAAACTTGTTCGCCATCAGCCCCGACAACAACTCCGTGTAGGGCACCGCTACCAATTCAAGCTCTACGCCCAGCGCGCGGCTCATGGCGTGGAGCAAGTCAATTTCAAAGCCGACGATGCGCCCCTGCTTATCGAGCATTTCGAAGGGCACGTTATTGGGGGTGGTGCCGACCTTAAGCACGCCGCGGTGCACAGCATTGTCCAGCGCGCCGGCGTAAAGCAGGCCTGCCTGTCCCCCCAGGAAAAAGCCCATCAGCAATGCCAAACAATACCTTTTGATCATGAATGCCCCCGTAGCGAGTCCAATTTGGGGGGCGATCCTAACCCAGCCGCAGGCACGGCAATACGCTTCGAACAAAGGTCTTTTGTTTCGAAATAACAAGGAGTTAGCGATAAAAGGAAGAGGCTAAAAACGCTGTAGGACCAACGTTTGAAACACCCCCGAAGTGAGCCTTCGGGGGTGCCTGAATCAGGCCGGCTGGGCCTGGGGCGACTGTGGTTGCAGGGGCAGCAATGGCGCGTGCGGATCGGCCTTGATCGAGGCACGCCAAGCGCCTAGCCACTCGGCGTGACCTTCGCTCCACACCTGCTCATGCAGACGAGCCAAGGCCACCGGATCGCTGAGCAAGGCCAGGCGTTCGCTGTTGTTGAGGCCAGCCGGGCCGACTTTCAACGCGTGGCGAACACGCTCCATGCGCAGGTACTCGATGGGCTCGGCCTCACGGTGCCGCGAGGTTGCCAAGGCGCAGGCCAGAGCGTTCTGCTGCGGGTCTACCACCGAACGCACAAAGCCGTCGTTGAGGGCGTGCCAACGGTTTTCGTGGGTGTACTTCTCGGTCGACAGCAGGGCCTGCGGCGGGTTGTATTCCTCAGGGATCAGGAACAGGCTCTCGTCGCGGGACTTGAGGCCCAACTTGACCCGGCTGGAAATCACCGACACCGGGATCGACAGCATCAGCGAGCCGACAATCGGCACCAGCCACCACAGGAAGCTCGGGTTCAGCCACACCACCAGCAGCGCCCACAGGAAGCCCAGCACGGTTTGCGGACCGTGGCGCTTGACCGCTTCGCTCCAGGGCGTGGAGTCGTCGTCACGTTGCGGCGAGTTCCAGGTAGCGGCCCAACCGAGGAACGCGGCGAGGACGAAACGGGTGTGGAAAATCATCCGCACCGGCGCCAGCAGCATGGAGAACAACATCTCCAGCAGCATCGACAGGGTTACCTTAAACTTGCCACCGAACTCTTTGGCGCCCTTGGCCCAGATCAAGATGATGCTGAGCAGTTTAGGCAGGAACAGCAGCACGATGGTGGTGGAGAACAGCGCCACCGCCTTGTCCGGGTGCCATTGTGGCCATAGCGGGTACAACTGGCGCGGGGCCATGAAGTACTGCGGCTCCATCAGCGTGTTCACCGCCAGCAAGGCCGTGGACAGCACCAGGAAGAAGAACCACAACGGCGCCGACAGATAAGACATCACGCCGGTCAGGAACACCGCACGGTGCACCGGGTGCATGCCTTTAACCAGGAACAGGCGGAAGTTCATCAGGTTACCGTGGCACCAGCGACGGTCACGCTTGAGCTCGTCCAGCAGGTTCGGCGGCAGTTCTTCGTAGCTGCCCGGCAGGTCGTAGGCAATCCACACGCCCCAGCCGGCACGGCGCATCAGCGCGGCTTCAACGAAGTCGTGGGAGAGGATCGCACCGGCAAACGCGCCTTTACCGGGCAGCGGCGCCAGGGCGCAGTGCTCGATAAACGGCTTCATACGGATAATGGCGTTGTGGCCCCAGTAGTGGGATTCACCCAACTGCCAGAAGTGCAGGCCGGCGGTAAACAGCGGTCCGTACACGCGAGTGGCGAACTGCTGCATGCGCGCATACAGGGTGTCCATGCCCGACGCACGCGGCGCGGTCTGGATAATCCCGGCATCCGGCGTGGCTTCCATCAGGCGCACCAGGCTGGTCAGGCACTCGCCGCTCATCACGCTATCTGCGTCGAGAACGACCATGTACTTGTAGTCACCGCCCCAACGACGGCAGAAGTCGTCGAGGTTGCCGCTCTTGCGCTTAACGCGGCGGCGACGACGGCGGTAGAAGATCTTGCCGAAGCCACCGGCTTCGCGGCATACGTCGAGCCAGGCTTGCTGTTCGGCGATGCAGATGTCGGCGTCGTTACTGTCGCTGAGCACGAAGAAATCGAAGCGATCCAGGTCACCGGTCGCGGCCACCGATTCGAACGTTGCACGCAAGCCGGCGAATACACGCGGCACGTCTTCGTTACAGATCGGCATCACCAGGGCGGTGCGCGCATCTTTCGGAATCGGCTCGTCACCGGCACTTTTACCGGAAATACGGTATTTATCGTGACCGGTCAGCAGCTCCAGGAAGCCCATGAGCGCAGTCCAGAAACCGGCCGACACCCAGCAGAACAGAATCCCGAACATGATCAGGATGCTGGTTTGCAGCGCGTAAGGCAGTACCTGGGTAGCGGTTTGCAGCAGGGTCTGGTTGCGAATTTCGTCGAAGTCGACCAGCGACCAGCCCTGGTACGGCATGATGCCTTTCATGTACCAGCCGGCCACGATGGTCTGGCCCAGCATCAGCACCAGCAGGATGTAACGACGGATCGAGCCCACGGTACGCCAGCGCGCAGCCGGCAATACCCGCTCATCTTTCGGTGGCTTGGGCGGGTTGGTGCGGCCGGTCATCCGGCGCCAACCGCGCACCAGGATGTTGGTGCGCCAAGGCTCGGGCACCACTTTGGTCCGACGAATCGGCGGCGTGGCCTTGAGACACACACGACCGCTGGCATCGAGCGCCAGCATCTCGGCGTCTTGCAGCTCTTCGGCGCTGTTGAGGGTCAAGCGGCGGCCGACCGACGCTTGGGCAGCGTCGGTCGGTGCGTCGAAGGTCTTGGACGACAGACGTTCGTGCAACTCGCTGAAGGACTTGCAGCCCGCCAGCTCGGCGCGCTGCTCAGCCGTCATGGGTAGATGCGCCAGGTACTCGGACAGAGTCTCTGGCTTGACTTGAGAATTACTCATCGGCAGGCAACTGATAGCTCCAGGTTTCGGTCAGGACTTGCTCGGTCTTGATCGGCTCCGGTGTGGCTGGGGCAGCCTCAGGCTGTTTGGCTTCCTTGTCCTTGGCGTCTTTCTTGGCCTGCTTCTCATGCTGCTTGGCCAAGACTTTGTCGGCCTTGAGCACATGGTTGGAAACCGACTCAGGCTCAGGCTGCACGATATCCTGCACCAATGCCGCACGCATTTCGGTCGGTTTGCTTGCGTCCTTGATCTTCATACGCAGGGTCAGGCGCCAGCCTTTGGTGTGTTCGTTGTAGCGCACGCTGTTTTCGACCAGTTCAGCGTTATCACCCACGCTCACCTGGCTACGTACCGGAGCGTCCGGCAGCAGTTTCTTCAGGGACGGGCCCTCGAAATCTACCAGGTAGGCCACGCTGCCATCGGGCTGACGGATCAGGTTCGATTGCTTCACGTCACCGGTAGAACGCAGGGTCTGCTTGACCCAGGCACTGTCCGGCGAATGGAAGGCCGCGTCGTCCAATGTCCAGTGCAGACGGTAAGCCACGTCCAGCGGCTTGCCGACTTCCGGCAGCTCGGCCGGGCTCCAGAAGGCCACGATGTTGTCGTTGGTCTCATCGGCGGTCGGAATCTCGACCAGGTCGACGGAGCCTTTGCCCCAGTCACCTTCAGGCTCGATCCAGGCGCTCGGGCGCTTGTCGTAGTTGTCGTCCAGGTCTTCGTAGTGGCTGAAGTTGCGGCCACGCTGCAGCAGGCCGAACCCACGCGGGTTCTCGACGCTGAAGTTGCTGACCGACAGGTGTTTAGGGTTGTTCAGCGGACGCCAGATCCACTCGCCATTGCCGGCGTGAATCGACAGGCCGCTGGAATCGTGGAGCTCGCGACGGTAGTTGAGGACCTTGGACGGCTGGTTGGCGCCGAACAGGAACATCGAGGTCAACGGCGCAACGCCCAGCTTGCTGACCTTGTCACGCAGGTACATCTGTGATTTGACGTCCACCACGGTGTCGGTGCCAGGGCGCAGGATCAGACGATAAGCGCCAGTGGCGCGTGGCGAATCCAGTAGCGCGAAAATCACCAAATGCTTGTCACCCGGCTTTGGACGCTCGATCCAGAACTCGGTGAAACGCGGGAATTCTTCGCCAGACGGCAACGCGGTGTCGATTGCCATGCCACGGGCAGACAGGCCATACACTTGGTCCTTGCCTACGACGCGGAAATAGCTGGCGCCGAGCATGGTCATGATTTCGTCTTGCTTGTCGGCCTTGTTGATCGGGAAAAGCACACGGAAACCGGCGTAACCCAGCTGTTCGGTGGCTTTAGGATCAAATTTCACGTCGCCGAAATCGAAACGCGTCGGGTCGTACTTGATTTCGTGCACGCTATCGGCGGTGACTTCATTGATTTTCACCGGGGTGTCGAAATGCATCCCCTGGTGATAGAAGGACAGCTTGAACGGGGTGTTCTGATCGGCCCACTC
Organism: Pseudomonas sp. FSL W5-0203; assembly: GCF_001896155.1. Lineage (NCBI taxonomy): Bacteria > Pseudomonadati > Pseudomonadota > Gammaproteobacteria > Pseudomonadales > Pseudomonadaceae > Pseudomonas > Pseudomonas sp. FSL W5-0203. The sequence continues at coordinate 187,869 of NZ_MPOR01000003.1, forward strand.
GGCTTTTTCATTGCGGAAACGAATTTTCTGGTAATCCGCAAATTTCATTTCGCGGAATTCGTTCGGCAGATTGCTGCGCGGAGCTTCGTACTTCTGCCCAGCCAGCTCTTTTGCCTTGGCCGACACATCATCCAGACTGAACGCCCACAGTTGACCCGCGCCGAACAGGCAAAACAGGGCAGAGCCCGTCACCAGTGCGTTTCGTAACCGTTTGGCAGACAATTTTGGTGCATTACAGGGACTAACAATCACGAGCAACCCTCGCCGAAAACAGATCAAAAAACCAACGGCCAGCTATCTATATGCCAGGTTGGCGAGCAATGTTCCGACTCCTCTGGGGCAAAATGATTCCCCATGCGGTTGTCGGACAAGGCTCTACCTAAGTCAAAAATGGACCAAACAACGCTGATCCCCGTAGCGCGCGATTATCTAGTAGCCCGCGAGACAACGCATCAGGAACAGTGAAGTATTTGTAGCGAAACCCTGCGTTTTTAGGCATTAACGTCGTTTTTCATACATTCATGTCTGTAAGAGGAAGGTCACAGGGCCATCATTGACCAAGTGCACCTGCATATCCGCGCCAAAACGCCCCGAAGCCACCTTGCCATGCAATTGTTGCGCTTGTAACAACAAGTGCTCAAAAAGCGCCGCTCCCAGGGTCGGAGGAGCCGCTGTGGAGAAGCTGGGCCGTAGCCCGCTTTTGGTATCCGCCGCCAGGGTGAACTGCGACACCAGCAGCAAACCGCCGCCGATGTCCTTGAGGGACAGGTTCATCTTGCCCTCCTCGTCACTGAACACCCGATAGTTAAGCAGCTTGTGCAGCAGTTTGTCGGCGCTTTCGGGCGTATCTGAAGGCTCGACGGCCACCAGCACCAGCAAACCCTGGTCAATCGAGCCTACCACCTCCCCTGCGACCTCAACCCGGGCGCCACGCACCCGCTGCAACAGGCCCTTCATGCTTCTTCAGGCGGCAGGTCGAGCAGGCGCCGGGCCATTTCGCCGGTCGCACGCACCAGCGCGTCGGTGATGCCCGGCTCGGACGCCGCATGCCCGGCTTCGCGGATCACCTGCAACTCGCTGTTGGGCCAGGCCTGATGCAGCTCCCAAGCGTTATCCAGCGTGCAGATCATATCGTAGCGGCCATGGATGATGACGCCAGGCAGATGGGCGATCTTGTGCATATCGCGAATCAGCTGGTTGGGTTCCAGGAAGGAGTTGTTGGTGAAGTAATGACATTCGATACGTGCGATGGACAAGGCGCGCTGCGGCTCGGAAAACCGTTCCACATGCTGCGGGCTCGGGCACAGGCCCAACATACGGCCTTCCCAGCCCGACCAGGCTTTGGCCGCATGCATCTGGGCGATCTGGTCGTTGCCGGTCAGTCGCTTGTGGTAAGCGGCGATCATGTCGTGGCGCTCTTCCACCGGGATCGGTGCCACGTAGTCCTGCCAGTAATCGGGGAACAGGCGACTCGCGCCCTCCTGGTAGAACCAGCGAATATCCTGGGGGCGGGCAAGGAAGATGCCGCGCACGATCAGGCCGAGCACACGCTCGGGATGGGTTTGCGCGTAGGCCAGGGCCAGGGTTGAGCCCCAGGAGCCGCCGAACAGCACCCACTTGTCGATGCCCAGGTGCTCGCGGATGCGTTCAAGGTCGGCGACCAGATCCCAGGTGGTGTTGTTCTCAAGGCTGGCCCTTGGCGTAGAGCGGCCGCAGCCACGCTGGTCGAAGGTGACAATATGGTAGAGGTTCGGGTCGAAATAGCAGCGGCTCTGGGCGTCGCAACCGGAGCCGGGACCTCCATGGATGAACACGACAGGCAAGCCTTCGGGGGAGCCACTTTCATCGACATACAGGGTGTGGGTGTCATCGACAGCCAGATCGTGCCGGGCGTAGGGTTTGATCTGCGGGTACCAAGTCTGCATTGCGTGCTCCGTAGGGTGTCGGGTTCATCCCTGGGGGGACGTCTATTATTTTGCCGTCTGGCATCATAAACCCGAATTGTGCAATGAGCATGTCCTTGAGCACTTAGACCTGTGTCAGCAGTTCGCACCTCAGATAACCGAGCAGATAGTCATACAGCCGATCCACCTCCGGCACCTGTTCGCGTGCCCCCCCTGCGAGTTACTTTGGGCTGGGCCGGCATTCCGGCTCTTTTCCAAAGTGACCCGCCGTCAGGCGAAACCCTAAGTGGCCGTTACCGCAGCAATGGATATATACAATCCAACTGTGTTGACTGTCAGGCCGCCTTCGCGAGCAGCCCGCTCCCACAGTTTGATCGCGGGGTGTCAGGTGGATATGCGCCGGCTGTCCGGTCGTCACGGGAGCAAGCTCCCTCGCCACAGGATCAGCGTCGTACCAAAGTTGTGTAGATACCGATGCTGCGATGGCGGTGTGTCAGTTGATAAAAGTGTTGCTGAACCACCGTTATCGCAGGCAAGCCAGCCTCCCACATTTCGAGCGCATTCCATGATGGAGCGCGGTCAAGTGTGGGAGCGGGCTTGCTCGCGAAAGCTATTGCAGCAGCACCAACAATTACCGGTAGTGCTTCTGTCCCCAAGCCAACAGCCCTTCAAGCAACTGCCTCAACACCACCCGAGTCGGCTCGGCCAAATCCGGGCGATAACGGAACGGTTCGAACTCCTCCATATAGGTGCTCTGGCACAACTCCAGCTGCACCGCGTGGATATCCTGCGCGGGGTTGCCATAATGACGGGTGATATGGCCGCCCTTGAAGCGCCCGTTCAGCACATGGGTATATTGCGGATGCTGAGCGCAGATGGCTTCCAGCTGGCTGGCTAGCTGCGGGTCGCACGCAGCGCCGTTGAAGGTACCCAAATTGAAGTCCGGCAATTTGCCGTCAAACAGGTGCGGGATCAACGAGCGGATCGAGTGCGCATCGAACAGCAACGCATAACCGAACTCGGCCTTGAGGCGTGCCAGTTCTTCTTGCAGTTGACGGTGGTACGGCCCCCAGATTTTTTGCAGGTAACTGGCCCGCTCCTCCTCGGAGGGCGTTTGCCCTTCCCGGAACAACGGCACGCCATCGAACAGCGTCTCGGGGTACAGGCCCGTCGTAGCGCCGGCATACAGCGGCGTGTTGTCGGAAGGCCGGTTGAGGTCGATGACAAACCGCGAGTACTCCGCAGCCAGGGTGCTGGCGCCCAGTTCTTCGGCAAAGTCATACAACAGCGGGATATGCCAGTCGGTATCCGGCAGGCTTTGCGCCTCGGGGATCAACCCGGCCTCCACCGCAGGGGTGAGCCGCAGGCCGGCGTGGGGCATGCTGATCAGCAGCGGTACGCGGCCTTGCTTGAATGTCAGAACCTTATCCACAACTGCATCCTCTCAAACAGTGACGTCGGCGCCGTGGCGCACAACGCGTTTATCCAGCTCGCCACCCAGCCAGTAGGCCAGGTCGGCTGGGCGATCGATCTGCCAGGCGACAAAATCCGCGACCTTGCCCACTTCCAGGGAGCCATGGGTATCGCCCAGGCCCAACGCGGTGGCCGCGTGTTGCGTGGCACCGGCCAGGGCTTCTTCCGGGGTCATGCGAAACAGGGTGCAGGCCATGTTCAGCATCAGCCGTACCGACAGCGCCGGTGAAGTACCGGGGTTGAGGTCGCTGGCGATGGCGATCTTCACGCCGTGCTTGCGCAGGGCCTCCATCGGCGGCAGCTGGGTTTCACGCAGGAAGTAGAACGCGCCCGGCAATAGCACGGCGACGGTACCGGCCGCAGCCATGGCGATGGCGTCTTCTTCAGTCATGAATTCCAGGTGGTCGGCCGACAACGCGTGGTAGCGCGCCGCCAGGCTTGAGCCATGCAACGACGAGAGTTGCTCGGCGTGCAGCTTCACCGGCAGGCCAAGTTGCTGGGCGACCTTGAATACCCGCTCAACCTGCTCGGGGGAAAACGCCAGGTATTCACAGAAGGCATCGACCGCATCCACCAACCCCTCAGCGGCCAGGGCCGGCAGCATCTGGCTGCAGATGTGCTCGATGTAATCGTCGGCGCGGTCCTTGTACTCCGGCGGTAACGCGTGGGCGGCCAGGCAGGTGGCACGCACGCTGACCGGCAGTGCTTCACCCAGGCGCCGGGCCACACGCAGCATCTTGCGTTCGTTGGCCAGGTCCAGGCCGTAGCCGGACTTGATCTCCACCGTGGTCACGCCGTCACGCAGCAAACTGCGCAGGCGCTTTTCAGCGCTCGAGAACAGCTCATCTTCGCTCGCCGCACGGGTTGCGCGCACCGTGCTGGCAATGCCGCCGCCCTTGGCCGCGATCTCGGCGTAGCTGACACCTTCGAGGCGCTGCTCGAATTCGCCACTGCGATTGCCACCAAACACCGTATGGGTGTGACAGTCGATCAGCCCGGGGGTGACCCACGCGCCTTGCAGGTCATGCACCTGGGCGTAATCCGCGGTTGGCGCCTGGCTGCGGGGGCCGACCCACTCGATGAGCGAGCCGGCAGTCACCATGGCGGCATCCTCGATGATCGAGTATTTGCCGTTGGCCATGGTTGCGACGTGGCAGTGTTGCCAAAGCGTTTTCATCAACGCCTCCCTAAGTTATCGATGAGACAAAACCGGGTCGTAATCGACCTTGGCCGTTTGCCCGGCGGCAGGCTTGACCCACAGCCAGTAGGCGATGATCAGCAGCACGATCCACACGGCGCCCACCATCAACGCCGCCTGGGTATCCGGGAAGTAACCGAGTACACCAAACACAAACAGCATGAAAACAATGGCCGCTGCCGGCGCATAGGGCCAGAACGGCACCGGGAATTTCAGTTCGGCGACCTGCGCCTTGGTCATCGAGCGACGCATGGCGACCTGGGTAAACAGGATCATCAGCCATACCCACACCGTGGCGAAGGTGGCAATCGAAGCAATCAGCAGGAACACGTTTTCCGGGATCAGGTAGTTGAGCACCACACCGCCGAGCAAAGCGGCGCCCATGACCACCACGGTCATCCATGGCACGCCTTGTTTGGACAATTGCGCGAAGCCCTTCGGCGCCTGCCCTTGTTGAGCCAGGCCGTACATCATGCGGCCGGCGCCGAAAATGTCGCTGTTAATGGCCGACACCGCCGCCGAGATCACCACAATGTTGAGGATAGTCGCCGCCGAGCCAATCCCCAGGTTGCTGAAGATCTGCACGAACGGGCTGCCCTGGCTGCCGATCTGCGGCCACGGGTAGATGGCCATCAACACGAACAAGGTCAGCACGTAAAACAACAGGATACGCAGCGGCACCGCGTTGATCGCCTTGGGGATCACCCGCTGCGGGTCCTTGGCTTCACCGGCGGTGATGCCGATGATTTCGATGCCACCAAAGGCAAACATCACCACGGCAAACGAGGCGATCAGCCCACCGATGCCGTTGGGCATGAAGCCGCCATGGGCCCACAGGTTACTCAGTCCGCTGGCCTGGGTTTCGCCCGCCGAGTGAATGCCGAACAACATGATGCCAAAGCCGCCGAGGATCATCGCCACAATGGCACCGACCTTGAGCAACGACAGCCAGAACTCCATCTCGCCAAAGACTTTGACGTTGCACAGGTTCAGGCCGCCGATCAAAAACACGATGCCCAGCACCCAGACCCAACGGGCCACTTCGGGAAACCAGAAGCCCATGTAGATGCCGAACGCGGTGACGTCGGCGAGGCAGACGATGATCATTTCAAAGGCGTAGGTCCAGCCGAGGATAAACCCGGCCATGGGCCCCAGGTAGGTGCTGGCATAATGGCCGAAGGAGCCAGACACTGGGTTGTGCACGGCCATCTCACCGAGGGCGCGCATCACCATGAATACAGCAGCGCCGCCGATCAGGTAGGCCAGCAGCACGGCAGGGCCAGCCATTTGGATGGCGGAGGCGGAGCCATAAAACAGCCCGGTGCCGATCGCGGACCCCAGGGCCATGAAGCGAATATGTCGGGCGTTGAGCCCGCGTTTCAAACCTTTTTCTGGCTGGTGCATTTCTCGTCCCTAATTATTCTTATGAGGAGAAGATCGTTCCCACGCTCGGCGTGGGAACTCCGACCTGGACGCTCCGCGTCCGCTTTAAGAGCGGTGACGCAGAGCGTCACAGGATGCATTCCCACGCGGAGCGTGGGAATGATCAGGCACAGACCGAGTCGCGGTCAGAGGCTTGGCAGCAACTTGGCCGGCACCAGCTCATTCAGGCAGCGGCTGGCGAGCAGTTCGCTGGCGGCGTTGATGTCCGGGGCGAAGAAGCGGTCCTTGTCATAGAACGCCACCTTGTCGCGCAGGATGCCACGGGCTTTTTCCAGCTTGGGCGAGGTCTTCAGGCCGTCGCGCAGGTCCAGGCCCTGGCACGCCGCGAGCCATTCCACCGCGAGGATGCCCCGGGTGTTCTCGGCCATTTCCCACAAACGCTTGCCCGCAGCCGGGGCCATGGACACGTGGTCTTCCTGGTTGGCCGAAGTCGGCAAGCTGTCGACGCTATGGGGATGGGCCAGCGCCTTGTTCTCGCTGGCGAGCGCGGCGGCGGTCACCTGGGCGATCATGAAGCCGGAGTTCACCCCGCCATTGCCCACCAGAAACGGCGGCAGTTGCGACATGTGCTTGTCCATCATCAACGAGATCCGGCGCTCGCTCAGGGAGCCGATTTCGGCAATGGCCAGCGCCATGTTGTCGGCGGCCATGGCCACGGGTTCGGCGTGGAAGTTGCCACCGGAAATCACGTCACCCTCGGCGGCAAAGACCAGCGGGTTATCCGACACTGCGTTGGCTTCTACCACCAGCACCTCGGCGGCCTGGCGCAATTGAGTCAGGCACGCACCCATGACCTGCGGCTGGCAACGCAGGGAATACGGGTCTTGCACCTTGTCGCAGTTCTGGTGCGATTGGGACACCTGGCTGCTCTCACCGAGCAGGTCGCGATAGGCCGCTGCCGAGTCGATCTGGCCACGCTGGCCACGCGCTGCATGAATACGCGCATCGAACGGCGAACGCGAACCCAGTACCGCCTCCACAGTGAGGCCGCCGCAAGCGAGGGCGCCGGCGAACAGGTCTTCGCCTTCGAACAGGCCACGCAGGGCATAGGCCGTGGACACCTGGGTGCCGTTGAGCAGGGCCAGGCCTTCTTTGGCGGCCAGGGTCAGCGGCGTGAGGCCGGCGATTTTCAGCGCCTCGGTGGCTTCCAGCCATTGGCCCTTGTGGCGTGCCTTGCCTTCGCCAAGCAGTACCAGGGACATGTGCGCCAACGGCGCCAGGTCACCGGAAGCACCCACTGACCCCTTGAGCGGAATGTGCGGGTACACCTCGGCGTTGATCAGCGCGATCAACGCGTCGATCACCTGGCGACGAATCCCGGAGAAGCCACGGCTCAGGCTGTTGACCTTGAGCACCATGACCAGTCGCACCAGCGCATCGCTGATCGGCTCACCGACGCCGGCGGCGTGGGACAGCACCAGGGAACGCTGGAGGTTTTCCAGGTCTTCGCTGGCGATGCGGGTCGAGGCCAACAGGCCAAAACCGGTGTTGATGCCATAGGCGGTGCGGTTCTCGGCGAGAATCTGCTCCACGCAGGCAACGCTGGCTTCGATCTGGGCCGAGGCGCTGTCATCCAGGCTGAGGGTTACTGGCTGCTGGTAGATGGCACGCAGTTGGGCGAGGCTCAGTTGGCCTGGAATCAGGTTTAGCGCAGTCACATTCATTCTCCTTGTGAATTGTTCTTAGGTGTTCAGTGCAAATTCGGTAATGCGGTGTCTTTAAGCAGCTGGGCAGCGGCGGCAATATCCGGCGCCAGCCAGCGGTCCTGTTCATAAGCAGGGACCACTTCGCGCAGCAAACGCCAGGCGCGGTCGGTACCGGCACCGAAGCGCTGGTCCTTGAGAAACTCGAAAGCCTGGGCCGCCAGCAGGTATTCGATGGCAAGAATCTGGGTGACGTTGACCAGCACCTGGTGCAGCTTGAGCGCGGCGTTGGTGCCCATGCTCAAGTGGTCTTCCTGCAGGCCCGAGGTGACGAAATTGTCGAGCACCGCGGGTTGCGCCAACTGGCGGTTCTGCCCGCACAAGGACGCGGCGACGTACTGCACGATCATCATCCCGGAGTTGACCCCCGGGTTGCTCACCAGGAAGGCTGGCAGGCCGCTGACATGCGGGTTGACCAGGCGGTCCAGGCGACGCTCGGCCACCGAACCGATCTCGGCCATGGCGATGGCGAGCATGTCGGCCGCCATCGCGACGGACTGCCCGTGGGGGTTGGCCTGGGACACCACGCGGTAGCTGTCTGGCGTGCCCAGCACCAGCGGGTTGTCGGTGGCGCTGTTGAGTTCGGTCTCGATCTGGCGCGTGGCGTGTTCCACCTGATCGCGGGCCGCGCCGTGAATCTGCGGGATCGAGCGAATGCTCAAGGCATCCTGGGTGCGAATACCTTTACTGCTGGCAATCACCTCACTGCCGTCGAGCAAGGCACGCAGGTTGATACCCACTTGCTGCATGCCAGGATGCGGCTTGAGAGCAATGATTTCTTCGTCAAAGGCGTCGATCTGGCCGCGCTGGGCTTCGAAGCTCATGGCACCGATCACGTCGGCCCATTGCAGCAAGTGATGTGCATCGGCCAGGGCCAGGCAGCTCAGGCCGGTCATGCACGGCGTGCCATTGACCAGGCACAGGCCGTCCTTGGCGCCGAGCACCATCGGCTGCAAGCCTTCAGCCTGCAACGCGTGTTGCGCCGTGACGATCTGGCCGCGATAACTCACATTGCCGACGCCCAGCAGGGCCACGCCGATATGGGCCATGTGGGTCAGGTACCCCACCGAGCCTTGGGACGGCACTTGCGGGGTGATGCCGTGGTTGAGCAACGCCAGCAGCGCGTGCACCACCTGCGGATGCAGGCCGGACTTGCCATGGCTGTAGTTGATGATCGCCGCGCAGATGATCGCGCGGGTTTGCTCATCGCTGAGCACCGGGCCGACACCACAGGCATGGCTCAACAGCGTATTGCGCGACAGTTGGCTCAGTTGCTCGGTCTTGAGCGAGACGTTGCACAGCGCGCCCAGGCCGGTGTTGACACCATAGGCACGCTCGCCGCTGGTGACGATGCGCTGCACGATGGCTTGGGCATTGTCGATGCGCGCCCAGGCGTGGCCCGACAGTTCGAGCATGGCGCCGTGGCGGGCGACGGCGACCACGTCCTGCCAGCGCAGTGGGGTGTCGGCGATGATGATTGTTGTTGCCTGGGACATCGTTGACCTCTTCATAATCTCTACAGCATTGCCGGCGTCATCGCGGGCAAGCCCGGCTCCCACATTTGAACTGTGTGAACCCAATCAAATGTGGGAGCTGGCTTGCCTGCGATGGCGTCCGTCAGACCACCGCCGCCCGCCGCTGAACAAAGCGGTCCACATATTCATCCGCCGGCGAATGCAGGATCTCCCGCGGCGTGCCGACCTGGATCAGCTTGCCGTCCTTGAGGATCGCAATGCGATTGCCGATGCGCACGGCCTCGTCGAGGTCGTGGGTGATGAACACGATGGTCTTGTGCAGGGTCTTTTGCAGCTCGAGCAATTGGTCTTGCATCTCGGCGCGGATCAGCGGGTCGAGGGCGCTGAAGGCTTCGTCCATCAGGATGATATCGGTGTCGGCCGCCAAGGCGCGGGCCAGGCCCACGCGCTGGCGCATACCGCCAGAAAGCTGGTGGGGATATTTGTTTTCATAGCCTTTGAGGCCCACTGTTTCGATCCAGTGCAACGCACGTTCGGCGCAGACTTGCTTGGTTTCGCCACGCACTTTCAGGCCGTAGGCAACGTTGTCGAGCACGCTCTTGTGCGGCAGCAGGCCGAAGCTCTGGAACACCATGCTGATCTTGTGCCGACGGAATTGGCGCAGGGCTTCCATGTCCAGTTGCAGGATGTCTTCGCCGTCCACCAGGATCGCGCCACTGGTGGGGTCGATCAGGCGGTTGAAGTGGCGCACCAGGGTGGATTTGCCCGAACCCGACAAGCCCATGATGACAAAGATCTCACCGGTGCCGATGCTCAGGGACAGGTCATTGACGCCGACCACGCAACCGGTCTCGGCCAGTACCTGGTCCTTGGTCTTGCCCTGGCCGACCATGGCCAGCGCATCCTTGGCGCGTGCGCCGAAAATCTTGAAGACGTTTTTGACTTCGATTTTGCTGACAGTCGTCATTTGCTCGCCTCATGCCGTGGGCGGCCATAAGCCTGGGTAATGCGGTCGATGACCACTGCGAGAATCACGATCGCCAGCCCGGCTTCAAGGCCGCGGCCGACGTTGAGGGTCTGGATGCCGACGAGCACGTCTTCACCCAAGCCACGGGCGCCGATCATCGAGGCGATCACCACCATCGACAGCGCCATCATGGTGGTCTGGTTAATCCCGGCCATGATGCTCGGCAACGCCAGCGGCAATTGCACGCCGAACAGTTGCTGCCAGCGGTTGGCGCCGAAGGCGTTGATGGCTTCCATGACTTCGCCATCGACTTGGCGAATACCCAGGTCTGTCAGGCGAATCAGCGGCGGCGCGGCGTAGATCACCGTGGCGAAAATCGCCGGGACCTTGCCCAGGCCGAACAGCATCAGCACCGGGATGAGGTACACGAAGCTGGGCATGGTTTGCATGATGTCCAGCAGCGGCATCAACACTGAACGCAGGCGATTACTGCGCGCCGAGAGGATGCCCAGGGGGATGCCGATCAACACCGAAATCACCGTGGCCACCATCATCAATGCCAGGGTTTGCATCAGCTTGTCCCACAGGCCAACCGCGCCCACCAGGAACAGCAGACCGACAATCACCGCCGTGGTCACCACCTTGCGGGTGGCATGCCAGGCAATACCGCCGACGATGGCCAGCATCAGCCACCAGGGCGCTGCGCGCAGCAGGCCTTCCAGGTTGACGATGGCCCACAGCAGCGTATCGGAGATGTGCCGGAACACATCGCCGTAGTGGGTGACCAGTGCGTCCACCCAACCGTTGACCCAGTCGGCGATGGAAAAGGTAATGCTCTCAGGAAACATATCGTGCTCTCGATCCAGTGGGTTGTGGCCAGCCGCCCGGCCACCCTTGAGGGTAGCCGTGCACACTTGACCTACAAGGCCGCGTCGATTTTCTTGGCTGCGTCGTCGCTCACCCAGGCGTGCCAGACTTCAGGATGTTCCTTGAGGAATATTTTCGCCAGTTTCGGCGACTCGATCCGCTCCTTGGCCATGCGGCCCAGGTTCTGGTTCAGCAGGTCGATGGGCAGGTTGACCTTTTCCAGCACGGCCACCAGTTCCGGGGCTTGCTCGTGGAAAGTCTTGGAGAGGCCGACCTTGATGCTCACGGTTTTGTCCACGCCGGGCTTTTCTTCCAGCTTGACCAGATCGACCTGGCCCATCAGCGGTGTCGGTGACCAGTAGTAGAACAGGATCGGCTCGCCACGCTTGTAGCTCGACAGCACCGCTGCATCCAGCGCCGGGCCGGTGCCCGGGCGGAAGTTGGTGTAGGTGCTTTCCAGGCCGTAGCTCTTGAGCATTTCGCTGTTGTCCAGCTCGCAGGTCCAGCCGGCCGGGCAGTTGTAGAAGCGGCCCTTGGACGGCTCTTCCTGGTCCTTGAACACCGAGGCGTACTTGGCCAGGTCGGCGATGTTTTTCAGGTCCGGCGCCTTGGCTTCCAGCTTGCGCTTGGCGTCGCCTTCGATCACATAGCGCGGCACGTACCAGCCTTCGACCGCGCCGACCACCGGAGCACCGACGCCCACGACTTTGCCGGCCTTCTCGGCTTTGTTCCAGACCTCGCTGCGACCTACCCACTCCTCGGCGAACACTTGGATGTCGTTACTGCCCAGGGCGTTTTCCATGGTGATGGAATTGCCCGGCAAGCTGTCGGTTTTGCAGTCGTAGCCTTTTTCCAGCACGGTTTGCAGGATGTCGGTGAGCAACATGCCGCTTTCCCAATTCAGGCCGGCGAATTTCACCGGTTTACCCGACTCGCACCAACCAGCCGCCTGGGCGCCGGCACTTGCCAGCACGCCAGCTGCGAACAAAGTAGCCAGCAAGGTCTTATTCATAGTCATTGTTGTGACGCTCCCAATCATGAAATGGATTACGGCAGTCAGTAGGCGTCCTGCCCTGTCCACGTCCCATCAGGCTTGTGCAGCCAGCCCGTTTGTTGTGGGTGAAGCGCCCTGCTCTTTTGGCAGGATCAGGTGATCGGGTACCGTGCCGTGCCATTTTTTTGCACACACGTAATACAGGGCCGCCGGCAGTACCAGGCCGATGATCCAGGAGATATCCACATCCCCCAGCGCGGCCACCAGGGGGCCGGTGTAGAACTTGGTAGAGATGAACGGCAACTGCACCAGCACGCCGAATACGTAGACGCTGATGCCCAGCAGGTTCCAGCGGCCGTAACGACCGTTCGGGTCGGCCAGCGCCGGCACGTCATAACGCTCGCGGGTGATGCAGTAGTAATCCACCAGGTTGATCGCGCTCCAGGGCGTAAAGAACGCCAGCAGGAACAGGATGAACGACTTGAATGCACCGAGGAACGAATGCTGGCCGAGCAACGCGATCAGCGTGGCCGTGCCGACGATCATCAGCACAAACACCAGACGCTGCAGACGCGTGACCTCCAGACGCCCACGAAAGCCGCTGATGATAGTGGCGATGCACATGAAGCTGCCGTAGGAGTTGAGCGTCGAGATGGTGACCTTGCCGAACGCGATGCTGAAGTACAGCAACGCAGCGGTAGCCCCCGTGCCGCTCAAGCCAACGATGTACGCCACCTCGTGGCCGGCAAACTGCCCGTTGGACATGGCCGCGGCAAACACGCCGAGGACCATCGCCACTTGGGCACCGATGACCGAACCTGCGCCAGCAGCGAGAAAGGTTTTCACCGATGACGTGTGGCTCGGCAGGTAACGCGAGTAATCTGCCACGTAAGGGCCGAACGCAATCTGCCAGGAGGCCGCCAGCGACACGGCCAGCAGGAAACTGCTCCAGCTGAAGTGGCGGATCTGCAGGAGCGCGCCAACGTCGGTCTGGCTCATCAAGCGGCTGAACAGGTACACAAAGGCAACCACGCCAATCAGGCTGGCGACCCGGCCGATGAAGTGGATCACCCGGTAACCCAGCACCGTGACCAGCACGATGACACTGGCGAAGATCAGGATGCCGACGCTGTCGCTGACCCCGAACAACTGGCCCAGCGCCTGGCCCGACAGCACGGTGCCGGTGGCGGTGAAGCCCAGGTACATCAAGCACACCAACACGATCGGAATGGCCGCGCCGTACACGCCGAACTGCACCCGGCTGGAAATCATCTGCGGCAGGCCAAGCTTGGGCCCTTGCGCCGCATGCAGCGCCATGACGCCACCGCCGATCAGTTGACCGATCAGCAAGCCGATCAACGACCAGAACACATCACCGCCCAGCACCACGGCCAACGCCCCGGTGACAATCGCAGTGATCTGCAGGTTGGCACCCATCCACAGGGTGAATTGACTGAATAGACGACCATGTCTTTCCGCTTCCGGGATGTAGTCGATCGAACGTTTCTCGATCAACGGGGTGGTGTCGTTTGCAGCCATGTTGTTCAACCTCTGATGGATTGTTTTGTATGCATCTTGCTCTTCCGTGGGCGCTGGCTTGCCTGCGATAGCATCACCGCGGTCTTACTGTCAGACCGCGTCGTCTGCATCGCAGGCAAGCCAGCTCCCACAGGTACTGCGCCACCCGTTACTTGATCATCGGCAGGTTCAGGCCTTGTTCCTTGGCGCAGTCGATAGCGATCTGGTAACCCGCATCCGCATGACGCATCACCCCGGTCGCCGGGTCGTTGTGCAGCACGCGGGCAATCCGCTCGGCCGCTTCGTCAGTACCGTCGCAGACAATCACCATCCCTGAGTGCTGGGAGAAGCCCATGCCCACGCCACCACCGTGGTGCAGCGACACCCAGGTCGCGCCGCTCGCGGTATTAAGCAAGGCGTTGAGCAGCGGCCAGTCGGACACAGCATCGGAGCCGTCCTGCATGGCTTCGGTTTCGCGGTTCGGGCTGGCGACCGAGCCGGAGTCCAGGTGGTCACGGCCGATCACGACCGGCGCGGACAGCTCGCCGCTGCGCACCATTTCGTTGAACGCCAGGCCCAACTTGGCACGCTGGCCCAGGCCGACCCAGCAGATACGTGCCGGCAGACCCTGGAAGCTGATGCGCTCGCGGGCCATGTCCAGCCAGTTGTGCAGGTGGGCGTCGTCCGGGATCAGCTCTTTGACTTTGGCGTCGGTCTTGTAGATGTCCTGCGGGTCACCGGACAGCGCCGCCCAGCGGAACGGGCCGATGCCACGGCAGAACAATGGGCGGATGTAGGCCGGTACGAAACCTGGGAAGTCGAACGCGTTTTCCACGCCCTCTTCCTGGGCCATCTGGCGGATGTTGTTGCCGTAGTCGAAGGTCGGGATGCCTTGCTTCTGGAATTCGAGCATGGCTTTGACGTGGACGGCCATCGACTGCTTGGCGGCCTTGATCACGGCGGCCGGCTCGGTCTTGGCGCGAGCGCGGTATTCGTCCCAGGTCCAGCCGGCCGGCAGGTAACCGTTGAGTGGGTCGTGGGCGCTGGTCTGGTCGGTGACCATGTCCGGGCGCACGCCACGCTTGACCAGTTCTGGCAGGATCTCTGCGGCGTTGCCCAGCAGCGCGATGGAGATGGCCTTGCCTTCCTTGGTGTATTTGGCGATGCGCGCCAGGGCGTCGTCGAGGTCGGTGGCCTGCTCGTCGACGTAGCGGCTGTTCAGGCGGAAGTCGATGCTGACTTGCTGGCACTCGATATTCAGCGAGCAGGCGCCGGCCAGCGTCGCGGCCAATGGCTGCGCGCCGCCCATGCCGCCGAGGCCGGCGGTGAGCACCCAACGGCCGGTCAAGTCGCTGTTGTAGTGCTGGCGGCCGGCTTCGACGAAGGTTTCGTAGGTGCCTTGGACAATGCCTTGGCTGCCGATGTAGATCCAGCTGCCGGCGGTCATCTGGCCGTACATGGCCAGGCCCTTGGCATCCAGTTCGTTGAAATGCTCCCAACTGGCCCAGTGCGGTACCAGGTTGGAGTTGGCAATCAGCACGCGCGGGGCGTTGCTGTGGGTCTTGAACACGCCGACTGGCTTACCGGATTGCACCAGCAGGGTTTCGTCGTCGTTCAGATTGGTGAGGCTCTCGACGATCTGGTCGTAGCACTCCCAGTTGCGCGCCGCGCGGCCGATACCGCCGTACACCACCAGTTCTTTGGGGTTCTCGGCCACTTGTGGGTCGAGGTTGTTCATCAGCATGCGCAGCGGCGCTTCGGTCAGCCAGCTTTTGGCGGTGAGCTTGTTACCGCGGGCGGCGCGGATTTCGACGTCACGGTATTTTGTAGGCTTGGTCACAGCTAGGACTCCTCGGCGATCGATGCGCGAACAGGGATGGTGCAAAGTCTTACGCACACATCTTTACTTGTATGTACAAGCATATGCAATCGAGCGGCCAACTTTAGCCAGGAGTGGTTGGGTTTTTTTTGCACGGGGCGTGCGAGCCTTGTAAATCAAGGCTTCAAAGCTTGATGAAATTTCTTACGGAGGTTTGTTGCAGCGCGGGGAATTTGTCACGGCAGCGAAGCTTTGCGTCACGCTGGGGCATTCGGTAACAAATTGGTGCGCGGAGTGGAAACAGATTTTGTGAACAATGCAAAAACAAAGGTGGGAGCTGGCTTGTCTGCGATAGCGGTGTGTCAGTCAGCGCATCAGCTACTGATATACCGCTATCGCAGGCAAGGCAGCTCCCACAGTTTTTAATCGCGTGCGGTCAGTTCGATGATGCAGCAGCGGCCAGTGACAGAGATATCCAGCAGGCCCGTGTTACCGTCCACTTGCAGGCAATCATGGTGGCCGAGCTTCTCGCCCAGCACCTTCACCTCATCCGCCACGCTGAACACCAGCACCGTCTGCGCGGTGCTGAAAAACTGCTGCACGCCATCCACCCACTGCAAGCGTGCGTGGTAACGCTGTGGCGAGTAGATCAGGTTGAAGTCGCGAATCGGCCCGGTGATCAAGCGGCATGACACCTGGCTTTCACCCTTGAACGCGAACGGCTGCAACGGTAACAACCCGCGTTGCTCCTCACCGTCTACGGTCAACACCATGCCGGCGCCTTTGATCACCGTAATCACGCGCTGGTAGCCAGCGAAGGTGGAAAACCCACCCGATTCGGCGATATCGGCAATCGACAAACGCCAGCCAAAACCCTCCAGGCCGGTGCCGGCGTCGCGACTGATTTCTTCGGTACTGCCGCCGCCGTTCTTCCACGGCATGCGCACGTAGTCGGCGGCGCGCCAGACGTTGATCTCACTCATTTACTGAAGCGTCCTTCGAGGCTGTGACGGGAACCGGGGTGGATCAATCGCGCCGCAGTCACCGGCTGGCGACCCGACCAGGTGCGTCGGCGAATCAACAGGCACGGCTCGCTCGGCTCGATCTGCAACAATTTGCACTCGGCGGCATCGGCGAGGATCGCCTCAACCACATGCTCGCCCTCAGTCAACGGCGCGACCTGGTTCAAATAGGCATACGGGGTTTGCTGGGTGAAGTCCTGCTGCAAGTATTCCGGCGCGACCAGGGCGTTGACGAAACGGTCTTCTATTTGCACAGGAATGTCGTTCTCGTAATGCACGATCAACGAGTGGAACACCCGCCCGCCTTCGCGCATTTCCAAGGCAACGGCGCGTTCGGAGCCGGCGGCCTCTTCGCCCAGGGTGATCACCTGGCAAGTGTGCCGATGCCCGCGGGAGGCGATTTCATCGGCGATGTTATGCACTTCAAACAGGGCTGACTGGCTTTTCGGCTCGGCAACAAACGTACCCACACCCTGCATACGCACTAGAAGGCCTTCGGCGGTCAGCTCGCGCAGGGCGCGGTTGATAGTCATGCGGCTGAAGCCCAACTGGCTGACCAGCTCGCTTTCCGACGGCACGCGGTAATGGGGCGGCCAGTTGCCGTTGAGGATCTGCTGGCTGATCATCTGTTTGACGCGGGCATACAAGGGCGCCGGACTTTCGTCCATGTGGGCAGCCAGCGAAGACTTGGCGGGCGGAGTCGGCACAGGGAATCCTTGCAGGGGAAAAAGATGCATAGATTGCCGGAGTTTACCGAGCAGGCAAACGTCTGTATATGTATATACAAATAAACACACGACCGGGGTGCCTTGATCATGTCCGCTTTCTTTGCCGAACGCGCACTGCTGCCTAATGGATGGGCCAATGATGTACGTCTTGAAGTCAGCACCGATGGCCTGCTGACAAAGGTTGAGCCCAACGCCAGTGCAGAAGGTGCGGAGCGGCTCAGGGGCCCGGTGTTGGCGGGCATGCCGAACCTGCATTCCCATGCCTTCCAGCGCGCCATGGCGGGCTTGGCCGAAGTGGCCGGCAACCCCAATGACAGCTTCTGGACCTGGCGCGACTTGATGTACCGCATGGTCGGCAAGATCAACCCCGAGCAGTTACAGATCATCGCCCGCCAGCTGTATATCGAAATGCTCAAGGCCGGCTACACCTCGGTGGCCGAGTTCCATTACGTGCACCACGATCTCAGCGGCCAGCCCTATGCCGACCGTACGGAACTGTCCCGCCAGATCAGCCAGGCGGCCGCCAGCAGCGGGATCGGCCTGACCTTGCTGCCGGTGCTCTACACCCACGCGGGCTTTGGTGGCCAAGCGCCGAATGAAGGCCAGCGACGGTTTATCAACAGCACGGAACACTACCTGGACTTGCAAGCGCGCCTGCAGCCCATTCTGGCGGCACAACCGGCGCAGCAACTGGGTCTGTGCTTCCACTCCCTGCGCGCCGTCACCCCCGAACAAATCCATACCGTGCTGGCCGCCAGTGACAAGAGCTGCCCGGTGCATATCCACATCGCCGAACAGCAAAAAGAAGTCGACGACTGCTTGGCCTGGAGCGGCAAGCGCCCGTTGCAATGGCTGTATGACAATGTCGAGGTGGATGAGCGCTGGTGCCTGGTGCACGCCACCCATGCCGATGCCGACGAAGTGACACGCATGGCCAACAGCCGAGCGATTGCCGGTTTGTGCCTGACCACGGAGGCCAACCTGGGCGATGGGATTTTTCCTGCGGTGGACTTCCTCGCCCAGGGCGGCCGCATGGGCATTGGTTCCGACAGCCATGTGTCACTGAGCGTGGTGGAAGAACTGCGTTGGCTGGAATACGGCCAGCGCCTGCGTGATCAACGGCGTAATCGGTTGTATCGCAGTGACCAACCGATGGTGGGTCGCACGCTGTTCGATGCTGCGCTGGACGGTGGCGCACAAGCGCTGGGCCAGCCGATTGGTCGACTGCAAGTGGGCAAGCGTGCGGACTGGATAGTGCTGGACGGTAGCGACCCGTACCTGGCGACGGCCAGTGAGGATGGGATTCTCAACCGCTGGCTATTTGCCGGTGGTGATCGGCAAGTGCGCGATGTACTGGTCAATGGCAAGTGGGTGGTGCGAGATGGGCATCATGCTGGCGAAGAAGACAGCAGCCGGGCATTCACCCAGGTCCTGAAGGACTTGCTGAACTAACGGCCAACCCATAACAACTGTGGGAGCTGGCTTGCCTGCGATAGCATCAACCCGGTGCAACTGATGCACCGAGGTGCCTGTATCGCAGGCAAGCCAGCTCCCACATTGGGTTGAGGGTACTCAGGATTACTGAGAGGACTTTGCCATCTGCTTGTCCGACGTACGCCAGATCAGCCGCGTGGTGTCATACCCTTGCTGTCGCGCCCTGCTCAGCAGGTCTTCGCGGGTATCGGCACTCACCGTCGGCGTGCGCGACAGGATCCACATATAGCGCCGGCTCGGGCTGCCGACGATGGCGGTCTTGTAGTCATCGCTGACATACAGCACCCAGTAGTCGCCCTTGGCAACGCCCGGCAACAGTGATGTAAACCAGTTATTGAATTCCACCCACAGCTTGTCGGTCTTGCCTGGTACCTGCGGCGTAGCCGTGCCTTTGGCCTCTTGCCACTTCCACTCAGGCGTCAGGCAGCGGTTGAACACCGACATGTCACCATCAGGCAGCAAGGTATAGCGGGCTTCGGATTGCGCACAGTTGCGCTGAAAGTACATCGGCAACCGGGCCAACTCATACCAGGTGCCCTGGTAACGCTTGAGGTTGACGTTGCTCGCAGTCTTGGGTTGCAGATCATCGCCAGAATGGCTGGCGCAGCCCGCCAAAAACAGGCTGGCGCAAAGGAACAAAACAAAACGCATCATTCTTCTTCTCCCGCAGGCTCGCGCCCCGGTTTACTTCAGGCCTTGCCCGGAAAACATCAGAACTTTGTCACCGGCGTACTGCACGCTGATAAAGCTGTTTTTATCGCCCCAGGTGCAGCTGGACATGCCCAGTGCGCCGGAACAATCGGTTGGCTTGCCCAGCAACGACTCCACCTCGGCCTTGGCCATGCCGGCTGAGAGCTTTTGGTAGTTTTCTTGGGTGACCTTGCTGCAAGCGGCTAAGAGCACGCAAAAAGCCAGCAGGGCGAGACGGCGTATAGACATGGAAAAGCTCCTGGAGAGACAAAGCAGCTGGGGTATCTGCCAGAAGCTTAGAAGGGAAAAGGGGTGTCTGGTTCCCGATGGGGGGTGCTATTTATTTTTTATGTGAACTGGCCCCTTGAACCGTGTTTTCGAGTGAAAAATCACCGCCTTTCATCAGTTGCTGTCTAGCAAAGACCAAATTAAGACTAAAATCAGTCACACCTTGAGCAGGGGTCATCCCATGAAATTTTCTTCGCAGATAAAGCCGATCAGCTACTTGAAAAGTCATACCGCCGAGATCGTCAAAACACTCACGGAAAGCCGCGAACCCCTGGTCATCACCCAAAATGGCGAAGCGAAGCTGGTGGTGATGGATGTGAAGAGTTTTGAGGAGCAGGCAGAAACCATGGCCTTGTTAAAGCTATTGGCCCTGGGCAACCGGCAGATTGAATTGGGGCAGTTTCAAGACATGGAGGACGTGTTCGCCGAGCTGGACAAGGACGACGCTCAATGACATTCAAGGTTGTGATTCTTCACTCGGCAAAACGCGACCTTAAAGATATCAAGTCATACCTCATCCGGCAGTTCTCGACATCGACCTGGCAGCAGTCCTACGACGCGATGAAACAGGCCATGCGACTGCTTGAGTCTCAACCCTATGCTGGCTCGATACCGCAAGAGATCGAGAAGTTGAATCTCAGCCAATATCGACAGGTTGTCTGTGGCATGAATCGGATCATCTACGAAATTCGAGACCCGATCATTTACGTCCACATCATCGCCGACACTCGGAAAAACCTGCAGGCGTTGCTGCTGAAAAACCTTATTCAATAAAAACAAAAGCCCCGAAGCGCTGAGCGCATTTCGGGGCTTTTTTGTTACCGCAAGCTCTTACTTCTTGTGATAAGCCGTCACGCGCTCAACTTCTTCCTTCGAACCCAGGAACACCGCCACACGCTGGTGCAGGCCTTCAGGCTGGATGTCGAGGATGCGCTGGTGGCCGTCGGTAGACGCACCGCCTGCCTGTTCAACCAAAAACGACATCGGGTTGGCTTCGTACATCAGGCGCAGCTTGCCTGGCTTGGACGGCTCGCGGCTGTCGCGTGGGTACATGAACAGGCCACCACGGGTCAGGATGCGGTGCACGTCGGCAACCATCGCGGCTACCCAGCGCATGTTGAAGTTCTTCTTCAACGGGCCTTCTTCGCCTTCCATCAGCTCGTTGACGTAGCGCTTCACCGGTTCTTCCCAGTGGCGCTGGTTGGACATGTTGATGGCAAATTCCTGGGTAGAAGCAGGAATCGAAATGTCTTCGTGGGTGAGTACGAAGCTGCCCATTTCACGGTCCAGGGTGAAGCCTTTGACGCCGTCGCCCAGGGTCAGCACCAGCATGGTCTGTGGGCCGTAGATCGCGTAGCCGGCAGCAACCTGCTCGGTGCCTGGTTGCAGGAAGGCCTTTTCGTTCAGGGCTTCGTTCTGGCTCAGGTATTCGTTGGGGCAACGCAGCACCGAGAAGATGGTGCCGACCGGTGCGTTAATGTCGATGTTGGACGAACCGTCCAGTGGGTCGAATACCAGCAGGTATGCGCCCTTCGGGTATTTGCCTGGGATCTGGTAGGCATTGTCCATTTCTTCGGACGCCATGCCGGCCAGGTGGCCACCCCATTCGTTGGCTTCGAGCAGGATTTCGTTGGACAGAACGTCCAGTTTCTTCTGCACTTCGCCCTGCACGTTTTCAGTGCCCATGCTGCCCAGGACACCGCCCAGTGCGCCTTTGGAAACGGCGTGGCTGATTTCCTTGCAAGCACGCGCCACCACTTCGATAAGGAAGCGCAGATCGGCAGGCGTGTTGTTGCTGCGGGTCTGCTCGATCAAATAGCGACTCAAGGTAACGCGGGACATGGACGGCTCCGGAGAATGGGGGGCTGAAAACCCGCGCAGTTTAGCGCGAGTCGAGGCTGATTTCCTCTAATCAGAGGATTTAACGCCAATAGAGTTCACGACCAGGCTTGATGTGAGAGGGGGCTTGCCCCCGATTGCGGTCATTCAGTCAATGCATGAGTGACTGATCAACCGCTATCGGGGGCAAGCCCCCTCCCACATTTTTAACCGCGGCCGTCAGTCGAGGGCTTTCCAGATCTCGGTGGCATATTCGCGGATGGTGCGGTCCGAGCTGAACCAGCCCATGCGCGCTGTGTTGAGCACGGCCGAGCGCCACCAGGCCTTGGAGTCGTGCCAATGCGCCTCGACCCGCGCCTGGGCGTCCCAGTAGGCGTCAAAGTCGGCACACACCAGGAACCGGTCGTAGTCGATCAGCCCATCGATCAGGCCCACATAGCGGCCCGGGTCGTCCGGCGAAAACACCCCGCCACGGATCGCTTGCAGCACATCATTCAAACGATGGGAGGCAGCGATATCCGGCCCGGCGTTGAACTCGCCGGCGTGTTTGCGGGCCTCCACCTGCTGGGCACTGAGGCCAAAGATAAACATGTGCTCGGCGCCGACACGCTCGTGCATCTCCACGTTGGCGCCGTCCATGGTGCCGATGGTCAGCGCGCCGTTGAGGCCGAACTTCATGTTGCTGGTGCCGGACGCTTCGAAACCGGCGGTGGAAATCTGCTCCGACAAATCCGCTGCCGGAATGATGCTTTCCGCCAGGCTGACGTTGTAGTTGGGCAGGAACACCACCTTGAGCAGGCCGCGCACGGTCGGGTCGTTGTTGACGGTGCGGGCGATGTCGTTGGTCAGCTTGATGATCAGCTTGGCCTGGTGGTAGCTGGCTGCCGCCTTGCCGGCAAAGATCTTGACCCGAGGCACCCAGTCGATGCCCGGCTCGGCACGGATCGCCTGGTACAGCGCCACGGTGTGCAGCAGGTTGAGCAGTTGGCGCTTGTATTCGTGGATGCGCTTGACCTGCACGTCGAACATCGCCGCCGGGTTGATCGCAATGCCCAGGCGCTCATGGATGATCTGCGCCAGGGCGCGCTTGCTGTGCAGGCGCTGCTCAGCGAACGCTTTGCGGAAGGCCGGTTTCTCGGCAAAGGGTTCCAACTCGATAAGACGCTGCTCGGGCTGGTCGAGAATATCCGGGCCCAGGGCTTCCACCAGCATATCGGTCAACTTGGGGTTGGCCTGATACAGCCAACGACGGAAGGTAATGCCGTTGGTTTTGTTGTTAATGCGCTCGGGGTAGAGCTTGTGCAGCTCGGAGAACACCGTGCTGCGCATCAGTTGGGTATGCAAACCGGACACGCCGTTGACGCTATGGGAGCCCAGGAACGCCAGGTTGCCCATGCGCACGCGGCGGCCGTTGTCTTCTTCGATCAGCGACACAGCGCGCAAGACGTCGAAGTCGTGTATGCCTTTGGCACGCAGCGAGTCGATATGCTGGGCGTTGATCAGGTAGATGATCTGCATGTGCCGGGGCAGCATGCGTTCCATCAAACCTACCGGCCAGGTTTCCAGCGCTTCGGGCAGCAGGGTGTGGTTGGTATACGAAAGGGTCTCGACGGTGACATCCCACGCGGCTTCCCAGGGAATGTCATGCAAATCGACCAGCTGGCGCATCAACTCGGCCACGGCGATGGACGGGTGGGTGTCGTTGAGTTGGATGGCGGCGTGCTCGCCCAGGCTCAATACCGAACCGTGCATGTTCTTGTGGCGGCGCAACAAGTCCTGCAGGGACGCGGAGACGAAGAAATATTCCTGGCGCAGGCGCAGTTCCTGCCCTGCTTCGGTGCTGTCGGCCGGGTAAAGCACTCGGGAGATGCTTTCGGCGCGGGCCACTTCGGCGACGGCGCCTAAATGGTCACCTGCGTTGAAGCGCTCCAGGTGCAGGTCTTCTACGGCCCGTGCACGCCAGAGGCGCAGGGTGTTGACGCTGGCCCCGCGCCAACCGACGACCGGCGTGTCATAGGCCACGGCACGTACGGTTTCGTTGGGCGACCACACCTGGATCATCTTGCCGGAGGCGTCCGCAATGGTTTCAACGCTCCCGCCAAAGCCGATCGGGTAAATCACCTCGGCGCGCTCGAATTCCCAAGGGTTGCCGAAATCCAGCCAGCGTTCGGTCTGCTCCTGCTGCCAACCGTCGACAATGGCCTGGCGGAACAAGCCGTGTTCATAACGAATGCCGTAACCGTGGCCCGCAATGCCCAGCGTCGACATGCTTTCCATAAAGCACGCCGCCAGACGGCCCAGACCACCGTTGCCGAGCGCCGCGTCGGGCTCCAGCAGGCGGATGCGCTCCAGATCCACGCCCAGCTCCGACAGCGCTTCGCGAGCGATCTCCAGCACACCCAGGTTGCTCAGGCTGTCGTAGAGCAAGCGGCCGATGAGAAATTCCAGGGACAGGTAATAAACACGCTTCTGGCCTTTGCGATAAATACGCCGCGTGTGGTCCATCCAGTGGTCGACCATCTGGTCGCGGGCGGCCAGGGCAATGGCTTCGAACCAGTCATGGTCGAAGGCGTGATCCGGGTCCTTGCCCACCGCGTAGGTGAGTTTGGTCAAGACAGCATCGCGGAATGCGGCTACCTCTGCTTCTCGTGCAAGCGGTTCCTGAGACATCGGTGCGACCTCGGGCGAGATTGAAGGAGTTGCTAGAGCCTAGTCGGTCTGACAGACGGTAGACGTGCTGGTTCGGCAGTTTTTTAACTCATTCGCCATGGACTGAATATGATGCAGGGGTCGTGCCCGATCAGGCAGTGGCCAAACCTTTGAGCTGAAACCTGCAAAATATTGTTCAAAAAACCACCAATCCCGGTATGATCCCGCGCCCGTATACCGCCCCACCCTGGAACCCTGATGAAGCCTCAACTGATCGCCGCCGCGGAACTCGACCGTTTAGAGACCTGGCAGAAATATTCCGCCCACATGTGCGGCGGCTGCGTGTCCAGCTGCTGCACCCTGCCGGTTGAGGTGAAGATCAAGGACCTGATCCGCATTGGCATCGTCGATGAGTTCGAGCGCGGCGATCCGCCGAAGAACATCGCCAAGCGTTTGCAGAAAGAAGGCATCGTCGAGCGATACAACAACAAGTCCGAAATTTTTACCCTGCAGCGCATG
This sequence comes from Pseudomonas sp. FSL W5-0203, assembly GCF_001896155.1. Lineage (NCBI taxonomy): Bacteria > Pseudomonadati > Pseudomonadota > Gammaproteobacteria > Pseudomonadales > Pseudomonadaceae > Pseudomonas > Pseudomonas sp. FSL W5-0203. The sequence continues at coordinate 212,459 of NZ_MPOR01000003.1, forward strand.
AGCAACAACGACTGCCTGTACCTGGATCGTAAGACGCGCTTTTGCACTATTTATGACAAGCGCCCGGATACGTGCCGCAACCACCCGAAAATCGGGCCGCGGCCGGGGTATTGCGCGTATAAGCCCAAGGAAGTGGTGCGCGAGACTAACTTCAAGACCCTCGACAAGTTCTAAGTTTTTGATCGTTCCCACGCTCTGCGTGGGAATGCAGCTGTGGACGCTCTGCGTCCGCTCTTGAAAGCAGGACGCGGAGCGTCCCACGCGGCGTTCCCACGCGGAGCGTGGGAACGATCACAACGGCACAGTCACCACAAAACCTGCAGGCATAAAAAAACGCCCCCGGCCTTTCGACCGGGGGCGTTTTTCATTCAGCCTGAGTTAACTCAGTTCTTGGCTTTCTTGGCAGCGCGGGTACGCTCGCCTTCGTCCAGGATCTTCTTACGCAGGCGGATCGACTTAGGCGTGACTTCGCACAGCTCGTCGTCCTGGATGAATTCCAGGGCCTGTTCCAGGGTGAAGCGAACAGGTGGAACCAGAGCGATGGTTTCGTCTTTGCCCGAAGCACGCATGTTGTCGAGCTTCTTGCCTTTGGTTGGGTTGACGCCCATGTCGTTGTCACGGCTGTTCAGACCAACGATCTGGCCGTTGTAGATCTCTTGACCGTGTTCAACGAACAGCTTGCCACGCGCCTGGAGGGTTTCCAGGGAGTAGGTCAGCGCCTTGCCGGTTTCTACCGATACCAGAACACCGTTCTGACGGCCGGACATGTCGCCGGACTTCATGGTGTCGTAGCGATCGAAGATCGAGGTCAGGATGCCAGCACCGTTGGTCAGGGTCAGGAACTGGTTACGGAAACCGATCAGACCACGAGCAGGGATGTTGTATTCCAGACGCACACGGCCTTTGCCATCCGGCACCATGTTGGTCAGGTCGCCCTTACGCAGGCCCATCTCTTCCATGACCTTGCCCTGGGATTCTTCAGGGGTGTCAATGGTGACGTTTTCGAACGGTTCCTGCTTCACGCCGTCAACCTGACGGATGATCACTTCCGGACGACCAACACCCATTTCGAAGCCTTCGCGACGCATGGTTTCGATCAGTACCGAGAGGTGCAGCTCACCACGGCCGGAGACCTTGAACTTGTCAGCCGAGTCGCCTTCTTCAACGCGCAGAGCAACGTTGTACAGCAGCTCTTTGTCCAGACGCTCCTTGATGTTACGGGAGGTCACGAACTTGCCTTCTTTACCGCAGAAAGGCGAGTCGTTTACCTGGAAGGTCATGGAAACGGTTGGCTCGTCAACGGTCAGAGGCTTCATCGCCTCGACGTTGTCCGGCTGGCACAGGGTGTCGGAGATGAACAGCGAGTCCATACCGCTCACGCATACGATGTCGCCAGCGAAAGCTTCTTCAACGTCGATGCGGTGCAGGCCGTGGTGACCCATCAGCTTCAGGATACGACCGTTACGCTTCTTGCCGTCAGCGCCGATAGCAACAACCGGGGTGTTCGGCTTGACGCTACCACGAGCGATACGGCCAACGCCGATAACACCCAGGAAGCTGTTGTAGTCCAGTGCCGAGATTTGCATCTGGAACGGGCCTTCACGGTCGACTTTCGGTGCTGGTACGTTGTCGACGATCGACTGGTACAGCGGGGTCATGTCTTCAGCCATGTCGGTGTGGTCAAGACCAGCAATACCGTTCAGGGCCGAGGCGTAGATGACTTGGAAGTCCAGCTGTTCTTCGGTAGCACCCAGGTTGTCGAACAGGTCGAAGATCTGGTCCAGAACCCAGTCCGGACGCGCGCCTGGACGGTCAACCTTGTTGATGCACACGATCGGACGCAGGCCGGCTTCGAAAGCCTTCTTGGTCACGAAACGGGTTTGCGGCATAGGGCCGTCTTGAGCGTCAACCAGCAGCAGAACGGAGTCAACCATCGACATTACGCGTTCTACTTCGCCGCCGAAGTCGGCGTGGCCCGGGGTATCCACGATGTTGATGTGGTAGCCGTTCCAGTTGATAGCGGTGTTTTTAGCCAGGATGGTAATACCGCGCTCTTTTTCCTGGTCGTTGGAGTCCATCACGCGCTCGTCGTTGAGCTCGTTGCGCTCCAGGGTGCCGGATTGACGCAGGAGTTTGTCTACCAGGGTGGTTTTACCATGGTCAACGTGAGCAATGATGGCGATGTTACGTAGATTTTCGATCACTTGTGTATCTCGATCAGAGGATTCGGTGTGCTGACAGGTCGTGGCAGCGATTAACAGTAGAGTCAGGCCTTGCCGTTACAGCTTGACGGCAGAGTCGGGGGGCCGGTGACGCAGGCCACAGGCAAACAGCCCCGGGCTCTTAGCTCGGTCGATAAACGCGCACATTGGCATGCCCCTCACTGAGCAAATGGTGGGCATGCAGGCGACTCATCACGCCTTTGTCGCAATACAGCAGGTACTGACGGCTGTCATCCAGTTCCTTGAAACGCGCGTTCAATGCATAGAACGGCAGCGTTTGTACGTCGATGCCAGGAATCTCCAGCGGCTCGTCGTCGGCGGCATCCGGGTGACGGATGTCGATGATGATCTGGCCGGCCAGGGCTTCGCTGACTTCTTCGATCTGCACATCCTGGCCCAATTCGTCGATCACTCGATCGATTGGGACCAGCTTGGCGTTCTCGAGCGCACGCTCCAGAATCGCCATGTCGAATTCTTTTTCTTCATGCTCCACGCGGTGACGCTTGGCGTGGGTCTTGGGGTTCACCGAAATGACCCCGCAGTATTCAGGCATATGCTTGGCAAAGTCGGCGGTGCCGATTTGCTCGGCCAGGTCGATGATGTCCTGCTTGTGGCTGGCGATCAGCGGGCGCAGCACCAGCTTCTCGGTCACGCAATCAATGATCGACAGGTTCGGCAGCGTCTGGCTGGAAACCTGGGAAATCGCTTCGCCGGTCACCAGGGCGTCGATCTGCAATTGATCGGCGATTCGGGACGCAGCGCGCAACATCATACGCTTCAATACTACGCCCATATGACTGTTATCGACTTTGCCGAGAATTTCGCCCAGCACTTCCTCGAACGGCACGCTTACAAATAGCACGCGCTGGGAGCTGCCGTACTTCTTCCAGATAAAGTGCGCGACTTCCATCACGCCCAATTCGTGTGCACGCCCGCCCAGGTTGAAGAAGCAGAAATGGCTCATCAGGCCGCGACGCATGATCTGGTAGGCCGCCACCGTGGAATCGAAACCGCCGGACATCAATACCAGGGTCTGTTCCAAGGCACCCAGCGGGTAGCCGCCGATGCTGTTGTGCTGGCTGTGGATCACGAACAACCGTTGGTCGCGAATTTCCATGCGCACTTCAATTTGCGGCGCTTTGAGGGAAATTCCAGCGGCACCGCACTCGCGACGCAGCTTGCTGCCGACGTATTTCTCGACATCCATGGAGCTGAACGGGTGCTTGCCGGCACGCTTGCAACGCACCGAAAAAATCTTGCCTTCAAGCGCATTGCCGTAGTGCTGCTTGCACTTTTCGGTGATGTCGTCGAAGTCGCCCAGCGGGTACTCATCCACCTGCAGGAAATGCGCGATGCCCGGCATGCAGCTCAGGCGCTCGGTCATGTCCTTCAAGGCTTTGGCGTCGGTAATGCGGGTTTCCAGCTCGAGGTTGTCCCACACGCCGTTCACCACCACAGCCGGGTCCAGGTCACGGAGCACGGCACGGATGTTCTTGGCCAACTGACGGATGAAACGCGTCCGTACCGGTCGGCTTTTGATGGTGATCTCGGGGAAGACTTTAACGATTAATTTCATGGAAACAGCGCGCGCCGGGCCTGCTGAAAAAGGGGGGCGCGGATTATAGCGGAAATCGCTCAAGGTTTAACCAGTTAATATGCATTGCCTACGCAATGCACCAAAACGGGTCATTTACACAAATAAACGCTACATTGCAGTGCGCGATTTATGCCGTTTTTGCCGATTGCACCGTTATAGGGGCTATTTTGAGGCAAAACGGCCATGTTGGCGCACTGGCATGCAATTTGCTCTCTTGTGAGGCAGGTTGCCTTGGCGGAGTATCCGCGCCGGCATCACCCAAATTCTAAGGGCTAACTCCACTACCCAAGCCCGAAGCCACCCGGAGGACACCATGTCGAAGTCGGTTCAACTCATCAAAGATCATGACGTTAAATGGATTGATCTGCGCTTCACGGACACAAAAGGCACTCAGCACCACGTGACCATGCCGGCTCGCGATGCGCTGGAAGATGACTTCTTCGAAGTCGGCAAGATGTTCGACGGTTCCTCCATCGCCGGCTGGAAAGGCATCGAAGCCTCCGACATGATCTTGCTGCCAGACGACAGCACCGCCGTACTCGACCCGTTCACCGAAGAGCCAACCCTGATCCTGGTGTGCGACATCATCGAGCCTTCGACCATGCAAGGCTATGACCGCGACCCACGCGCCATCGCCCACCGTGCCGAGGAATACCTGAAGTCCACCGGTATCGGCGACACCGCATTCTTCGGCCCTGAGCCAGAGTTCTTCATCTTCGACTCGGTGAAGTTCAAATCCGACATCTCCGGCTCCATGTTCAAGATTTTCTCCGAGCAAGGTTCGTGGATGTCCGACCAGGACGTGGAAGGCGGCAACAAAGGCCACCGTCCAGGCGTGAAAGGCGGCTACTTCCCAGTACCACCGTTCGACTTCGACCATGAAATCCGTACCTCCATGTGCAACGCACTGGAAGAAATGGGCCAGACCGTTGAAGTTCACCACCACGAAGTGGCGACTGCCGGCCAGAACGAAATCGGCGTGAAATTCAACACGCTGGTGAAGAAGGCTGACGAAGTTCAAACCCTGAAATACTGCGTACACAACGTTGCCGATGCCTATGGCCGCACCGCTACCTTCATGCCTAAGCCGCTGTACGGCGATAACGGCTCGGGCATGCACGTTCACGTATCGATTTCCAAAGACGGCAAGAACACCTTCGCCGGCGAAGGCTATGCCGGCCTGTCCGATACCGCCCTGTACTTCATCGGCGGCATCATCAAGCACGGCAAGGCCCTGAACGGCTTCACCAACCCGTCGACCAACTCCTACAAGCGTCTGGTCCCAGGTTTTGAAGCGCCGGTGATGCTGGCCTACTCGGCACGCAACCGCTCCGCCTCGATCCGTATTCCTTACGTCAACAGCCCTAAAGGCCGTCGTATCGAAGCGCGCTTCCCAGACCCGGCTGCCAACCCTTACCTGGCCTTCGCCGCCCTGATGATGGCCGGCCTGGACGGTATCCAGAACAAGATCCACCCTGGCGACGCCGCCGACAAAAACTTGTACGACCTGCCGCCTGAAGAGGCCAAAGAGATCCCACAAGTGTGCGGCAGCCTGAAAGAAGCTCTGGAAGAGCTGGACAAGGGCCGTGCGTTCCTGACCAAAGGCGGCGTTTTCAGCGACGACTTCATCGACGCTTACATCGCCCTGAAAAGCGAAGAAGAAATCAAAGTACGCACCTTCGTACACCCACTGGAATACGAGCTGTACTACAGCTGCTGATCCGGTAGCGCTGCTTGAGGCAGCGTGATGAAAAAGACCTCCTTCGGGAGGTCTTTTTTTTGCCTGGGCGTTACGCTAGCCCAACTCTTCAAACCCAATCAAAGTGTGGGAGCTGGCTTGCCTGCGATAGCGCACTGCCGGCCACCTGCTGTATCACTGACACACCGCCATCGCGGGCAAGCCCGCTCCCACAGGAGATCACCTTTGAGATATCGACTTGTATTTGCCCTGCTGTTCATCAGTGCCAGTGCGAGCGCTGCGCCGCCTACGCTCGAACCCCTGCTCAACAGCATCGCCGAACGCCTTGAGATTGCCGACCAGGTAGCACTGAGCAAGTGGGACAGCCACAAGCCCGTGGAGGACAAGAAGCGCGAACAAGAGGTGATCGCCAGCGTCACTGCCCAGGCGCCGAGCTACAAGCTGGACCCGGCCGCTGCCGAGCAGTTCTTCGCCGCCCAGATCGAAGCCAACAAACTGGTGCAATATACCCACCTGTCCGACTGGCAGTTCCAGGGCAAAGCGCCCGACGACCCGCGCCCGGACCTGGTCCAGCAGATTCGCCCGCAATTGGACGCGCTGCAAAAAAGGCTGCTGCAGCAGCTGGCTGACTTCACGCCCCTGCGCACAGACCCCAAATGCCCCCAATGGCTGGCCGAGGCCGTGCACGAACCGCTGAATGATCCGCTGCGCCAGCTGGCGATGATCCGCGCCACCGCCGAGCTTTGCATCTATAAAGGTTAAAAGGACTGCAAATCCAATTAAAAATGTGGGAGCGGGCTTGCCTGCGATAACGGTGTTGAATGCACCACAGCTATCGCAGGCAAGCCAGCTCCCACACTGACTGCGATTTGCCTTCAATCTTCAGTGGCTGAACAACCTTCACAAAACCGCACTATATTGGTGCGATAGCCTGCACCCTTCTCAATTGCCCAGCCCATTTTGGTTCGAAACTTCCCGTTGAGGCTGGCAGAACGCCACAGTTTCGCGCCTGAACCCCTTATTTCAGGGCATTAGCGCTTCTTTTCGGAGCCTTGGTTTGGTTTTTGCATTTTCCTTGTATCAGCGTGTGCCTCAAGCCCGCGCCTTGCTCCAAAAGAGGTCCCGATGACCATCAGCGATGCACTGCACCGTTTGTTACTCGACAACCTGACCACCGCGACCATCCTGCTCAATGCCGACCTGCGCCTTGAGTACATGAACCCGGCGGCGGAGATGCTCCTGGCGATCAGCGGCCAGCGCAGCCATGGGCAGTTCATCAGCGAATTGTTCACCGAGTCGGCCGAAGCCTTGAGCTCGTTGCGCCAGGCCGTGGAGCAGGCACACCCGTTCACCAAGCGCGAAGCGATGCTCACCGCGCTGACCGGGCAAACGTTGACCGTCGACTACGCCGTAACCCCAATCCTGAGCAATGGCGCGACCCTGTTGCTGCTCGAAGTCCACCCCCGCGACCGCCTGCTGCGTATCACCAAGGAGGAAGCACAGCTGTCCAAGCAGGAAACCAGCAAGATGCTGGTGCGCGGCCTCGCCCATGAGATCAAGAACCCGTTGGGCGGCATTCGCGGCGCGGCACAGTTGTTGTCCCGCGAGCTGCCGGACGAGCACCTCAAGGACTACACCAACGTCATCATCGAAGAAGCCGACCGTCTGCGTAACCTGGTAGACCGTATGCTCGGCTCCAACAAGCTGCCGTCCCTGGCGATGACCAACGTGCATGAGGTGCTGGAGCGCGTCTGCCAATTGGTCGAGGCCGAAAGCCAAGGTTGCATCACCTTGGTGCGCGACTACGACCCAAGCATTCCCGACGTGTTGATCGACCGCGAGCAGATGATCCAGGCGGTGCTCAACATCGTGCGCAACGCCATGCAGGCCATCAGCAGCCAGAACGAGCTGCGCCTGGGCCGCATCAGTTTGCGCACCCGCGCCCTGCGCCAGTTCACCATCGGCCATGTGCGCCATCGCCTGGTGACCAAGGTCGAGATCATCGACAACGGCCCCGGCATTCCTGCGGAGCTGCAGGAAACCATCTTTTTTCCCATGGTCAGCGGCCGCCCGGACGGTACCGGGCTGGGCCTGGCCATTACCCAGAACATCATCAGCCAGCACCAGGGCCTGATCGAATGTGATAGCCACCCCGGCCACACCACGTTCTCGATCTTCCTGCCATTGGAACAAGGAGCCCCCACGACATGAGCCGTAGTGAAACTGTCTGGATCGTCGACGACGACCGTTCTATCCGCTGGGTCCTCGAAAAAGCCTTGCAACAAGAAGGCATGACCACCCAGAGCTTCGACAGCGCCGATGGGGTGATGAGCCGCCTGGCACGTCAGCAACCGGACGTGATCATTTCCGATATCCGCATGCCTGGGGCCAGTGGCCTGGACTTGCTGGCGCGCATTCGCGAGCAGCACCCGCGCTTGCCGGTGATCATCATGACCGCCCACTCGGACCTGGACAGCGCTGTCGCGTCCTATCAGGGCGGCGCCTTTGAATACCTGCCCAAGCCATTTGACGTGGATGAGGCGGTAGCGCTGGTCAAACGCGCCAACCAGCACGCCCAGGAACAACAGAACCAGGAAGCGCCGCCGACCCTGACCCGTACTCCGGAAATCATCGGGGAGGCGCCGGCGATGCAGGAAGTGTTTCGCGCCATCGGGCGCTTGAGTCATTCCAACATCACCGTGCTGATCAACGGCGAATCGGGGACCGGTAAAGAACTGGTGGCCCACGCCCTGCACCGCCACAGCCCTCGGGCGGCCTCGCCGTTTATCGCACTGAATATGGCGGCGATTCCCAAGGATTTGATGGAGTCCGAGCTGTTCGGCCATGAAAAAGGCGCGTTCACCGGGGCAGCCAACCTGCGTCGCGGACGTTTTGAACAGGCGGACGGCGGCACACTGTTCCTTGATGAAATCGGCGACATGCCGGCCGACACCCAGACTCGCTTGCTGCGGGTGCTGGCTGACGGCGAGTTCTATCGTGTGGGCGGGCATACGCCGGTGAAGGTGGATGTGCGCATCATCGCGGCCACCCACCAGAACCTGGAAACACTGGTGCATGCGGGTAAATTCCGTGAGGACTTGTTCCACCGCCTCAACGTGATCCGCATCCACATTCCGCGCATGTCGGACCGCCGCGAAGATATCCCTACCCTCGCCCGCCATTTCCTCAGCCGCGCCGCCCTGGAGCTGGCGGTGGAGCCCAAGCTGCTCAAAAGCGAGACCGAGGAATACCTCAAGAATCTGCCGTGGCCCGGCAACGTGCGCCAGCTGGAGAACACCTGCCGCTGGATCACCGTAATGGCCTCCGGGCGCGAAGTGCACATCAGCGACCTGCCGCCGGAGCTGCTGAGCCTGCCGCAGGACTCGGCTCCCGTGACCAACTGGGAACAGGCGCTGCGCCAATGGGCCGACCAGGCCTTGGCACGCGGCCAGTCGAACCTGCTGGACAGCGCCGTGCCAGCGTTCGAGCGGATCATGATCGAGACCGCGCTCAAACACACCGCCGGCCGCCGCCGTGATGCCGCCGTGCTGCTGGGTTGGGGGCGCAATACCCTGACGCGCAAGATCAAGGAATTGGGGATGAAGGTGGATGGTGGGGATGATGACGAGGGTGATGAAGCCTGAACCCCAAGACCGCTGAAGGTCCCGTGTGGGAGCCGGGCTTGCCCGCGATGACGGTGTGTCAGTCACCCGGTATAGGGCTGACACGCCGTCATCGCAGGCAAGCCAGCTCCCACATTGGTTTTGTGCCTGCAGACTGTGCACCGCTTCAATGCACGATGAACCGGCATTGAGCACAGACCAGAAAACTCGCCTATCGCTTTCGCTACAAATTTCTTGGCAGTAGAAACAAACAAAGCCCCGTATTCCGGGGCTTTGCGCTTTTTGGCATTTTTTTCCAGCAGCAATTGCAAGTTTTGGCACGCCCCCTGCAATAACCCCAGTACTACCCAGTTTCGGGGACCTTGGTACAGGCAGGCCGAGAATCCCCTCTTTAACACCGAAGCCTTAGGCTTCACCCCGTTTTGGGAGCCCTGGTACAGGCAGGCCGGGAACTCCCTCTTTTATTGCTCTTGGAGATGGATCTCCAGCCGCCAGCGGCCATCGACCTCTGCACCGCTCCACTCCCCACGCAACGGCCGAGCCGCCACCAGGTTCAGCAGCAGGCCAGCATCGGTCTTGCGGATGCGCCAATTCACGTCCTTGTCATTGACCTTGAGCTGCCCGCTGGCAGCCTTGCCCTGGGCGTCAAACAGCAACGCCACGGTGCCGTCGATATGCTCGCCGTGCAGCTTGGGTTCGTCGTTGAACCACACCACCAAACCATCCGCCGCAGGTTCTACCTGTTGCAGCTCAAGCGGCTCGGGGGTGGTCAAGCGACCGATCATCAAGCCAATCATCAAGCCGACAATCGCCAATGAGCCCAACACCCTCGGCAATAGCTTCGGTCTCGGGTCGTCTTCGGGGGTAGAATGCAGCGCATCTTTGCCTTCGGAGCCGTGCATGTTTCACGTCATCCTTTTTCAACCAGAAATTCCGCCGAATACCGGCAACGTTATCAGGCTGTGCGCCAACAGTGGCTGCCACCTGCATTTGATCGAGCCGCTGGGCTTTGACATGGACGACAAGCGCCTGCGCCGCGCCGGGCTGGACTACCACGAGTACGCCACCCTCAAGCGCCATGCCGACCTGGCCAGTTGCCTGGAGAGCCTGGGCCACCCTCGGCTGTTCGCGTTCACCACCAAGGGCTCGCGGCCGTTTCACGATGCCAGCTTTGCCGAGGGCGACGCGTTCCTGTTCGGCCCGGAGAGCCGAGGCCTGCCGGCCGAGGTGCTTGACGCATTGCCCGATGGCCATCGCCTGCGCTTGCCGATGCGTGAAGGCTGCCGCAGCCTGAACCTGTCGAACACCGTGGCCGTCGCTGTTTACGAAGGCTGGCGACAACTGGGCTTTAAATAAAACGCAAAACAAATGTGGGAGGGGGCTTGGGTGGGAGCCGGGCTTGCCCGCGATGCAGGCACCTCGGTGTGTCAGTCACACCGCAGTGATGCTATCGCAGGCAAGCCAGTTCCCACCCAAGCCCGCTCCCACATTTTTGATCGGCGCCGCTCAAAAAATCATTGAACGGTCGGAGCGCCTTCCTGTTGCATGCGCTGCAGCTCTTGGGCGTACAGGGCATCGAAGTTCACCGGGGCCAGCATCAGGGCCGGGAACGAACCACGGGTGACCAGGCTGTCCAGGGTCTCACGGGCATACGGGAACAGGATGTTCGGGCAGAACGCGCCCAGGGTGTGGCTCATGGACGCTTCGTCCAGGCCCTGGATCAGGAAGATACCGGCCTGTTGCACTTCAGCGATGAAAGCGACCTCTTCACCATTCTTGACGGTAACCGACAGGGTCAGCACGACTTCGTGGAAGTCGCCTTCCAGGGCTTTCTGACGGGTGTTCAGGTCCAGCGCAACGCTTGGGGTCCATTCCTGACGGAAGATCGCCGGGCTTTTTGGCGCTTCGAACGACAGGTCACGCACGTAGATGCGCTGCAGCGAAAACTGTGGGCCTTGAGCTTCTGCTGCTTCGGTGTTCTGTTGATCAGTCATCGCAGATCCTTCTTTATCTTGGGGTTCTTAAGGGGTTGGCAGTCAGACGGACAGCAGCGCATCAAGTTTACCGGCGCGCTCCAGAGCGAACAGGTCATCGCAACCACCGATATGCCGGGTGCCGATCCAGATCTGCGGGACCGACGTGCGGCCAGCCTTCTGGGCCATTTCGGCGCGCACCTGAGGCTTGCCATCAACCTTGATCTCTTCGAAGGCGACCTTCTTGCTCTGCAGCAGCTGCTTGGCTCGAATGCAAAACGGGCAATAATCGCTGGAATATACGACAACCTGGCTCATATCACTTCACCAACGGCAGGTTATCGCCACGCCAGCTGCTGATACCACCCGACAGCTTGGCGGCGGTGAAGCCGGTCTTGAGCATCTCGCGGGCGTGGGTGCCCGAGTGCTGGCCTTGGGCGTCGACCAGGATAATGGTCTTGGCCTTGTATTTTTCCAGCTCGGCCAAGCGCGCGATCAGCTTGTCCTGAGGAATGTTCAGGGCACCAACGATATGGCCGGCGGCATAATCCTTGGCCGGGCGAATATCGACGACGACGGCCTCATCCTTGTTGACCAGCGCGGTCAGCTCCGACGTGCTCAGGCTGCGACCACCGCGGCTCAGTTCGTGAGCGATCAGCAGCGCCAGCAGGATGACGAAGGCGCCCACAAGCAGGTAGTGGGCAGTGGCAAATGCAATCAGGTGATCAACCATCAAGGAGGTTCCAGGGCGTTAAAATGGCGGTAAGTATACACAGCCGCCAAGGAGGGCCAACCCCCGTAAAGCGGTGACGCGCTCGGAACTTCGCTTTAAACTGCCACTCCCTTTTCCATTGTCTTCCTTTATTACCGCCGCGAGAGGATCTATGACTACCACGCCTAAACCTTTGGTCCTGATAATTCTCGATGGCTTCGGACACAGTGAAAGCCACCACGACAACGCCGTGTACTCGGCCAACAAGCCCGTGCTGGACCGCCTGACTGCAACGGTTCCCAACGGTTTGATCTCAGGTTCCGGCATGGACGTGGGCCTGCCGGAGGGCCAGATGGGTAACTCGGAAGTCGGCCACATGAACCTCGGCGCCGGACGAGTGGTATATCAAGACTTCACGCGTGTGACCAAAGCGATCCGCGAGGGTGAGTTTTTCGAGAACCCGACCATCTGCGCCGCGGTCGATAAAGCCGTTGCCGCGGGCAAGGCCGTGCACTTCATGGGCCTGTTGTCGGACGGCGGCGTACACAGCCATCAGGATCACTTGGTCGCCATGGCCGAACTGGCGTTCAAGCGCGGCGCTGACAAAATCTATCTGCACGCCTTCCTCGACGGCCGCGACACGCCGCCTAAAAGCGCGCAATCCTCCATCGAACTGCTGGATACCACCTTCGCCGCTCTGGGCAAGGGCCGTATCGCCAGCCTGGTGGGCCGTTACTTCGCCATGGACCGCGACAACCGCTGGGACCGTGTCGCCCAGGCGTACAACCTGATCGTCGACGGCCAGGCCGAATTCAACGCAGCCACCGCCCAGGAAGGCCTGGAAGCGGCCTACGCCCGCGGTGAAAGCGATGAATTCGTCAAAGCCACCACCATCGGCGAACCGGTGAAGGTCGAAGACGGCGACGCCGTGGTGTTCATGAACTTCCGCGCCGACCGCGCCCGTGAACTGAGCCATGTGTTCGTCGATGAAGGCTTCAAGGACTTCGAACGCGCGCGCCAGCCGAACGTCGAGTTCGTCATGCTCACTCAATACGCCGCCAACATCCCGGCCCCGTCGGCATTCGCCCCGGGCAGCCTGGAGAACGTGCTGGGCGACTACCTGTCCAAGAACGGCAAGACCCAACTGCGCATCGCCGAAACCGAGAAATACGCCCACGTGACGTTCTTCTTCTCCGGTGGCCGCGAAGAGCCGTTCCCCGGCGAAGAGCGCATCCTGATCCCGTCGCCAAAAGTCGCTACCTACGACTTGCAGCCGGAAATGAGCGCACCGGAAGTGACCGACAAGATCGTCGACGCCATTGATCACCAGCGTTATGACGTGATCGTCGTCAACTACGCCAACGGCGACATGGTTGGCCACAGCGGCAACCTGGAAGCGGCGGTCAAGGCCGTGGAATGCCTGGATAAATGTGTTGGCCGCATCGTCGACGCGCTGGAAAAAGTCGGCGGCGAAGCACTGATCACCGCCGACCACGGCAACTGCGAACAGATGTCCGACGAATCCACTGGTCAGGCTCACACAGCCCACACCACCGAGCCGGTACCGTTCATCTATGTCGGCAAACGTGACCTGAAAGTGCGGGAAGGTGGCGTGCTGGCGGATGTGGCGCCGACCATGCTGAAACTGATGGGGCTGGAGCAACCGAAGGAGATGACCGGGACCTCGATCCTGGTCTGATCCAAAGTGCGCCACAAAACAGTGTGGGAGCGGGCTTGCCCGCGATAGCGGCTAATCAGTCGACATCTATGTCGCTGACCCACCGCAATCGCGGGCAAGCCCGCTCCCACATTGGTTTTGTGGTGTTTGATAGATGTCTTTTTGCCATACCATCGCCACTCGGCGGCTATCTTGCCCTACCGCCCCAATTGGGCGTTTTTTTTGCAGCGCTTGGCGGGCATACTAGGCCGTCCTTTTCCCCTGGTGTCGCCCGCCTCTATGCTTCGCGCCTTGATCACTCTTGCTCTTGTCTGCCTGCTCCAACCGGCATTTGCCGATGAGCGCGCACAAACCCAACAACAGTTGGACGCTACGCGTCAGGACATTACCGAGCTGAAAAAACTGCTCGGCAAGCTCCAGGAAGAAAAATCCGGGGTGCAGAAAGACCTGCGCGGCACGGAAACCGAGATGGGCAAGCTGGAGAAGCAGGTCCAGGAGCTGCAAAAAGAACTAAAGAAGAGCGAGTCGGAACTGGAGCGACTCGACGCTGAGAAAAAAAAACTCCAGAGCGCACGCGTTGAACAGCAACGCCTGATCGCGATCCAGGCCCGTGCGGCGTACCAGAGCGGCCGCCAGGAGTACCTCAAGCTGCTGCTCAACCAGCAGAACCCGGAAAAATTCGCCCGTACCCTCACCTATTACGACTACCTGAGCCAGGCACGCCTGGCGCAATTGAAGGGGTTTAACGAAACCCTGCGCCAATTGGCCAATGTCGAGCAGGAGATTGCCGACCAGCAATCGCAACTGCTCGACCAGAAAACCGCCCTCGACACCCAGCGTGATCAGTTGGACAAGGTGCGCAAGGAACGCCAGCAGGCCCTGGCCAAGCTCAACAGCGACGTAAAAGCCCGCGACGCCAAGCTCCAGGCACGCGAGCAGGACCAGGCCGACCTGGCCAAAGTCCTCAAGACTATCGAAGAAACCCTGGCCCGCCAGGCACGCGAGGCCGAAGAAGCGCGGCAAAAAGCGCTGATCGCCCAGCAGGAAGCCGAAAAAAAGCGTCAGCGTGAGGCCGAACTGGCTGCCACCAGCGACGCTCCGGCCCCGCGCAAACCGGCGCGTGCAGCCCCTGGCCCGCTGGTTTCCAGCAGTGGCGAGTCCTTCGGTGGCCCTTTTGCTTCAGCTCGGGGCAAACTTCCATGGCCGGTTGATGGTCGATTACTGGCACGCTTTGGGGAAACCCGTGGCGATGACACCCGTGCCAAGTGGGACGGCGTGATGATCAGCGCCTCTGCCGGCAGCCAGGTCCACGCCGTGCATGGTGGGCGCGTGGTGTTCGCCGATTGGTTGCGGGGCGCCGGCTTGCTGGTGATTCTTGACCACGGTAATGGCTATTTGAGCCTTTACGGCCACAATCAGACACTACTCAAGTCGGCAGGTGATGTTGTAAAAGCCGGTGAATCCATCTCCACTGTCGGTAACAGTGGTGGTCAGGACACCCCGGCGCTGTACTTTGCTATTCGTCAGCAGGGCCGCCCGAGCGACCCTGCACAATGGTGCCGGTCCCAAGGATAGGGTCGCATCTACATTAGGAGTTCGTTCGACATGCTGCATTTGTCCCGCCTCACTTCGCTGGCCCTGACGATCGCTCTGGTGATCGGCGCGCCTCTGGCTTTTGCCGACCAGGCCGCACCGGCTGCACCTGCCATGGCTGCGACGACCAAGGCGCCATTGCCGCTGGACGAGCTGCGCACCTTTGCCGAGGTCATGGACCGGATCAAGGCAGCGTATGTCGAACCCGTAGACGACAAGGCCCTGCTGGAAAATGCCATCAAGGGCATGCTCAGCAACCTCGACCCGCACTCCGCCTACCTGGGCCCGGAAGATTTCGCCGAGCTGCAGGAAAGCACCAGTGGTGAGTTCGGCGGCCTGGGCATCGAAGTGGGCTCCGAAGACGGCCAGATCAAAGTGGTCTCGCCCATCGACGACACCCCAGCGTCCAAGGCCGGCATCCAGGCCGGCGACCTGATCGTGAAGATCAATGGCCAGCCGACCCGTGGCCAGACCATGACCGAAGCCGTCGACAAGATGCGCGGCAAGCTCGGCCAGAAGATCACCCTCACCCTGGTACGCGACGGCGGCAACCCGTTTGACGTGACCCTGGCCCGTGCGACCATCACGGTCAAGAGCGTGAAGAGCCAGTTGCTGGAGTCGGGCTACGGTTACATCCGTATCACCCAGTTCCAGGTCAAGACCGGCGACGAAGTGGCCAAGGCCCTGGCCAAGCTGCGCAAAGACAACGGCAAGAAGCTCAACGGCATCGTGCTTGACCTGCGTAACAACCCAGGCGGCGTGTTGCAGTCGGCGGTTGAAGTGGTCGACCACTTTGTCACCAAGGGCCTGATCGTTTATACCAAAGGCCGGATTGCCAACTCCGAACTGCGCTTCTCGGCCACCGGCAACGACTTGAGCGAAAACGTGCCGTTGGCGGTGCTGATCAACGGCGGCAGCGCCTCGGCCTCGGAAATCGTCGCCGGCGCCCTGCAAGACCTCAAGCGCGGCGTGCTGATGGGCACCACCAGCTTCGGCAAAGGCTCAGTGCAGACTGTGTTGCCGCTGAACAACGAACGCGCACTGAAGATCACCACGGCGCTGTACTACACGCCTAACGGCCGCTCGATCCAGGCCCAGGGCATCGTGCCGGACATCGAAGTACGCCGCGCCAAGATCACCAACGAGATCGATGGCGAATACTACAAAGAGGCCGATCTGCAAGGTCACCTGGGCAATGGCAACGGCGGCGCCGACCAGCCAACCGGCAGCCGCGCCAAGGCCAAGCCGATGCCCCAGGACGATGACTACCAACTGGCCCAGGCACTCAGCCTGCTCAAGGGCTTGAGCATCACCCGCAGCCGTTGATCATGCGCTTTGCCCTGATCTTCGCTGTGCTGTGCAGCCTGGCAGGGGTCGCTCAAGCGGCCCCTGCCGGCGAACCGCACAAAGCCTACCTGACGCTTATCATCGACGATCTGGGGCAAAACCTGCCTCGGGATCGTCGCGTGCTTGCGCTACCCGGCCCGGTGACCGCCGCCATCATGCCGGACACGCCCCACGCCGCCGAATTTGCCCGTGAGGCCCACAAGGCTGGCAAGATCGTGATCCTGCACATGCCTATGGACCCGGCCACCGGTCCATTCGCCTGGCACCCGGAGCTGTCCTTCGAAGAACTGGGCAAGCGCCTGGACGCGGCATTTGAAGCCGTGCCCTACACCGCCGGTATCAACAACCACATGGGCAGCCGCATGACTGCACAACCGGTAGCGATGGCCTGGCTGATGGGTGAGTTGCAACGGCGTCACAAGTTCTTCGTCGACAGCCGCACCAGTGCGCAAACCGTCGCCGCCGCCGAGGCACAGAAGATCGGTTTGGCCCATGTGTCGCGGGATGTATTTCTCGATGACGAACGCACCGAGGCAGCGATTACCACGCAACTGCAGACCGCGATCAAACTGGCACATAAGCAGGGTTCGGCAGTCATGATCGGGCATCCTTACCCACAGACGCTGGCGGTGCTGGAGCGCGAACTGCCCAAGCTCAAGGCCCAGGGCGTGGAGTGGATCGATATCAAGTTGATGATCAGCGTGCGCAGTAATCGGGCGATGGCCGGGCATGGCAAGGACGGTATTTACCGTTAAGGAAGATCGCAAAGATCTACTGTGGGAGCGGGCTTGCCCGCGATGGCGGAGTGTCGGTCACACAGGTATTGGCTGATCCAATGTTATCGCGGGCAACCCCGCTCCCACATTGTTGATCATGTTCATCCTGCCGACTTCAGAGGTAACGCGCCATGATTTCGTCTATACGGCCGCTGTTGCGTAACTCATCCAATGCGGCCTGGAGCCTGACCACCACCTCATCCGGCACGTCCTTGTTCAACGCCAGGTAAAGCTGCGCACTGTTGAACCGCAACACCGTCTTGAGCCCGTTTACCCCCACCTGCCGCGCCAGGTAACGCCCGGCAGGATCGCCGGTGGCCCACAGGTCGATCTGACCTTCCATGAGCTTTTGCGCATTGTCCTGGTCACGCAGGGCGACCATCGGCTTGAGCCCCTGCTTGTCGAGGCTTTCGGCAATGGCGTCGCCTTTGTAGGCGCCAATCTTGTAGCGGCGCGCTTGCTCCAGGCTTTCTAGCTGAATCTTGCTGTCGGCCTTGGCCAGCATTACCCAATCATCCGGGCCGATGGGGCCGACCCATTTGAACAAGGCTTCACGGTCTGGCAGACGCGCCATCACAAACACACCGTAACCGGGTTTTTCCAGGGCGAGCTTGTAGATTCGTTCCCACGGGAAGCGCAGGGTCAGGTTGTAGGAAATGCCGGCACGCTGGAAGGTTTCGCGCATGATGTCTACGGCGATGCCTTCGATGTTCTCGTCCTTGGCGAAGTTCTTGCCGTTTTTCGCCATGTTGTAGGGCGGAAAATTTTCCGTCAGCAACACCAGGGAGGCGTCAGACGGTTGTTCGGCGTGTGCCGTAGCCGCCATGAACATGGAGGAACTGGCGAGGGCGAGCAGCAGGTGTTTGAACATGAAGGCTACCGGAATCCATGGCAAGCGCAGAGAGTGCCGCGAGCCTGCCATGGTGTCCAGCAGCGTTTAGCGCACGACGATACCGCGCGCCGCCATATAGGCCTTGGCCTCGGGCACGGTGTATTCACCAAAGTGAAAAATACTCGCCGCCAGCACCGCGCTGGCATGGCCTTCGAGCACGCCATCGGCCAAGTGTTGCAGGTTGCCGACGCCGCCCGACGCGATCACCGGGATGCCCAGGGCATCACTGATGGCGCGGGTGACGCCCAGGTCGAAACCGTTTTTCATGCCGTCCTGGTCCATGCTGGTCAGCAGGATTTCACCGGCGCCCAGGCCTTCCATCTTCATCGCCCACTCCACCGCGTCCAGCCCGGTAGGCTTGCGCCCGCCGTGGGTGAAGATCTCCCAGCGCGGGGTTTCGCCCGGGCCGGACACCTTCTTGGCGTCGATAGCCACCACGATGCATTGCGAGCCGAAGTGTTGTGCGGCTTCGCCGACAAACTCGGGGTTGAACACGGCGGCGGTGTTGATCGAGACCTTGTCCGCACCGGCATTGAGCAGGTTGCGGATGTCTTGCACGGTGCGCACGCCACCGCCCACGGTCAGCGGGATAAATACCTGGCTGGCCATGCGCTCGACGGTATGCAGCGTGGTGTCGCGGCCATCGACGCTGGCGGTGATGTCGAGGAAGGTGATCTCGTCGGCACCTTGCTCATCGTAGCGACGGGCGATTTCTACCGGGTCGCCGGCATCACGGATGTTCTCGAACTTGACGCCCTTGACCACACGACCGTTGTCGACGTCCAGGCAAGGGATGATGCGTTTGGCCAGCGCCATGGTCAGTCCTCAGCCGTTGTAGGCGTCGCAGTAAGCCTGAGCTTCGGCGACGTCCAGGGTACCTTCATAGATCGCACGGCCGGTGATGGCGCCGATAATGCCTGGAGCCTTGGCGTCCAGCAGCGACTTGATGTCACCCAGGTTGTGAATGCCGCCCGAGGCGATCACCGGAATCTTGGTGGCCGCTGCCAGGGCTGCGGTGAACGGAACGTTGCAGCCCTGCATCATGCCGTCTTTGGCGATGTCGGTATAAACGATGGCGGACACGCCGTCGGCTTCGAACTGTTTGGCCAGGTCGATCACCTGCACGGTGCTGATTTCAGCCCAGCCATCGGTGGCAACAAAGCCGTCTTTAGCATCCAGGCCGACGATAACCTTGCCGGGGAACGCGCGGCAGGCTTCGGCGACGAAGGCCGGGTCTTTCACGGCCTTGGTGCCGATGATCACGTAGCTCACGCCCGCCTTGACGTAGTGCTCGATGGTTTCCAGGGAGCGGATACCACCGCCGATCTGGATCGGCAGGTTCGGGTAGCGTTTGGCGATGGCGGTGACCACCTCGCCATTGACCGGCTGGCCTTCGAAGGCGCCGTTCAAGTCCACCAGATGCAGACGACGGCAGCCCCCTTCTACCCATTTGGCAGCCATGCTCACCGGGTCATCGGAGAACACCGTGGAATCTTCCATGCGGCCTTGGCGCAGGCGGACACAAGCGCCGTCCTTGAGATCGATAGCGGGGATAATCAGCATCTGGCAAACCTTATTCGATATTCAGCAATGCTTGGGAAATCAGGGTTTCTCAAGCGACCACAAGTCGCTTTCGATGCTTTCGAACCTTTCTTTAAGGAGCGTCTGCGTGTCGAAAACCGCCCTGTTGTAATAATGCGGCGCCACTTCGGTGGTGAACAGCTCAAGAATCTCGGCGACCTCGAACGAACCCAGCTTGAGCTCGAAGCGGTCTTCCATGAAACGTTTGATCTTGTCGGTGGCCGCACGCTCCTGCTCGGGCGTGAGGTTCAAGATCGGCGGCTTCGGTTTCTTGGCCATTACCAGCGACCATCCCACGCGGCGAAGTTCTGCAGCAATTGCAGGCCATGGGTATGGCTCTTCTCCGGGTGGAACTGCACGGCAAAGCGCGAACCATCGGCCAGCGCGGCGGCAAAGTCGACGCCGTAATGCCCGCCACCCACCACCTGGCGCGGGTTACCGGCGGCGATGTAGTAGCTGTGCACGAAGTAGAAACGCGCCATGTCCGGAATGTCGTGCCACAGCGGGTGGTCGACGGTGCGGCGCACTTCGTTCCAGCCCATGTGCGGGACTTTGAGGTGCTCGCCCTCTTCATGCAGGTCTTTGCCGAAGAACTTCACCTGGCCCGGAAACACCCCGATGCAGTCGACACCGCCGTTCTCTTCACTGCTGTCGAGCAAAGCCTGCATGCCCACGCAGATACCGAGGAAGGGGCGGTCCTGGCTGACTTCGCGCACCAGGCTGTCAAAGCCCAGGCGGCGGATCTCGGCCATGCAATCGCGAATCGCGCCAACGCCGGGGAACACCACGCGGTCGGCTTCGCGAATCACGTTGGCATCGCTGGTGATCAGCACCTTGCCGGCACCTACATGCTCAAGGGCCTTGGCCACCGAGTGCAGGTTACCCATGCCGTAATCGATAACCGCGACCGTCTGCATTACAGAACGCCCTTGGTCGACGGCATTTGCCCGCCCATGCGCTCATCGACTTCCACAGCCATGCGCAACGCGCGGCCGAAAGCCTTGAACACGGTTTCGATCTGGTGGTGGGTGTTGGTGCCGCGCAGGTTGTCGATGTGCAGGCTGACCAGTGCGTGGTTGACAAAGCCCTGGAAGAATTCCTGGAACAGGTCAACGTCAAAGCCACGGCCCACGTTCGCGCGGGTGTAAGGCACGTGCATCTGCAAACCCGGGCGGCCGGAGAAGTCGATGACCACCCGGGACAGCGCTTCATCCAACGGGACATAGGCATGGCCGTAGCGACGGATGCCTTTTTTGTCGCCGATGGCCTTGGCAAACGCCTGGCCGAGGGTGATGCCCACGTCTTCCACCATGTGGTGGTCGTCGATATGCAGGTCGCCTTTGCCGACGATATCCAGGTCGATCAGCCCGTGACGGGCGATCTGGTCCAGCATGTGCTCAAGAAAAGGGACACCGATATCGAATCGGGCCTTTCCGGTGCCATCCAGGTTGATCGAGGCTTTGATCTGGGTTTCCAGAGTGTCGCGCTCGACAGATGCCTTACGTTCGGCCATCACCAGCTCCGCAAAATCATTGGGCGAAAAAGGCAGCCATTATAGGGGCGCAGGCGCTAAACAGAAACAACGAAGGGGATAAGACTGACGAGTTGGAGCGAGGAATGTCGGGGATAGACATGTGCATACATGTGAGCATGGGCTTATGTTGGAGCTGGCTTTTGTGGGAGCTGGCTTGCCTGCGATAGCATCACTGCGAGGCAACTGGTACACCGAGGTGCCTGTATCGCAGGCAAGCCAGCTCCCACATTAGCCCGGCCCCACAGGAGCCGGGCCCACCCTTATTGCGGTGTCAGTGGAACAGTACCGCCGTCTTCTGCAGGGTCACCCACACACCCCACGCCAGCGGAATACCCACTACCAGCCACGCGGCAATCGCCAGCGGCTTGCTGGCGGCGGAGGCCTTCCACTCCAGCACGGTGGTGGCATCGGCACCTTTGTCATGGCCCAGCGCCTGTTCGGCGGCAAGTTCTGCATCAGTCATGAAGTACTTATCGGCCACCGGGCGCACCAGCAGGTTGCAGATGAAGCCCAGCACCAGCAAGCCGGCGAGGATGTACAAGGTGATGTCGTAGGCCGCGGCGCGTTCAACGCCGATGCTCAACTGGTATTCACGCAGGTAGTTCACCAGCACCGGGCCCAACACGCCCGCAGCGGCCCAGGCGGTCAACAGGCGACCGTGGATCGCGCCAACCATCTGGGTGCCGAACAGGTCGGCCAGGTAGGCCGGAACCGTGGCAAAACCACCGCCGTACATCGACAGGATGATGCAGAACGCCGCCACAAACAGCGCCACGTTGCCCAGATGCCCCAGGTTCGGGATCAGCGCGTACAGGGCAAAGCCCAGGGCGAAGAACACGAAGTAGGTATTTTTACGCCCCAGGTAGTCAGAGAACGAGGCCCAGAAGAACCGGCCACCGATGTTGAACAGGCTCAACAGGCCGGTAAAACCAGCGGCAATGGCTGCAATGGAGGCCAACTGGCCCGCATCCAATTGGCCGAATGGCACATCAACACCCAACAACTTGCCGCCGAACACTTCCTGCAGCAGCGGCGAGGCCATGCCCAAGATGCCGATACCGGCAGACACGTTCAGGCACAGCACCAGCCATACCAGGCGGAACTGCGGGGTTTTCCACGCCACATTCACATGCACGTGACGGTGAGTGATCATCGCATTGCTGGCTTTTTTCGCCGGCGCGGTCCAGCCCTCAGGCTTCCAGCCGGTCGGCGGTACGCGATACAGCAGGGCGCCACCGATCATGAACACGAAATAAATCGCCGCCATGACCACAAAGCTCTGCCATACGCCCACGCTGGTGGGCGAAGAGAAATGGCCCATCAGTGCCGCAGCCAGGGGCGCACCCACCATCGCGCCG
The DNA here is from genome assembly GCF_001896155.1 of Pseudomonas sp. FSL W5-0203. Taxonomy (NCBI): domain Bacteria; kingdom Pseudomonadati; phylum Pseudomonadota; class Gammaproteobacteria; order Pseudomonadales; family Pseudomonadaceae; genus Pseudomonas; species Pseudomonas sp. FSL W5-0203. Next base: position 235,044 of record NZ_MPOR01000003.1, read on the forward strand.
CCGAAGCCCATGATCGCCATGCCGGTCGCCATGCCGCGCTTGTCCGGGAACCACTTGATCAAGGTCGAAACGGGCGAGATATAGCCCAGGCCCAAGCCGATACCGCCAATGACACCGGAGCCGATCCACATCAGCCAGATCTGGTGGGTATAGATACCCAGCGCCGAGATCAGCAGGCCACCGCACCAGCACAACGCCGAGACAACGCCGGCCTTGCGTGGCCCGGCATGTTCCAGCCAGCCGCCCCAGATCGCTGCCGAGCAGCCCAGGAAGATGAAGAACAGGGTGTAGATCCAGCCCAGCATGGAGATGGGCCAGTCACATTGGGACGAGAAGACTTGGGCGATAAAGCTCATGTCCGGCGCGCAGGCCACCGGTGCGGTGATACCCAGCGCCTTGGACAACGGCAGCCAGAACACCGAGAAGCCGTAGGCCATGCCGATGCACAGGTGGATGGCCAGGGCGGCCGGTGGAACCAGCCAGCGGTTGAAGCCCGGCTTGGCGATGATGCGCTCCTTGGACAGGAACGCAGGCTGTGCGGCGGCAGTGCCGGCCACAGTGCTAGTGCTCATTGGTGTTTCCCCCAGTTATTGGTATGCGTCCGTCAGGCGCTCTCTCCCTCGGCCTTGCACGCAAAGCGTGGCCGTTTTGTTGAGTGAAGCTCCCTTTTAGGCGCGACCTTAAGTCGCAGAAGGCGGACGAACGTGCAGAGATTAGCACCAGTGGATGACAGAAAAATCAAACTGCCACTACCTTTTTTGGATTATCTGTATTTTTCTGACGTCAAAATCCCATTTCCACGCCGGTGGATACAATGTAACGATCCGTGAACTGACGCCGGCCTTCGGGCGTTATACTCTGCGGCTAAATTTTGAATTCGACATACAAGGACTCGCCCATGAAAGCGTTCGGCAAAATCCTGGGTCTGGTACTTCTGGGGCTGTTGCTGATCATTGTGGCGCTCGGCTTTGCCCTGACCCACCTTTTCGATCCCAACGACTACAAAGAAGAAATTCGCCAGATAGCCCGCGACAAGGCCCACATCGAGCTGACGCTCAATGGCGATATCGGCTGGAGCCTTTTCCCCTGGCTGGGCCTGGAACTGCACGAGGCCAGCGTCGCGACCCTGACCGCACCCACCCAACCTTTCGCCGACTTGCAGATGCTCGGCCTGTCGGTACGCGTACTGCCACTGCTGCGCCGCGAAGTGCAGATGAGCGATGTGCGTGTCGAGGGCTTGAACCTGCGCCTGAACCGCGACAAACAGGGCCACGGCAACTGGGAAGACATCGGCAAGAACCTGCCCGACGAAACCACAGGCACCCCCGCTCCCGCGCCAGTCGAACCCGTGGCTGAAACCAAGCCGGAAAAGCCGCCGCAGCCGATCCGCCTGGACATCGACAGCCTGACCATCAACAACGCTCGTGTTGAGTACACCGATGAACAGACCGGCAAGCAATTGAGTGCCGAGAGCATCCAACTGAGCGCCGGAGCCATCCACGAAGGCGCCAGCATTCCGCTGAAACTCACGGCGTTCCTGGGTAGCAACCAGCCGCTGATGCGGGTCAAGACCGAGCTGAACGGCAACTTGCGCATCCAGCGGGCCCTCAAGCGCTACCAGTTCGAAGACATGCGCTTTAGCGGTGAAGCCACCGGCGAGCCGCTGCAAGGCAAGACCGTGAGCTTCTCTACCCAGGGCCAACTGCTGGTGGACCTGGCGGCCAACGTCGCCGAATGGACCAACCTGAAGCTGTCGGCCAACCAGTTGCGGGCCCTGGGCGAACTGAAGGTCAACGACGTGGACAAGACCCCGCAGGTCAGTGGCGCGCTGTCTGTGGCCCAGTTCGACCTCGCCAAGTTCCTTGAAAGCATCGGCCACCCGCTGCCGGCCATGGCACCGGGCAGCCTGAGCAAGGTCGAACTGGTGAGCCGCCTCAAGGGCACGCCCAACAGCGTGGCCCTGGAAAACCTGAACCTGAAACTCGACGAAAGCACCTTCAGCGGCCGTGTCGCTGTAGAAGATTTCGCCAAGCAGTCCCTGCGGGTACAGCTCAAGGCCGATACCTTCAATGCCGACAACTACTTGCCGGCCAAATCCGAAGCAGCCAAAGGCGCAACCGCCGCTCGCCAGGCCGAAGTGCAGAGCAGCGAGGCCGGTGCGATGGCGGCTGGCGGCAACACGCCGCTGCCGGACGCCCCGACCAAAGGCGCCTGGAGTACCGACAAACTGCTGCCGCTGACCCGCTTGCGCAGCCTGGATATCGACGCCGACCTTGCGTTCGGCCAACTCACCCTGAGCCAGTTGCCGATCCAGAACGCGGTACTCAAAGCCTCCGGCATCGACGGCCAGCTCAAGCTCGACACCCTGAGCGGCGGTCTCTATAACGGCACCTTCCAGGCCAACGGCACGCTCGATGTGCGCCAGGATCTCCCGCTTCTGGCCGTGCAAACCCATATCAAGCAAGTACCGGTTGAGAAAATCCTGCAGGCCCAGGGGAAAAACCCGCCCGTCAAAGGCCAGGTCACGCTGGACAGCAACCTGACCGGGCGCGGCAACAGCCAGAAGGCATTGATCGACAGCCTCAACGGCACCGCCAGCTTTGTGATCAATAATGGGGTGTTGCTCAACGCCAACATCGAGCAGCAGGTTTGCACCGGGATCGCCCTGCTCAACCGCAAGACCCTGAGCACTGTGCCGCCGGGCAAGGACACCCCCTTCCAGGAACTGCGCGGCAACCTGACGTTCCGTAACGGCGTGGCCAGCAACCCCGACCTGAAAGTGCGCATCCCTGGGTTGACGGTGAATGGCAATGGCGATGTCGACTTGCGCGTGCTGGGCATGGATTACCGCGTCGGTATCATCGTTGAAGGCGACAAGCGCGAGGTGCCGGACCCGGCTTGCCAGGTCGGCGCCAATTTCCAGGGCATTGAAGTGCCATTGCGCTGCCGTGGCCCGCTGGAGCTGGGCGCCAAAGCCTGCCGCCTGGACAAGGACGGCCTGGGCCAGGTCGCCCTCAAGGCGGCCGGCAATCGCCTGAACGAGAAGCTGGAAGAGAAACTCGACAAGGTTAATCCCAAGCTCAAAGACGCATTGAAAGGCCTGTTCAACCGATGAAAAACGAGCAGTTTTCACAGGCGGTGCTGAACTGGTACGACCGCCACGGCCGCCACGACCTGCCCTGGCAACAGGGCATCACGCCGTATCGGGTGTGGGTGTCGGAGATCATGCTGCAACAGACCCAAGTGAGCACCGTGCTCAATTATTTCGACCGGTTCATGGCGTCCCTGCCCACGGTCGAAGCCCTGGCCGCCGCGCCGGAAGACGAAGTGCTGCACCTGTGGACGGGCCTGGGCTACTACACCCGGGCACGCAACCTGCAAAAGACCGCGAAGATCGTGGTGGCCGAATACGGCGGCGAATTCCCCCGCGACGTCGAAAAGCTCACCGAGCTGCCGGGCATCGGCCTGTCCACCGCTGGTGCGATAGCCAGCCTGAGCATGGGCCTGCGCGCGCCGATCCTCGACGGCAACGTCAAACGCGTGCTGGCCCGCTTTACCGCGCAAGAGGGTTACCCTGGCGAGCCCAAGGTGGCCAAGCAGCTGTGGGCCACTGCAGAGCGCTTTACGCCCCATACCCGCGTCAACGCCTACACCCAGGCAATGATGGACATGGGCGCCACGCTCTGCACTCGCAGCAAACCCAGTTGCTTGCTGTGCCCGCTGGAAAAAGGCTGCGAAGCCCACATGCTCGGCCTGGAGACACGTTACCCGACCCCCAAGCCGCGCAAGACCATCCCGCAAAAGCGCACGCTGATGCCCATGCTGGCGAACACCGAGGGCGCGATCCTGCTTTACCGTCGCCCGTCTACGGGCTTGTGGGGCGGCTTGTGGAGCTTGCCGGAGCTGGATGACCTGGGCGACCTTGACCACCTGGCCAACCAGCATGCACTCGCGCTGGGCAAGCATCAGGAACTGCCGGGGCTGATCCACACCTTCAGCCACTTCCAGTTGGCCATCGAACCCTGGCTGGTCCAGGTCGAGGAAACCGCCCATCACGTGGCCGAGGCCGACTGGCTCTGGTATAACCTCGCCACCCCGCCGCGCCTGGGCCTTGCCGCCCCGGTAAAAACATTGCTCAAGCGCGCGGCCGACGTATTGAACGCAGGAGTTTCGTCATGACCCGCACCGTTATGTGCCGTAAGTACAAAGAAGAACTGCCAGCCCTGGAACGTGCCCCTTTTCCGGGTGCCAAAGGCCAGGACATCTACGATAACGTTTCCGCCCAGGCGTGGGCCGACTGGCAAAAACACCAGACCCTGCTGATTAACGAAAAACGCCTGAACATGATGAACGCCGAAGACCGCAAATACCTGCAGGGCGAAATGGACAAGTTCTTTTCCGGCGAGGAATACGCCCAGGCCGAAGGCTACGTCCCACCTGCTCAATAATTGATCAAAAACCGGGGTCTGCACGTAAGCGACGGTAATAATTAAATATTTTTTGAAAACTTGCTTGACGACCCCCTGAAAAACCCGTTTAATGCGCCCCGTTGCCCAGATAGCTCAGTCGGTAGAGCAGGGGATTGAAAATCCCCGTGTCGGCGGTTCGATTCCGTCTCTGGGCACCAAAATACCGAGAAACCCCAAGGAACAATGTGTTCCTTGGGGTTTTTTATTGCCTGCGATTTAATACGACTCACGCATTTACGGACACGATGTCGCAGGAAGACGATTGAGGGTTATTTTTGGCTGGACTCAATCGTTCAGCCTTTACCCAAATCTCAGTTGTAAGGTTTTTTCATGACCCGCTTCTTGCTTTGCACCTTATTCATACTGACCGCCCTGCTCAGTGGGTGTGCCACGCAGTTGGACGTAGCAATCAACGCAACGCCTGACCCGGACTACCACTTTGACCGACAGGCAACCGTGCTGGTGACCTCCACTGGCGGCAGTGACGAAAACTCGCTCAACGCCCGCTACTACTTGCGTGACATGGTCCGCGCCATGCAGGATCAGGGCTTTCGCAATGTCTTCACCGACACCACGCTGCCCAAGAACCACGCGCCGATCAAAATGACCGTTACCCTGGATGTCGACAGCAAGCAGGTGACGTATCGCTACACCGCCACCGAATACGGGCAAGTGGCAAACAGCACCACCACCCAATGCAAGAAGAACAAGAAAAAGACCGACCAACTGACCTGCACCAGCACCCCGAACACCTCCTACGGCCCGGTAGGGACCTCGGAGCGCACCGGCTACACCACGCTCACCACCTTCCGGGTCACCGCTCGTGATGAAGTGAGCAGGCGCGCTGTCTACCTGCTAAGGGCGTCGTCCTATAACGACGACTGCCAAGCCGCCAAGGTCGAAGCCTTCCTGGTGCAGCAGGGTTTGCAGAACCTGAATTTCCAGGACCGCGTGCAGCGCAACTATACGGTCACGATGCCTGAAAGCTTCCGTTGCAAATAATCATCTGCTCGACAGGCCCTTGGCTCAAGGGCCTCCTTACTTGAGCAAAAACACCATCAACGGGTTGTCATTCAAGCGCCCTTGATAGCTCGGCGCCAAGTGCTCCACCGGCGACCCCTTCAACAGCGCGGTCTCCTTGCGCGACACGATCACCCACGAGGGCCGGGGCAGCGCCGCCAATTTCTCAAGCTCGTGTCGCCCGACAAACAGCGGCTGTTCATCGTGATCCAGGTTCATCATGTAGCGCACCGCCCAGGTATCCCGTGCCAGGTCGACAAATACCAAAGGGCCCGGCTGCGCCTGGCGCAACGCCTCCACCTGGCTGACAAACCGCCGAGTATCGAATTGCAGGTCCTTGGCCGGCTCTATCACCGTCACCAGCAACAGCCATTGCGCCGCCAGGGCGATCAGACTGAGCCACACCAACCGCCATGCTCGCTGCCAGGCAATCAACGCTGCGGCTTGCAGCACCACCAGCACGCCGATCATCAACGGCAAGGAAATCTCCGGCCAGTAGCCCTGCTTGTGCCAGGCGTGTCGACACACAAACAACACAACCACGCACAACGCCGGCAGCGCCGCGACCAGCCATTCGTAGCCACGACGCACGCCCACCAGCCAGCCTTGCGCATGCAGCAGCCCGTAGGCAGCGACAGCCGCAAACATCGGCACCATCGGCAGAATGTAATAAGCGCGCTTGAAGTGCGGTACCGACAGGCCGAGCAGAATCATCAAGCCGCAGCCCCCGAACCGCACCAGCAATTGCAGGTGCTCATTGCCCCAACGCTCGGGCCAGCGATGGCGCAACGCAAACAGGGTTGCAAACGCCAGCGGTACCACCGGGAAGTAGCGGTACAAGCTCAGTTGGAAGTAAAAGTAAAACGGCTCACCCGACTCATCCAGACGCCCACCGACTTGCATCTTGAAGACTTCATCGGCAAACGCATTGCCACCACTGAACCGCGCAAGCTTCATCAATAACCACCAGCACGCGGCGAGCAACACCAGGCCGACAACGCCGTGGATCAGGATCTGCCGGACACGCACCCCCGGTTTGCCCAACGCCCAATACACACACACCACCCCGCAGACTTCAATCAACCCCAGCGGCCCACGTATGGCGAAACCCAGGATGAACAACGGGAACACCGCCAGTTGCCTCAGCCGTGACCCGAGGCGTTCGCCGGTGTGCAGCAGATAGAAACTGCCCACGCATAACAACGCGACCATCTGGTCCAGGCACACCGAGCGCGACTTTTCGAGCAACTGGGCGGTGAGCAGCGTGAGCAGCATCGTCAGCAGCGACCAGGCACGGCTGTAGGGTGCCAGCAGACGATACATCAGCGCGATCACACCCGCCGAGGCGAGCGCCGTGGGCAGCACATTCGCCAAGTGGTTCGGCGCGTCGAACAAGCGGGCGAATAGATAACTGAAGAAGGTCGCGGTGCCTGGGTAATCCGCATAGGGCTGGCCGTAGGTGGTGGGGAAAAGACTCGCGCCATGGCGATACATTTCCTGCAGGAAAAGCGCCCACCGCCCGTCAAAACCCTGGGGCTGCTGATCCCAGATGCCTACTGTGAACAACAAGAGAGCGACCAGGAAAATACCCAGTGACTCCAGGCGAAAACGGTTGCGGTGATCCATCGGGTGACCTGTCAGGTGGGAAGCGCTGGCGTATGGTGCCGAACGCGCCCCTGAATGGCGCCTGAACAGACCTGAACATTCACGCGGTTACCGACTGGAGGGCCACACCACTGCCGGGATCAGGCGAACGTAGACCAACTCGGCAACCAACTCGATCAGGGTCTGCAGGACCACCACCGCTGCGGCCAAGCCGCGCACATCCTCCGGCAGGGCCAGCGCCAACGGTAAAACCACCAGCGAATTACGGGTCGACGCACTGAACGTTACCGCCCGCGCCGTCAAAGCTGGCAGTGCGAACAGGCGCGCAGCTCCAATGCCCATCAACGGCGCCAGCAACACAAAGGCCACGTAGACCGGAATAACTGGCAGCAACACATTGATATCCTGCATTACCGCCGTGATGTGCGAAGCGAGCACGACAAACAGCACCAACGCCATCGCCGGCACCGGCAACCACGCCCAGGCACTGTTCCAATGACTGATTATGCTCGACCGCCGCGCAAGAGTGCTGGTCAAAACCGCCAGAAGCATCGGCACCACAATCAGCCCCAAGAACGCCTCGACAAACGGCCTCGCAGCCACCACCACGGCCGATTGCTCGCCCAACATCAACCCTAGGTATACCGGCAACAGCAGCAGTTGCAGCAACAGCAGCAGCGGGGTTGCCGCCAGCATCGACCGCGAGTCGCCCTTGCCGATATGGGTAAACACCACCACGTAGTCGATACAGGGCGTCAGCAACACCAGCAGAGCGCCCCCCAGCAACGCCGGGCGCTCCACCAGGCCGCGGGTCAACCCCCACACCAGTAAAGGCACCAGGATGAAATTGGCCAGCAGCAAGGCCCCCATGAAGCGCTTGTTGCCCAAGCCTTGGCGCAGCTCAAGAAAGGGTATCTGCAAAAACATCGCATACATCAGCACGGCGATGGCAGGGGTCACCCAAAGACTGAGGCCCTGCGCCGACAAGGGCCAGAGCAGGCCAAACGTGACGGCCGCAAAGACGGCAACGAAGTAGATCGGGACCTGATGGTGTTCCAGGGTGTCACGGGTCATGGGCGGGCTCTGGTGGATCCATAGACTGTCAGCCTAAGTACCCGCGCAGATAAGGTCGAGCACTACAGCAATCATTGCCGCCCGAGAAACCCTTGGGATTTACCCCAACCTGCGCTTCAATACACCCTCTAAACCCAGACCCCAAGGACGTTAAGCCCATGGCCTCGCCAAACAAGCAGCAAAAACGCGCCCACCGGGCAAAAGCCAAGGCCAAGCAAAACCGCACCCAGCGCGCCGTGGCGCACAAGCCGGATGCTTTTGCTGGCGACGACAGCCGCATCGACCTTGAGTCGGTGGATTTGACTGAACTGTTCGTCGAAATGCGTACCGCCGGCGAGATCAGCCAGCAGGCGCTGTGTGCGGTGTTCCTGGCGCACCCGTTGCTGGCGTTGGTGCTGGAGCAGGAAGGCGAAGAGGAAGCGACCGACTTTATCCTGGCGGCGCTGATCGAGTATCGGCAGTGGGCGACGGACAGCGATGATGAAGCCGCCGCATTGGCGTGGATTGAGTCGCCGCAGTTCCAGGCCGACTACGTGGCGGCGTCCCAGGCGCTGGCCAACGCCCCCGACTGACGCAAAATAAAAATGTGGGAGCGGGCTTGCTCGCGAATGCATTCTGACAGTCACTCAATTATTGACTGGTCTAGCGCATTCGCGAGCAAGCCCGCTCCCACAGTTTCAATAGCGGCGTATCAGTTAAGCGCCGCAGCCCCCACTCTTTGAGCCTTGCGACGGCTCGCCACCACCAACCCCGCCAACACCACCAGCAAGCTCAGAATCCCGGTGGCGATGATCTCGACCCGGTGCGCTTCCTGGAACAGCATGATGGTCAACGTACCGACGATAAACACCATCACCGCGTACGTCAGGCCAGGAAACAACCACATCTTGAACACAATCTTCTCGCCCGCCGCCGCACGCTTCTGACGCATGCGCAGTTGCGACACGGCAATCACCAGGTACACCAGCAACGCAATGGCGCCGGAGCTGGCCAGCAGGAATTCGAACACGGCCGCCGGGGCGACGTAGTTGGCAAATACCGCCAGGAACGCAGCGCCGGTAGACAGCAACACTGCCCAGTAAGGCGTGCCGCTCTTGTTGGTACGCTTGGCCACGGCCGGTGCGTCACCGCGACGGCCCAGGGAGAACAGCATGCGCGACGCGGTGTACAGCGCCGAGTTGAGGCAGCTGGTCACGGCAACCAGCACCACCAGGTCGACAATCAGCTTGGCGTTCGGAATGCCCATGCGTTCCAGCACAGTCTGGTAGGAACCTACGGCAGCCAAGGTCGGATCGTTCCAAGGCACCAGGGAGACCACGATGAAGATCGACAACAGGTAGAACAAACCAATCCGCCAGATCACCGAATTGGTGGCCTTGGTGATTTGCTGGCCAGGGTTCTTCGATTCGGCGGCAGCAATGGTGACAATCTCAGTGCCCATGAACGAGAACATGGTGGTCAGGATCGCCGCCAACACCGCGCCCATGCCGTTGGGCATGAACCCTTGGGTATCGAACAGGTGCGAAACACCGCTGACCTGGCTGGTGGGCAAGAAGCCGAAGATCGCGGCCAGGCCGAGGATCACAAAGCCGACGATCGCAACGACTTTGATCAGCGCAAACCAGAACTCGAACTCACCGTAGTTCTTCACACTGAACAGGTTGGTTGCAGTCAGCAACAACGTAATGATTAGGGTAAACGCCCAAATCGCCACGTCGGGGAACCAGGCGTGCAGGATGGTCGCCGCTGCGTTGGCCTCCAACGGAATCACCAGCACCCAGAACCACCAGTAGAGCCAGCCAATGGTGAAACCGGCCCAGTGGCCGATTGCCCGGTCGGCATAGGTAGAGAACGAACCGGTATCGGGTGACGCAACGGCCATCTCGGCCAGCATGCGCATCACCAAGACCACCAGTGTACCGGCGGCTGCATAGGCCAACAGTACAGCCGGGCCGGCAGCAGCGATCGCATGGCCGGAGCCGACAAACAAACCGGCGCCAATGACGCCGGCAATCGACAGCATGGTGACGTGCCGCGGTTTGAGCCCCTGTTCGAGGTCATTGGAGCTTTGCGTACTACTCATTGACACACCTTTGCGAGGAATTGCGAAAACGGTTCGCCCGGCCTGCAGCCTTTCTCGTGAAAAGAATCCAACAGGGCGTTCTTTATTTTTTACGCAAGATTTGCGCCAAAATATTTCAGAGCCAGAGTTGACGGGGGCTGTAGGACAATTCGCCATCTATCGCAAGTCATTGAGAACAATGGCATTCCGCTATAGCGTTACCGTGCGACTCAAATTCTCGGCACACCGACGCACCAAAAACACACACAAAAAGTACATGACGCCCCATAAACGGGCTGATATGGACCGTTTGCCCGGTTAACCCTTCCAACACCCGGCCAAAGCTGGCACCATCGCGCCCTTTTTTACGCGAAGCCTGTGGATCTTTCCGGTTCAAACGTCTGTAGGTTGTTGATGGCGCGACACGCTACTGCGCCGATGCGACACCCTGCCGCAGACCATCGGTTAACCGTCCGCAGCGCTGTTGGCTGTCATCCAAACGCTATGCTAGCTTGGCGCCTCGCCAGGAAGGCGGCCCAACAGCGAAGATCGCAACGAACACAATGAGGACCGCACATGGCCGAGGCCACGCCCGCGCTTGAAATCCGCAACTTGCACAAACGCTATGGTGAGCTTGAGGTACTCAAGGGTATCTCGCTGACCGCTCGCGACGGCGATGTGATCTCGATCCTGGGTTCCTCCGGTTCCGGCAAGTCCACCTTCCTGCGCTGCATCAACCTGCTGGAAAACCCGCACCAGGGCCAGATCCTGGTGGCCGGCGAAGAACTCAAGCTCAAGGCCGCGAAAAACGGCGAACTGATGGCCGCCGACGGCAAGCAGATCAACCGCCTGCGCAGCGAAATCGGGTTTGTGTTTCAAAACTTTAACCTGTGGCCGCACATGAGCATCCTCGACAACATCATCGAGGCCCCTCGTCGCGTGCTCGGCCAAAGCAAGGCAGAAGCCATAGAAGTGGCCGAGGCCCTGCTGGCCAAGGTCGGTATTGCCGACAAGCGCCACGCTTACCCTGCGCAACTCTCCGGCGGCCAGCAACAGCGGGCGGCGATTGCCCGCACCCTGGCGATGCAACCTAAAGTCATCCTGTTCGATGAGCCGACGTCGGCGCTTGACCCGGAAATGGTTCAGGAAGTACTTAATGTGATCCGCGCACTGGCCGAAGAAGGCCGCACCATGCTGCTGGTCACCCACGAAATGGGTTTCGCCCGTCAGGTATCCAGCGAAGTGGTGTTTTTGCACCAGGGCCTGGTCGAAGAGCAAGGATCGCCACAGCAGGTGTTTGAAAACCCGCTTTCGGCGCGCTGCAAACAATTCATGTCCAGCAACCGCTAACGGAGCAACATGCATGCAGACCTATAAGAAATTCCTTCTGGCCGCGGCCGTCTCGATGGCGTTCAGCGCCACGGCCATGGCAGAAACCTTGAAAATGGGGATCGAAGCGGCCTACCCGCCGTTCAACAATAAAGACGCCAGCGGTAACGTTGTCGGCTTCGACAAGGACATCGGCGACGCCCTGTGCGCCAAGATGAAAGTCGAGAAGTGCGAAGTGTATGTGTCCGACTGGGACGGTATCATCCCCGCCCTGAACGCCAAGAAGTTCGACTTCCTGGTGTCTTCGCTGTCGATCACCGACGAGCGCAAGCAGGCGGTGGACTTCACCGACCCGTACTACTCCAACAAGCTGCAGTTCATTGCGCCCAAAGCCACTGCGGATTTCAAGACCGACGCCACTTACCTCAAAGGCAAGGTGATCGGTGCACAGCGCGCAACGCTGGCCGGTACCTACCTGGAAGACAAGCTGCCGGACACCGAAGCCAAGCTCTACGACACACAGGAAAACGCCTACCTCGACCTGACCTCCGGTCGCCTCGACGGCATCCTGGCTGACAAGTACGTGCAGTACGAATGGCTCAAGAGCAAAGACGGTTCGGCCTATGAATTCAAAGGCGACCCGGTGGTAGAAAGCGACAAGATCGGTATCGCCGTACGCAAGGGCGACCCGCTGCGCGAGCGCCTGAACAAAGCCCTGGCAGAGATCAAGGCAGACGGCACCTACAAAAAGATCAACGACAAGTACTTCCCGTTCAGCATCGAATGATCTGAACGGCCTGCCCGGCGCGCTCCTGCGAGCGCGCTGGCTTTTAGCAATGCCTGCCGCGATATGAAAACACCATGAATTTCGATCTCTACGGATTCGGCCCGGCGCTCGCCGCCGGCGCGCTGATGACCGTCAAACTGGCGCTCACGGCCCTGTGCCTGGGGCTGGTGCTCGGCCTTGCCGGCGCCTTGGCCAAGACTTCGCCGTACAAGCCGCTGCAATGGCTGGGCGGTGCGTATTCGACCATCGTTCGCGGTATTCCCGAATTACTGTGGGTGCTGCTGATTTACTTCGGCACCGTCAATCTGATGCGTGCCCTGGGTGAGTTCTTCGGCAACCCCGACCTGTCGCTGAGTGCCTTCGCCGCCGGCGTCATCGCCCTGGGCCTGTGCTTCGGCGCCTACGCAACGGAAGTGTTCCGCGGCGCGATCCTCGCCATTCCCAAGGGGCACCGCGAAGCCGGTGTGGCGTTGGGGCTGTCGAAGTTTCGGATTTTCACCCGGCTGATCATGCCGCAGATGTGGCGCATCGCCCTGCCGGGCCTGGGTAACCTGTTCATGATCCTGATGAAAGACACCGCGCTGGTGTCGGTAATCGGCCTGGAAGAAATCATGCGCCATGCGCAAATCGGCGTGACCGTGACCAAGCAACCCTTCACCTTCTTCATGGTCGCCGCATTCATGTACCTGGGCCTGACCGTACTGGCGATGACCAGCATGCACTTCCTGGAAAAACGCGCCGCCCGCGGCTTTGCAAGGAGCACCCAATGAGCGGCGACTACAGCTGGCTATCGCACTTTGACCTGGGCCTGAACTGGGCCGTGATCATCAAGTGGCTGCCGAAGTTGGCCCAGGGCGCAACCTTGACCCTGGAGCTGGTGGCAATCGCCGTGATCGCCGGTCTGCTGCTGGCGATCCCACTCGGCATCGCCCGCTCTTCGCGCCGCTGGTACGTGAGCGCCCTGCCCTACGGCTACATTTTCTTCTTCCGTGGCACGCCGCTGCTGGTGCAGTTGTTCCTGGTGTATTACGGCCTTGCGCAGTTCGACGCCGTGCGCAACAGCTTCATGTGGCCGTACCTGCGCGACCCGTTCTGGTGCGCCACCGCCACTATGACCCTGCACACCGCCGCCTATATCGCCGAGATCCTGCGCGGTGCGATCCAGGCCATCCCGCCGGGAGAAATCGAAGCGGCGCGGGCCCTGGGCATGTCCAAGCCCAAGACGCTGTTCTACATCATTCTGCCACGCGCCTCGCGTATTGGCCTGCCGGCCTACAGCAACGAAGTGATCCTGATGCTCAAGGCCAGCGCCCTGGCCAGTACCGTGACCCTGCTGGAACTGACCGGCATGGCGCGCACCATCATTGCGCGCACTTACCTGCCGGTGGAGATTTTCTTCGCTGCGGGGTTGTTCTACCTGCTGATGGCCTACGTGCTGGTGCGCGGCTTCAAACTGCTGGAAAAATGGCTGCGCGTCGATGCATGCCAAGGACGTTGAGGCACGCTTCCAGGCACTGGATGCATTCCTGATCGAGCACCAAGGGCTGTGGCGACCACGGCCCTTTACCCAGTTGCAGTTGCCCTGGGAAACCGAGCATCCGGAATTATCCCGGTGGTTGCGTCAGCGCTCGCTGGCCGAAGCTGAAGCCAGTCATAACCAACCCCACGACCTGCCCGCGCCCGCACCGTTTCCACAGCTGGCCGCTCGCGCGCTGCGCCTCGGCGCTGTGGATAAGTTACCCACGCACACCCTGGAGCCCGCTCGCCATCGCCTGAATGTCGACGTGCCCGGGCGCAAATGGCAACAGATCGAAGCCTTCGGCGCCGCGCTGACTTTTGCCCAAACGCCTGCCCACTGGCTGGACTGGTGCGCCGGCAAAGGCCACCTCGGACGTCGCCTGCTGCAACCCGGTCAACAACTGACCTGCCTGGAGTACGACCCCGCCCTCATCGCCTCCGGCCAAGCCTTGAGTGATCGCCACGACCTCCACGCAACCCATCACCTCCAAGACGTCATGGCGGATGTCGCGATCCAGCCCGAACACACACCGGTCGCCCTGCATGCCTGCGGCGACCTGCATGTGCGCCTGCTGCAACTGGCCAGCGCCGCCGGCTGCAAACAACTGGCCCTGGCGCCCTGCTGCTACAACCGCATCACCGCCGACCGTTATCAGGCCGTCTCCGCCGCCGGGCGCGCCTCACTGCTGCAACTGTCGATTGATGACCTGGGCCTGCCCCTGAGCGAAACCGTCACCGCCGGCAACCGTGTACGCCAACAACGAGACACCTCCATGGCCAGGCGCCTGGGCTTTGACCAACTACAGCGGCAAGTGCGCGGCTGCGACGACTACCTGCCGACACCCTCCCTGCCCGCCAGTTGGCTGGATAAATCCTTTGCCGACTACTGCCAGGAACTGGCGAGCCTCAAGGGCTTATCCACAGGTGAACAGGATTGGACGACGCTGGAAGCCCACGGCTGGCAGCGCCTGGCCGAAGTGCGCAACCTTGAGTTAGTGAGAGGCTTGTTTCGACGCCCATTGGAACTGTGGTTGGTATTGGACCGGGCACTGTTCATGGTGGAACAGGGCTACAACGTCGAGGTCGGCAGCTTCTGCGAACCATCGTTGACCCCTCGCAACCTGATGGTGCTGGCCGAGCGCGAATAAAGGGCAAAAAATCCTACAAGCGCCTTGTGGATAACTCTGTTGATGAATAGTTTGCAGAGGCCCTAGATATAGGCACTTCACACCCAAAGCCGGCCTGGTTATTTTTTGTTCACAAAATAAAATGCACACAAAACAGGCAGTTGCAGCGTGTTGAGAACTGCTGCACAAAATGGCTGTTTCGGGACAACCGTTACCAACCGATTGTGCATAAGCATCTGGCGCCAGACGCATAACGGGCTCTTTGTGCGGGCTGTTTGGCGCGTTTGGCAAGGGGTAAAGCCCGTTGTGCATCAGGTTACGAGGGGGTCTGTCCAAGGGATGCTTGAACCCTATCGATCTCGTCTACTGCATGGAGTTGGACCCGTACTTTGCACGCGCTCTTCAACCTGTGAAGACACGGGGAAAACGCCCTAATCGCGAGAAACCTCCGACTTTGCAAAAATAGTCAGAATTCAGGGGTTTACAGAACCTTTCCAATCGCTATAATCGTCGCCCTAACACGCCGGTATAGCTCAGTTGGTAGAGCAACTGACTTGTAATCAGTAGGTCCCGGGTTCGACTCCTGGTGCCGGCACCATACAAAACAAAGCCTCCACAGAAATGTGGAGGCTTTGTTGTTTCCGCATGTCCACATCCTGTCCACACCTTGCCATCCTGCAGCGCAAGCCTCATCGCGGTGAGATCGACAAATCAACCGACTACCAGGGTGGCAAATACAAAGACTGCCTTTTCGCACTCCTATTTCCAGGAGATGAGGGAGGTGATGATTGAATAGCCCAGGAACGTTGAGCAATAGCGAAGTGATGTGGTGCCTAGGCTGGCCGCCCGAAGCCCACGGAATAAAACCCCGGCCTGGACACGCCCGGGCTTTTTTACGAATGACGATCCATGCGCCCATCGCGATATGGCACTTAGCCACTTTTCCAATTGACACCCCCTCCCCACTCCGTTAAAAACCCCGCCTTGCTTGCGTTTTTATCGAGACATGGATGTTGTCCAAACCCCCGCTATTCAAATACCGCCGCTATTGGCTGGCGGTCATCATCGTGTTGCTGGCGATTCTTGATCCTTTCGGCCTGGCCAGTTCCAGCGACAAGGCGTCGGCGCAGTGGCTCAATCGCATGTTCGCCAGTCACTACCCGAGCCTTGGGCAGCAGCGGGTGGCGGTGGTGTTGATCGATGATGCCTACCTGATGCGCAATAACAGTTCATGGCCCATGCCGTATGGCGAGCAGAGTAAGTTGTTCAAGCGGTTGCTGGCGTACAAGCCCCAGGCGGTGTTTGTGGATTTGCTTTATAGCCACGACCACTCGTTCGGTGACCCTGCGCGGGGCAGTCAGTTGCTGGCGAATGTGTTTGAGCGTTATCAGCGCCAAGGCATCCCGCTGTGGCTGGCCAATACGGGGTTGATGCGCGCAGAGGCGGGCCAGGCGAATACGCTGGCGCCGTTTATGCAGGTGAGCCAGCCGGCCCTGGTGGTGTGGGAAGGCGTGGATGACAAATATCCACTGGCGATGAAGACACAGGCAGGGTTGTTGGAAACCCCTGCCATGTCGCTGTACCGGGTGTTCTGCGCCACGCAGCACTGCAAGCCGCCGCCGGTGGATGCGCAAACCGCTGCTCAGCGCCAGCCCATCGCGGTGCAATGGGGGCTGAAGCTGGCACCCGAGCAGGCGCGTATTGCCGATATCCGCCACTGCGCGCCGGCACGGCATTTTTTGCTGGATGGGGTGGCGCAGTTCTTCCAGGCGGTGTTCTGGAAACTCGATGACTCGGCCCAGGCGCGCTGCCCTTATACGCTGACGTTGTCGGCCAGTGACCTGGAGGTCAGCGACCCCGACGACCAGGCACTGGTCGCCGAATTGCTGCGCGACCGCCTGGTGTTGGTGGGCGCCAATATCGCCTCGACAGGGGACTTGGTGGAGTCGCCGGTGCACGGCCAGCTCCCCGGCGTTTACCTGCACGCCATGGCGCTGGACAACCTGATCAATACGGGCATGGACTACGACCATGAACCGGCCAATTTCCCCCACCTGCCGTTCAATTGGCTGGACCTGCTGGAGCTCGGGCTGCTGGCGTTGATCGCCGTGCTCAAGGCGCTGCACGCACGTCGCCTGGCGGGCCATCGCCCCTGGAGCCGGTGGCGTCGCCAAGAAATCTGGTTTTTTACCTCGCCATGTCCGTCGTGGCTGTTGGTGATGTCGATGTTAGCGGGGGTCAGTGTGTTGCTGAGCCTCAATGACATCACCCCGGTCAACGTGCTGGGCATTGTGTTGCTGTCGTTGGTGCTGTTCAGCGAGCGGATCGAAGCCTTCTTCGACCGCGATCGCTGAGTGCGCCGCTCTGCTATCTGACTCAAGGAAACCAAGGATGAACAGAAGCCTCATCGTCTTGCTCGCCGCCCTCTTCACCCAGGGCGCCTGGGCAGAAACCCACAGTATCAAGGCGTTCCTCGCCGACCCGGTGACAGTGCTGGACGAGCAGGGCAAGCAACAACGTGAGCTGGCGAAAAAGGACGCGCCCACCCAGCCCCTGCCGGTGTTGCAGTACAACCAGGCACTGGACCTGGTGCAGGTAGAACTGGCAGGCCAGAAGGTGTGGCTGGACACCATGGATTTGCGCATCGAGCCCCCGCTGAACGTCGTGGACCTGCCCTGCCAGGGCCTGACCAAAAGCCAGGCCAAGGACAGCCGCAACAACTCCACCATCGGTTTTGGTGCCGGCTGCAATCAATAAAAGGAGCGTTGCGGTGAAGGGATATCTAGTAGCAGCCAGCCTGTTGGCCAGTTCGGTGCTCAGTGGTTGCGCCACCTTGAAAGGCGCAGACCAGGCATTTCTGAACCTGGTGGGGCCCTCGACCCAGTCCCGGGTTCAGGGCCACTACGTGGACAACAGCGACGTACGCCAGTATTACAAGCTCGACCCACAGCGCCAGAGCCAGCAGCGTTTGAGCTACGACGGGCGTGCGGTACCGGCCGCTGAAGCGCGCCAGCAGAACCTGGTGGATATCCCGATGCTGCAAGGCTACTTGCAGGGCATCGTCACGCGCTTGTCCAAGGGCTGGCCGGGGGAGTTGCCGCCGCTGCAGGTGAAGATCACCGACAGCTATGGCTTCGGGCCGTCGGCAGACCCCTACGGCAATCTGTTCGTGCCGCTGGGCATGCTGGACAACGTCGCCAGTGAAGATGAAATCGCCGCGATGCTGGGCCATGAAATGAGCCACGTATTGCTGCATCACCATGACCGCATGGCCGCTTTCCAGCAGCAGAAAGACATGTTCACCACCGTGGCCTCCACGGTCGCCTTGGCCACCATGGCTGCCGATACGGGCGTGGACCGCAGCTCCGGTACGATGAAACTGTTCAGTAAAGACCCGGCCGGCACCCAGAAGACCATCGGTAATACCGTGCTGTACACCGCCCTGGCCAATACCTTTTCCGATCAGGTATGGAGCACCGCCTGGGGCCGCAGCCAGGAAGACCAGGCCGACTTGCTGGGCACCGACTTGATGATCCGCGCCGGTTACGCGCCGCGAGCCGCCACCCATAGCCTGGAACGCCTCAACGACTTCCAAGGCAAGCAGAAACCCTTGCTCACGGGGTTCCTCACCGCGCGCAAGAATGCCATGCAGGATTCGCTGCAGCAGTTCAATCTCAACCAGTTCACCAAAGAGCTGGACGTGCTGGTCAAGGATGGCTTGACCACCGGCCTCACCGCGACCAGCCAATATTTCAACCGCTCACATATGTCGGCCATGGACCGCGACACCGAGCTGCGCCAGTACTTGCAACGCGAATATCGCCAGGAACGCCGCGCCCGGGTCAACCCGCAAAGCTGGGCGAAAATGAAGAGCACGCCCCAGGTCGCGAAGGCTTTGCAGGGCTATAAAGACGCGTACTTCGCGATTGATGCCCTGGAGAAAAACAAGGTGCCAGACGCTGACGCTTTCATCCGCAAGGCCCTGGCTTCGCCGGTAAAAGACCAGCCGAGCATTCGGCGCACTGCCTATACTGTGCGCTTGGCCCAAGGCAAAAACAGCGAAGCGGTGAAAGAGTTGCAGGCGATCAAGGACTGGTCCCTGGCCGGGCCTTCCACCTATGACTTGATGATCAGCTACCACCTCAAACGCGGTGACGGGCAATCGGCACTGGCGATGATCGATAAGGCAGAACGCAACCTGGGCTCGGAGGAACTGTTTATTACCGAAAAGCTGCTGGCCAACCAGCAACTGCAGAATGCGCAGCAGGTGCAAACGGTGTTGCGCAAGTGCGAGAAGTACCCGACACGCAAGGAAAACTGCAAGAAACTCGCGCCAGCCAAGGCCTAGGTAGCGGCCTCCAGGCATAAAAAAAACCCCGAACCAGTCGGGGTTTTTTATGGCCTGGCATCAGGCACGACATTCGATCAATTAGAAAACGTTGATCGGGTAGTCGGCGAACAGACGGATTTCGTTACCGCCTACGTTGTACTCGCTGGCGTTGTTGGAAACGCGCAACCACGAGGCACGAGCACGCAGGCTCAGGTCTTTGGCTGGGCCGCTCTGTACCACGTACTTGAACTGGTTCCAGATTTCACGCTCGGTACCATCGCCACGGTTGGTACCGTCGTCGATGTTGGTACCGCGCACGTAGGCAATGTTGTAGGTCAGGCCCGGTACGCCGAAGGTGGCGAAGTCGATGCCGTAACCTGCTTGCCAGGAGCGCTCGTCCTTGCCGTTGAAGTCGGACCAGTAGGAGTTGGCCAGCAAGATGGTATTGCCGCCGTCGCCGATACCGCCGGCGTTGCGGTAGCCGCCGTACAGGTAGCCAGTGTCACCGGTGCTGCGCTGGTGAGCGATGGTGAAGCTGTGCGGGCCAACGGCCCACGTGGCGCCCAGGCTCCAGATTTTGTTGTCGCGCGCGTCAGCGTCTTTTTGGTTTTCCAAGGCGAAGCTGCGATCCAGCTTGGTCTTGTAGCCATTGAAGTCAAACGTCAGCGACTGCTGCTGCGGCAAGGCCAGCACGTAGTTGACGTTGACGTATTGCTTCTTCAACACGTCCTGCATGTCGGAGGCGTAAAGGGCAGCCGACAGGCTCTCGGTGAATTTGTAGCTACCACCGATATAGTCGATGCTTTTCAGGCGGCCGCTGTCGGTGCCTTCCATGCTCTTGCGCGCTTCTTTAGTGAAATGACCCGCGTCCAATTGCAGACCGGCGATTTCTTTAGAGACGATCGAAGTACCGGTGTAGGTTTCCGACAACAGGCGAGAGTTGTCGTACTGCAGCACAGGCACAGCCGGGAACTGATCACCGTACTTGAGTACAGTGTTGGAAACGCGGAACTTAACGGCAGCGCCGCCTTTGGCCAGGTCGTGCGGTGCCGAGCCTGGGTTTGGCTTGCCGTTGTCATCAAGAGTGCCGTTGCCCTGCTTGAAGAAGTCGATACCGCCGGCGCCAGCGCGACCTTTACCACCGTCCAGGCGGATAGCGTATTGGCCAATCACATCCACACCCACACCCACGGTGCCTTGGGTGAAGCCGGACTCGAACTTGCCGATGAAGCCTTGGCCCCATTCAGCTTTGTCCTGCTTGCCGTTTTTGTAGTCACGGCTGATGTAGGCGTTACGTGCTGCGATGTTCAGGTGGCTGTCTTCAACGAAACCCTTGGATTGCTCCTGGTCGTTTGCCATTGCTGTCGATGCGCTCAAAATCCCCAGAGCGATCAGACTCATCCGTTGCTTCAACATTTTCTTATATTCCTTATTACGGGTTGAGTACGCGCTGTGACACCAGGCTCCTGTTGCTTTTTCTGGTGTCGACTTTGCCGGCAAAAAGAAGGCCCGCGGACGACTGAACTGCCGCAGGCCTTTTTTATTGGGATTAGTCATGGTGGTTAGCCACAGGCGTTGGGCGCAATCCTATGCGGGCGTTGAACTATGTGTCAATTTCGTGAATCGTCTGTATTTAGGCGATATTCGTCTAAGCGGCGAGCGGAGGCGCAGGGATGAAAGCCTGAAAAGCGCCTTGAATCCCCCTCGAAACACATTAAGTAACAAATCCGACAGAGCGGACGTTAGGGAATAGATAACACGCGCAAATGCAAAGCATTACCATTCGCGCACATTTTCCTGCCACGTCATTTGGATACGCTCCCATGCCTGCCCCTCGCCTGACGCCCCTCTCCCTTGGGCTCTCTGTTCTGCTGTCTGCCGGCTTTGCCGGTGCGGCCACGGTCTTGCCTGAAACCTCGATCAGTGTGGAAGCGGACGAAGACGACCCACGGGTCAAGGAGACCAGCACCGCGACACGTACCGCGACGGCTGTTCGCTATGTGCCACAGGCGATCGACTCAGTCAAAACCGAAAGCCTGCGCTCCTATGGCACCAACGAGCTGGGCCAGGCGTTGAGCGGTATCCCCAACGTCAGCAGCGGCGCCGATACACGCTTCGACAGCCTGCGCATACGTGGTTTCGACGCCAGCAATGACTTCTATCTGGATGGCATTCGCGACGACAGCCAGTACGTGCGCGACCTGCATAACATCGAGCGTATCGAAGTACTCAAGGGGCCGGCTGCGGTGCTTTACGGGCGAGGCGGCCAGGGCGGCATCGTCAACCGGGTGAGCAAAATGCCCACCCCAGGGCAAAAGTCCAGTATCGAAGCCCAAGGCGGCAGCA
The DNA here is from genome assembly GCF_001896155.1 of Pseudomonas sp. FSL W5-0203. NCBI lineage: Bacteria > Pseudomonadati > Pseudomonadota > Gammaproteobacteria > Pseudomonadales > Pseudomonadaceae > Pseudomonas > Pseudomonas sp. FSL W5-0203. The sequence continues at coordinate 256,711 of NZ_MPOR01000003.1, forward strand.
ACGATTTGCGCAGCCTGTATGCCGACCTGAGTACCGACCCCACCGATAACATCAGCCTGCGCCTGAACATGGGTAACCAGGACAACAACAGCTTTCGCGATGGCGTCAGCGGCAACCGCCAGTTGTTCGCGCCGTCAATGAGCTGGCAGCTCACTCCAGAGCTGAACTGGCTGGTGCAATACGAATACAGCCGTTACAACCGCACGCCAGACCGTGGCATTCCCGGGGTCAACGGGCGCCCGGCGGATGTGAGCCGCAGCACCACTTACTTTGATCACGGCGATTACATCGACGATAAATCCCAGTCCCTGCGTTCCAAACTCGCCTACGAGCTCAACGCCGACTGGCAACTGCGCCACACCCTCGGCGTGTTCAAGCTCGACAGTGATTTCGACAATACCTACCAGACCGGCTATGACCCGAAAACCAACAGCGTCACCCGCCAACACTGGCAGCAGGACCTGACCACCCGCAACGTGTTCAACAACCTGGAACTGGAAGGCGGTTTCGACACCTTTGGCCTGGAACACCGCCTGCTCACCGGTATTGAGCTGGGCAGCCAGCGCCGCGATCCGAAGCTGTACTCCGCTCGGGATGGCAGAACAGTGCCGAGCCTGGACCTCAACCAACCCAATCGCCGCCTGAGCCACACCGGGAGCATGCGACTGTCGAGTAACAACCACACCGAAGTCGAAAGCCGCGCCCTGTATGTGCAGGACCAACTGCGCCTGAACGACCAGTGGCAACTGCTGGGCGGGCTGCGTTACGACCGTTTCGAAGTGGACACCACCAACAAGCTGCTCGACATCCAACAGAACGTGAAAAGCCACAGCACCAGCCCGCGGGTCGGCCTGGTGTGGACGCCCCTGGAACACCACTCGTTCTATGCTTCGTGGAGCAAGACCTTCACACCAGCCGGCGGCGGCCTGATCGGCATCACGCCGAACGCCACCGGCAACGCCAACGACCTGAGCCCGGAGCTGACCAAGCAAAAGGAAATCGGCGTGAAGAGCGACTGGTTCGACGAACGCCTGAGCACCACCCTGGCCGTGTACGAACTGGAACTCTACAACCGCCGCACCAGCGACCCGCTGGACCGCACCATTACGCTGCTCACTGGCGAGCAACGCTCACGCGGCGTGGAGCTGACCGCCACCGGCAAGATCGTCGACAACTGGTATGTGCGCGGCGGCGTGGGCCTGCAGGACGCCAAGGTCGAGAAGGACAACAATGGCTTTGAAGGCAAACGAATCAGCGACGTGGCCAAGCGCAACGCCAGCCTGTTCATCACCTGGAAACCGCAGATGGGCTGGTACGCGGAAACCGGTTTGACCCTGGTGGGTGATCGATATGCCGACAACCTCAACACCGTGGTGTTGCCGGGTTATGGCCGCTGGGACGCGCTGGCCGGGTTCCGTCAGAAAGAGTGGGACGTGAGGGCGGCGCTGAACAATATTGCCGACAAAAACTACTACGCCTCGGCGACCAGTGCGGCGCAGATTCAACCGGGGGAGCCGCGAAGCCTGGTGGTCACCGGTACCTACAGCTTCTGACACGCCTCATGTGAAACAAAGCCAGCCCCCACACTGGTTAGGCATTGCCCACAACATCAGCGCCTGGCGCAGATCCCTGTGGGAGCGGGCTTGCCCGCGAAAGCGGCGTGCCAGTCACCACATCTTCAACTGAACCACCGCCCTCGCAGGCAAGCCAGCTCCCACACTGGTTAGGTAGTGCCCACAACATCAGCGCCTGGCGCAGATCCCTGTGGGAGCGGGCTTGCCCGCGAAAGCGGTGTGCCAGTCACCCAATCTTCAACTGAGCCACCGCCATCGCAGGCAAGCCAGCTCCCACAGTTGGTTTCAGGTGTTCTTTAGTTGCTCATTACCTCGCACAACGCCTGCACTTCATCCTCCGTGAACAACCCCAACGGGTAGCGCTCACTCATCACACTGCGCAAGTCAGACGCTTGTCTGGCCTGTCGCGAGCCGTTCGCCTTCAACCAAAGGGCCAACGCATGGATGGCGTCACCGTCGACCCGCAAAGGGTGGAACGTACGCGTGTTCATCAGGTGGACATCGGCATTCATTTCAGCGCTCTCTCCTGCTGCGTGAGCGGCTAACTTACTCAAGGTTTGTGACAGAACTACGCGGTCATCCCCCTTGGGCCACTGTAACCACAGCGATACAAGAGCTATGCCAATGTGCCCTGTTCACCGGCATGCAGGCATGAAAAAGCCCGCGACCGGGCTGGGTCGCGGGCTTGCGGGGAACACTGCAAACGCGCGGTGCTCGTGCGCCATCAAGGCGCTGTTACAACTGCACTCACTTTCGCTGCGGGGCTGGCTGCTGCTGGGTCAGGCAATGGATATTGCCCCCACCCAGTAACAGTTCGCGGCCCGGCACCATCACCACTTCATGCTGTGGGAAAAGGTTCTGCAGGATCTGCTTGGCCTGGTCGTCCAACGGGTCATCGAAGCTCGGCGCGATGATGCCGCCGTTGACGATCAGGAAGTTGACATAGGAACCGGCCAACCGCACGGTCGGATTACGCTCCTGGCTGCCCTCAACCAGGTCTACCCCGGCGCATTCCTCCTCAGTGGCATACAGCGGACCCGGGATCGGCATTTTATGCACGATGAACGAGCGGCCCTGGGCATCGGTGCTGCTTTGCAGCACGTCCATGGCTGCGTGGCAGCGTGGGTAGTTCGGGTCTTGCGGGTCATCGGTCCAGGCCAGCAACACTTCGCCCGGGCGCACGTAGCAGCAGAAGTTATCCACATGGCCGTCGGTTTCGTCGTTGAACAGGCCATCCGGCAACCAGATGATCTTATCCACAGCCAGGTTATCGCTGAGCACCGCCTCAATAGCCGCACGATCAAGGTGTGGGTTGCGGTTGCGGTTCAACAGGCATTCTTCGGTGGTGATCAGGGTGCCTTCGCCGTCGACATGAATCGAACCGCCTTCAAGCACAAAGCCTTCAGTGCGGTAACGCGGTGCGCGCTCCATCTCGAGGATCTTGCCTCCCACTTGGGAATCGCGGTTCCACGGGGAATACAGGCCGCCGTCAAAACCACCCCAGGCGTTGAAGTCCCAGTTCACACCCCGTACTTCACCACTGCCGTTGATCACGAAAGTCGGGCCGGTGTCGCGAACCCACGCGTCGTCATTGGACATTTCCACCAGGCGGATATTGGGTACGTCCAGGCGGGCACGGGCGTTTTCGTACTGGCTGGCGGAGACCGCGACGGTCACCGGCTCAAAACGTGCGATAGCCTTGGCCACCGCCACATGGGCCGCCTGCGCAGGCTTACCGCCCAGGCGCCAGTTGTCTGGGCGCTCGGGCCAGATCATCCAGGTCTGGGTCTGGGGCGCCCATTCGGCAGGCATATGAAAGCCATCGGCGCGAGGTGTGCTGTGCAAGGTGGTCATGTCGATCAGGGCTCCGAATGGGGTGAAGGGCAACTTATAATGGATAAAAATCGGCTTTAACAGACTAAAAACATGATAGGTGCTCGGGTCTGCAAAAAATAGCCGATAACAATCGATGAATCACAGTTGTTCATCCAGCACTTTCGACAGCATGTCCACAAAGAAGTCCACGCTGCGCCTGGACGTCACCATCGGCGGCTTGATTTTGAGGATATTCAGATAATCACCGGTAGGTTGCATGAAAATCCCCAGCTCCCGCAGGCGATCACACAACAAGGCGGTTTCTGCCGTCGCAGGTTCCAGGGTGTGGCGATCACGCACCAGTTCAAGGCCCAGATAGAAGCCCGAACCGTGCACGGCACCGACGAGTGGATGGCGATCAATCAATTCCTCCAGTCGTGCCTTGAAATGCCCGCCTACCACTTGGGCGTTTTCCCACAGCTTTTCCTCTTCCATCACGTCCAGCACTGCCATGCCGATCCGGCAACTGACCGGGCTGCCTCCCGATGACGAGAAGAAGTAACCCTCGGCCTCCAGCGCCTCGGCAATCTCTCGGCGGGTAATCACTGCGCCCAACGGCTGGCCGTTGCCCATGCCCTTGGCCATGGTAATGATGTCAGGCACCACACCCTGCTGTTCAAACCCCCAGAAGAAATGCCCCATGCGGCCGTAACCCACCTGCACTTCATCGGCGATGCACACGCCCCCCTGGGCACGCACCAAGCCATACACCTGTTGCAGGTAACCCGCTGGCAGGGAGATGCCACCGGCGTTGCCGTACACCGGTTCACAGATAAACCCGGCCAATTGACGCTGGCTCGCGGCGATTTTCGCCAGGTTATGCTCAACACTTCGTACATAGTCCGGCGCGCTGTCCGGCCCGCGGAATTCACCGCGGTAAGTATTGGGCGCGGTCACCGGGTGTACCCAATCCGGGCGGCTGCTCAAGGCCTGGGGGTTATCGGCAATCGAGGTGGACACGGCATCCGCCGCCACCGACCAGCCGTGGTAGGCCTCCAGCACGCTGAGCATGTCGCGCCCGCCGCTGTAGGCCCAGGCCAAACGAATCGCCAGGTCATTGGCCTCCGTGCCGCTGTTGACCAGGAACACCCGGTCCATGCCCTGTGGCGCCAACGCCAGCAGGCGCTCGGAGAACTCGGCAATTGCCGCATAGTGAAAGCGCGAGTTGGTGTTGAGCAACGACCATTGCCGAGCCGCCACCTCAGCCATGCGCGGGTGGCCATGGCCCAGCACGGCCACGTTGTTAAGCATGTCGAGGTAGGACCGGCCCTGCATATCGATCAGGTGGTTACGCCAGCCGCGCTCGATACGCGGTGGGTCGGCGTAGTAGTGCTTCTGGGAGCGGGCAAAGCTGGCATCCCGCCGGGCCAGCAGGGCCTGCGGGTCCAGTTCGGGCTCAGCATCACAGGCCAGGCCCAACAGCGCCGAGGGTGACGGGCACAACGCCTGCCACGCCAACGCCCGGGAAGGTGTGCAGAACAGCGGCGGCTCAAGGTCGGCGCGGCATAACTGCACAGTCAACGGCGCCTGCACCTCGCCCAGCACCTGCCCTTTGACCAGCGTTGCGCCGGGCTTGAGTGACGTGCGCACGCCCCACAGGCGCAGGCTCAGCTCACTGTCGTGCAAGCACAGCAAGCCGTCGGCACCTTCGCGCAGCGTTCCCGCAAAGGGTGCTTCCAGAACCGTGCCGTGAGGCAGGTGCAGTTCGACATGCAGGGGTAATGTCTCGGGCTCTAGCGCACTGTCGGGGCGGGTGCGCGACAAGCGGTATTGCCCATAACGACTGGCCGCCAGCCCATGCACCGTCGCCGCTTGATCCAGCAAGCGCCGATCGATGCCGGGAGTTTCCCAATTGCCAGCCTCGAAATGCGGGCTGAGTACGCACAGGTCGATCAGCGCGAACTCGCGCCCCACCAAGCCTGGCAATAAAGGCGCGAAGTCTTGGTTGGCGACGGGCGGTAATGTTTCACCGACGCTGCGCAGAATCGCCGCTTGCATGAGTTCAAAGGGCACCGACGTGGCGATATGGAAGATTTCCCACTCGTGTTCGGCGTTTTTCTTTAGATAAACGTTATCCGGGTCCAGGCATTGCTGCTGCTCACTGCTGAGCACCAACACTGCCGCGCGGGCGACGATCAACGGCCACAACACCTCCAACTCTTCGCGCTGCAACGGCGTGACAGCGTGGCAGGCCTGGATCGCCGGCAAGAGGGCAAACGGATCACCGTCGGCATGGTGCAACAGCGCCGCGCAGGTCACCGACAGGTCGGCAACTCGCCAGGTACGCACCAGATCGCCAAAATCGATCACGCCTTGTATACGCCAGTGCCGCTGGGCATCACGCTGCCACACCACATTGTCATCGGTGATATCCATGTGCACCGCTTGCCACGGCAGGTGTGCCGCCAACGGCTGGACATGCGCCTCGACCTGCCTGGCCACCTGCTCCAAAGCAGCACGCTGCGGCAGGTCGGGCAAGGTTGCCAGCAGGTGGGCGATCAATGCCTGCGCGTGGCGCGGGTCCCATTGCAGGGTGCGCGCAAGGCCAGGGTGCTCGAAATCTGCCAGCGCGAGGCTCATCTGCCCGCACAGCTCACCAAAGCCTTCGATCACGGTGCGGCTCAGGTGGGGTAAATGCGTCAGGGGCTGGCCGTCGATGTAGTCCAATAGCCGCAGGTGCAGGGTTTGGCCATCGACGTTGACCGTCAGTAGATCCTCGCCCTCCACGGTCGGGATGACCTTGGGCACGCGCAGGCCGGGATGCGTGCTCAGGCTGTTGAGGGCCGCATGCTGGGCCTGGAGTTCAACCGCGGCGTAGTCACCTCGGCAGATCTTCAGAACAAAGCGGCCCCGAGTGCTGTCAACTCTATAGTTGAGGTCTTGTTGACTGCCCAATGAGCGTAATTTGCCCGTCATTCCATAATGTCGCTCGAGCAGGTGTGCTGCTTGCTCGGGGGTTACTTGTGGGCAAGGCAAGCTGGCACGGTGGGTCAACGTGGCTAACGACATTGTGACGACCTTTGTTTTTTCAGGCGTCTATATCGCCATTGTTCAGGGGCACAAGGCAACCCCCTAGTAATACAGCGCTTGCACCACCCGGCTCGCACCACTCAAGCTATGCTTCATCCGCATAATGTCTATCTAAGGAAAGGGCCCTCCGATATGCGCATTCTCGTTACTGGCGGCGCTGGCTTTATCGGCTCAGCCCTGATCCGCCACCTGATCCAGCACACCGAGCACGAGGTGCTCAACCTGGACAAGCTGACTTACGCCGGCAACCTCGAGTCGCTGACCAGCATCGCGTCCAACAGCCGCTATGAGTTTGTCCAGGCCGATATCATCGACCAGGCCACCGTCAGCGCCGTGCTCGCACGCTTCGAACCCGATGCGATCATGCACTTGGCGGCCGAGTCCCATGTCGACCGCTCCATTGACGGCCCGTCGGATTTTATCCAGACCAATATCGTGGGCACCTACAGCCTGCTGGAAGCCACGCGCGCCTATTGGCAGAAGCTGGCAGAGCCGGCAAAAAGCGCATTCCGTTTTCACCACATATCCACTGATGAGGTGTATGGCGACCTGCACGGCGTGGACGACCTCTTCACCGAGACCACGCCTTACGCACCGAGCTCGCCGTATTCCGCGAGCAAGGCAGCGTCCGACCACCTGGTACGCGCCTGGCAGCGCACCTATGGCCTGCCGGTGCTGTTGACCAACTGCTCGAACAATTACGGGCCGTTCCATTTCCCGGAAAAATTGATCCCGTTGGTGATTCTCAACGCCCTGGCGGGCAAGCCACTGCCGGTGTATGGCGATGGTCTGCAGGTGCGTGACTGGCTGTTCGTCGAGGATCACGCCCGTGCGCTGCTCACAGTGGTCACCACTGGGGTTGTGGGCGAAACCTACAACATCGGCGGCCATAACGAACAGAAGAACATCGACGTGGTATGTGGCATCTGCGCCCTGCTGGAAGAACTGGCGCCGCAACGCCCAGCCGGTGTGGAGAAATTCACTGACCTGATCACCTTCGTCAAGGATCGCCCAGGCCACGACCAACGCTACGCCATCGACGCCAGCAAGATCGAACGCGAACTGGGCTGGGTCCCGGAAGAAACCTTCGAGACCGGCCTGCGCAAAACCGTACAGTGGTACCTCGATAATCTGGAATGGTGCAGCAGGGTCCAGGACGGCAGTTATCAGGGAGAACGATTGGGCAACACCGACTTGAAGGATCTAATCGCATGATGAAGGGAATTGTGTTGGCTGGCGGCTCCGGCACTCGCCTACACCCCATTACGTTGGGAGTGTCCAAACAGCTGTTGCCGGTGTATGACAAGCCGATGATCTACTACCCGATATCCGTGCTGATGCTCGCAGGCATCAAGGACATTCTGGTGATTTCCACTCCGGTAGACCTACCGCAGTACCGAAACCTGCTGGGAGATGGCAGCCAGTTTGGCGTGCGTTTCACGTATGCCGAACAGCCTTCCCCGGACGGGCTGGCTCAAGCATTTATCATTGGCGAAGAGTTCATCGGTGATGACGCGGTGTGCCTGATTCTGGGGGACAACATCTTCCACGGCCAGCATTTTGGCGATCAGTTACGCACCGCAGCCGAGCGCTCCTCGGGCGCTACTGTTTTCGGCTATTGGGTGAAAGACCCGGAGCGCTTCGGTGTGATTGATTTCGATAAAGAGGGCCGCGCCCTTTCCATCGAAGAAAAACCGGCAAAGCCCAAGTCACCGTATGCCGTGACCGGCCTGTACTTCTACGACAACGACGTGATCAAGATCGCCAAGGCGGTCAAGCCTTCGCCACGCGGCGAGCTGGAGATCACCGACGTCAACAATGCCTACCTTCAGCGTGGCGATCTTCACGTTGAACGCTTCGGCCGTGGGTTCGCCTGGCTCGACACCGGCACCCATGACAGCCTGCTGGAAGCCTCGACCTACGTTCAGACCATCGAGCACCGCCAGGGCTTGAAAGTGGCCTGCCTGGAAGAGATCGCCTATGAAAATGGCTGGATCGATCGTGATTATCTGCTGGAGCGCGCCAAGTACTTTGGCAAGACCGGCTACGGCCAATACCTCTACTCGCTTGCCGGAGAGACCCAGTGAATGTAGTTGAAACCACACTACCCGGCGTACTGATCCTCGAGCCAAAGGTATTCGGCGACGAACGCGGTTTCTTCTACGAAAGTTTCAATGCGCGCGCCTTTGAAACGGCCACCGGGCTCAAGCGTAATTTCGTGCAGGATAATCACTCACGCTCGCAAAAAGGCGTGCTGCGAGGTTTGCACTATCAGCTTGAACACACTCAAGGCAAGCTGGTGCGTGTCACCTACGGTGAAGTGTTGGATGTGGCGGTCGACATCCGTCGCAGCTCACCCAACTTTGGCCAGTGGGTGGGTGTCCGTTTGTCGGCACAGAACCATCGCCAACTCTGGGTGCCGGAAGGCTTCGCCCATGGTTTCGTGGTGTTGAGTGAGTACGCAGAGTTCCTGTACAAAACCACCGACTACTACCAGCCAAGCGCCGAGCGCAGCATTCTCTGGAATGACCCGACGCTGGCCATCGACTGGGAGCTGGCCGAACCGCCGCAACTCTCCGCCAAGGATCAGGTCGGCAAACTGCTGATGGAAGCTGACCTGTTCCCATGAAAATCCTCATCACCGGCCAACACGGCCAAGTCTCCCAGGAGCTGCAACAGCGGCTCCAGGACCTGGGCGAACTCATCGTCCTGGGCCGCGACCAGCTTGACCTGGCAAACGCAGACCTTATCCGCCAACAAGTGCGCGCCCATCGCCCCGGCCTGATCATCAACGCGGCGGCCCACACCGCCGTCGATCTGGCCGAGAGCGAGCCGGACGCTGCGTTCGCCATCAATGCCATCGCCCCCCGCATCCTCGCCGAAGAAGCCAAGGCCCTGGGCATCCCGCTGATTCACTACTCGACCGACTACGTGTTCGACGGCACCAAACCTGCCCCGTACACCGAAAGCGACACGCCGAACCCATTGGGTGTCTACGGCCAGAGCAAGCTGGCGGGTGAGCAGGCGATTGCGGCTGTTGGCGGCCAGTACCTGATCTTGCGTACCAGCTGGGTCTATTCGGGCCATGGCAAGAATTTCCTGCTGACCATGCAACGCCTGCTGCAGGAAAAAGCGCAGATGCGCATCGTTGCCGACCAGATCGGTGCGCCGACCTGGGCCGGGACTATCGCCAACAGCACCCGCGTGCTGATCGAGCAGTGGCAGGCCGGTAAGGCAGGGGATTGGGGTGTTTACCACCTCACTGCCCAGGGTGAAACCTCGTGGTTCGGTTTTGCCGCGGCGATTGGCGAGCAACTGCGCGCCGAAGGCAAGGCCTGCGCCGAGCTGGAACCGATTCCTTCCAGCGCCTACCCGACCCCCGCCAAGCGCCCGCTGAACTCGCGCCTGGACTGCACGCGCCTGCAACAGCAATGGCACGTCAGCCAGCCACAATGGCAAGACGCATTGCACGAGTGTCTTGCACAGCAGCACTAGGCATAATGCGCCTGTACTCACAGGCGCGACTTCCATGACCCCACCCCTTGCGCGAAGACCCCGCTGGCGCAGCCTAGCCCTGCTGGCTCTGTGCCTGGCACCGCTGTTGTGGCCGCTGGAGCATTTGGCCGAGCGCTATTACCGCAGCGAACTGGCCGGGCAAAATCGCCAGACCCTCGACCTCTACGTCGCCAACTTGCTGGGCACCCTGCACCGCTACGAAATACTGCCGCAGATCCTCGGTGACTTACCGGCCCTGCGTACTGCATTGGACGCTCCCCATGTCAGCACCCACCTGGTCAGCGCCAACCAGTTGCTCAAGGATGTCGCCGCCCAGGCCGGGGTAGAGGTGATGTATCTGATGGACACCACCGGCAAGACCCTCGCCGCGTCCAACTGGGACAAACAAGACAGCTTTGTCGGGCGCAACTTTTCCTTCCGTCCGTATTTCAGCGAAGCCATGGCCGGGCGCCTCGGCCGGTTCTTCGGCCTGGGCACCACCTCGGCCAAGCGCGGCTACTTCTTCGCAGCAGCGGTACGTGACGGCGATACTATCATCGGGGTGCTGGTGGTGAAGGTCGACCTGGACCACACCGAAAGCCTGTGGGGCAATACCCCGGAACAATTGCTGGTCACCGACCACAACGGCGTGGTGATCCTCACTTCGCGCCCGCAATGGCGATTCCGCGCCACGCGGCCACTGACCGCCGAAGAACGCCAGGCCATCATTGCTATCCAGCCCTACCCCACCCGCGACCCGCAGCCGTTGAGCCTCAGCAGCAGCGCTTGGCTGCGCCAGTCCACGGCTATCGCCGAGACCGGCTGGAACGTGGAAATCCTCGCGCCGCGCTCGCTGATCAACCGTCCGGTGCGCACGGTCGTCGCCGTGGGCGGTGCCACGTTGTTGGTGCTGATGCTGTTGCTGGGGTTGCTGATGCAGCGCCGCCGGCACTATCTGGAACGCATCGCCTTCGAAGCCAAGGCCCGCCGCGAGTTGGAAATGCGCGTGGCCGAGCGTACCAGCGACCTGGAGGGCCTTAACCGGCGCCTTAAACAGGAAGTGCTGGAGCGCGAGCATGCCCAGCAAGAACTGGTGCGCGCCCAGGACGATCTGGTCCAGGCCGGTAAGCTCTCGGCGCTGGGCACCATGTCGGCGAGTATCAGCCATGAATTGAATCAGCCACTGGCGGCGATTCGCAGCTATGCCGAAAACGCCGAAATCCTGCTCGACCATGAGCGCACCAACGATGCCCGTGGCAACCTCAAGCTGATCAGCGAATTGACCGGGCGCATGGCTTCGATTATCGCCCACCTACGCGCCTTCGCCCGTCGCGACCGGCATGCGCCGGAGAGCGTGGCTTTGCAACCGGCGCTGGACGACGCCCTGGCATTGCTGGCCAAGCGTCGGCGTTCGATGGAGGTGGAGTTGATCCGCGACCTGCCAGAGGCAACCCTGTGGGTGCAGGCTGGTGAAACCCGCCTGCGCCAGGTGCTGGGTAACCTGCTGGCCAATGCCTTGGACGCCCTCACCGAAAAAGGCCCGCCACGCAAACTCTGGCTGAGTGCCGAAACCACGCCCCATGGCGTCAACTTGTATATTCGCGACAACGGCCCAGGCTTTTGCATGGAAGCCCTGGGCCGCGCCAGCGAGCCGTTCTACACCACCAAGACGCGCACTCAGGGCCTGGGCCTGGGCCTGGCGATCTGCGACACGCTGATGCGCGCCTTTGGCGGCGAACTGTTGTTCGCCAACCACAAGGAAGGCGGCGCGCTGTTAACCTTGAAATTACGTGCCGGCTCGCCGGGCGTCAGTCTGCAACCGTCCGAGGACCGCAGTGTATGAGTATCGACAACTCGATTCAGGTGGTATTGATCGACGACGATCCACACCTGCGTCAGGCCCTGTGCCAGACCTTAGACCTGGCCGGCCTGAACGTCCTGCCCCTGGGAGAAGCCAACGGGCTCACCGCACGTCTGTCCCGAGACTGGCCGGGCGTGGTGGTCAGCGACATCCGCATGCCCGGCATGGACGGCCTGGAATTGTTGGCCGAACTGCACGGCCAGGACCCCGACCTGCCGGTGCTGCTGATCACCGGCCACGGCGACGTACCGCTGGCGGTGCAAGCCATGCGTGCCGGCGCCTATGACTTCCTGGAAAAACCCTTCGCCAGCGACGCGCTGCTCGACAGCGTGCGCCGCGCCCTGGCCCTGCGCCGGCTGGTACTGGACAACCGCAGCCTGCGCTTGGCCCTCAGCGATCGCCAGCAACTGAGCACGCGCCTGGTAGGGCACTCGCCACAGATGTTGCGCCTGCGCGAGCAAATCGGTGCGCTGGCCGCGACCAAGGCCGATGTGCTGATCCTCGGCGAAACCGGCGCTGGCAAGGAGGTCGTCGCCCGCGCCCTGCACGACCTCTCAAGCCGACGCAGCGGCCCGTTTGTGGCGATCAACGCCGGAGCACTGGCGGAATCGGTCGTGGAAAGCGAACTATTCGGCCATGAACCGGGCGCGTTTACCGGCGCGCAAAAGCGCCGCATCGGCAAGTTCGAGTTCGCTAATGGCGGCACGCTGTTCCTCGATGAAATCGAAAGCATGAGCCTGGATGTACAGGTCAAGTTGCTGCGCCTTTTACAGGAGCGCGTCGTGGAGCGCCTGGGTGGCAATCAGCTGATCCCGCTGGATATCCGCATTATCGCCGCCACCAAGGAAGACCTGCGCCAAGCCGCCGATCAGGGCCGTTTCCGTGCCGACTTGTATTACCGCCTCAATGTGGCGCCGCTGCGCATTCCCCCGCTACGGGAACGGGGTGAAGATGCGCTGATGCTGTTCCAGCACTTCGCCGACGAGGCCAGCAGCCGCCACGGCCTGCCCTTACACGAACTGCAACCGGGCCAGCGCGCGCTGTTGCTGCGCCACAGCTGGCCGGGCAATGTGCGGGAACTGCAAAACGCCGCGGAGCGTTTCGCACTCGGCCTGGAGTTGGCCCTGGATAACGCCCAGGACCATCCCGCCGCCGGCGTGCTGACCTCCACGCCCGGAGGCCTGAGCGAGCAAGTCGAACAGTTCGAAAAAAGCCTGATCGCCGCCGAACTGACCCGCCCCCACAGCTCCGTGCGCAGCCTCGCCGAAGCCCTGGGCGTGCCGCGCAAAACCTTGCACGACAAACTGCGCAAACACGGCCTGAACTTCGCCGACAGTGCCAGCCAGAGCGCCGATGACGAATGACATCGTCCACCTACGAAGAGGCCGCCATGAGCCGCGATAGCCGTTACCTGGAATCCATCCTTCACCATGACATCCCACTCACCCGGGAAATGGGCCTCAGGGTGCTCGACTGGCAACAGGACCAGCTGCAACTGCACCTGCCCCTGCAAGCCAATATCAACCACAAGAGCACCATGTTTGGCGGCAGCCTCTACTGCGGCGCCGTGCTGGCGGGTTGGGGTTGGCTGCACCTGAAGCTGCGTGAAGCCGGGATTGAAGACGGGCACATCGTGATTCAGGAAGGGCAGATCAGCTACCCGCTGCCGGTGACCCAGAACGCGACAGCCGTTTGCGCGGCGCCGGATGAAAAGATTTGGAAGCGCTTTATGGCGACCTATCAGCGCTATGGGCGGGCGCGGTTGGCGCTGGAGACGTGGATTGTGAATGAAGGCAGTGCAGCGCGTGCCGTAGTCTTTACCGGCCAGTACGTCCTGCACCGCTAGCAGCCATTACATAAAACAAATGTGGGAGCTGGCTTGCCTGCGATAGCGGTGGATCAGTCAATACCTGTACGACTGACACTCCGCCATCGCGGGCAAGCCCGCTCCCACATTTTGCTCTGCAGTGATCTTAAGATCTGGCCAGGGTCAGCAGCCGATCACGCCAGGCGGCCTTGGCTGGCAATGCCAGAAAGAACGGGTTCAGCAGCGACTCCCGCGCCGGGTAGCTGAACGGCTTGCCATCCAACTCCAGCACTTCGCCCCCCGCCCCTTCCAATACACCCTGGGCCGCTGCGGTATCCCACTGCGACGTCGGCGCCAGGCGCGGATAACAATCGGCACTGCCCTCAGCCAGCAAACAAAACTTCAACGAGCTGCCGATATTCGCCAGTTTCAACTCGCCCAAGCCCTCGCTCAAACCATCTAACAGACGCTCCTGCTCAGGGCTGGTATGACGACGGCTGGCCACCACGGTAAAGGCTTCGCCCGCAGCCCTGGCCCGGCGCACTTGAATCTGCTTGGGCGCGGCATTGACGTCCGAACGCCAAGCCCCCAGGCCCGCGCCGCCGAAGTAGCAACGGCCAGTGGTCGGTATCGACACCACGCCGAACACCACGCGGCCCTGTTCGATCAATGCAATATTGACGGTGAATTCTTCACTGCCAGAAATGAATTCCTTGGTTCCATCCAGGGGGTCCACCAACCACCAGCGCTGCCAGCCGGCACGCACACTCTGATCGATATCGGCGTCTTCTTCAGACAACACTGGGATGCTTGGGTCCAGCGCGGTGAGGCCTGCGAGAATCAGATGGTGGGCAGCCAGGTCAGCAGCCGTCACGGGAGAATCATCCGCCTTGGACGTCACGGCTACCTCGGCACGCCAGTACGGCAGGATGGCTTCACCCGCCTGCCGAGCCAGTTCAATGACCGGTGCGATAAACGGGTGGCCTAAAAACAGTTCGCTCATGCGGTGAACGCTCCACGCTGGGTCAACAGGTCTCTCACCAGATACAGCGCCGCCAGGGCGCGACCTTCGCTGAATTGCTCGTTTTGCGCCAACGCCGACAGCTCACGCAGATTAACCCGGTCTACCCGCATCGGTTCGGGCTCATCACCTTCAAGGCGCTCTTCGTAGAGATCGGTAGCCAACACCACCTGGATCTTCTGGCTCATATAGCCGGGCGACAATGACAGCTCGGTGATGTGCTCCAACTGCCGTGCGCCATAGCCGGCCTCTTCCTTGAGTTCGCGGTCTGCCGCTGCAAGCACGTCTTCGCCGGGCTCGATCAGGCCTTTGGGCAACGACAATTCATACTCGTCAGTGCCGCCGCAGTATTCTTCCACCAGCACTGCATGGTCTTCATCGATCATCGCCACAATCATCACGGCGCCGTAGCCCGTACCGCGCCCGACAAGACGCTCGTAGGTGCGCTCAACGCCATTGGAAAAGCGCAATTGCACTTCCTCCACGCGGAACAAACGGCTACTGGCGACTATTTCGCGGGCGAGGACAGTGGGTTTCTGGCGCATAAACGGCTCCTTGGCGTGATCGGGTTACTATACCGTGGCTTTTCCGATTGTCTGTGTCGGATATCTTTACTTACGTGAGACCCCACCATGCCCTCTTTGCCCTGGCACGCCATCGATACCGTCCTGCTGGACATGGACGGCACCCTGCTCGACCTGCATTACGACAACCACTTCTGGATGGAGCACCTGCCCCAGCGCTACGCCGAACTGCACGGTGTGAGCCAGGCCATGGCGGAGATGGAGCTGCAACCGCTGTTTGAGCGTAACGCCGGACAGTTGCAATGGTATTGCCTGGATTTCTGGAGCGCCGAGCTCAAGATCCCGGTGCGCGAACTCAAGCTGGAAACCGCCCACCTGATCGCCCTGCGTCCGGATGCCGATACGTTCCTGGCGGCGATCAAACAGGCCGGCAAGCGCGTGATCATGATCACCAACGCTCATCGTGATTCGCTGTCATTGAAGTTGGAACGCATTGAATTGGCGCCGTATTTCGAGCGTTTGATCAGCTCTCACGACTACGGTTTTCCCAAGGAAAACCCGCAATTCTGGCAAGCCTTGCAAGCGGATATCCACTTTGACCCGGCCCGTAGCCTCTTTATAGATGACACTTTGCCGATCTTGCGCAGCGCCCGGGATTTCGGGGTCGGTCATTTGCTGGCAGTGAAAGAGCCTGATAGCAAGAAAGGACCAAAGGACACCGCAGAATTTTTAGCAGTGGGGGATTATCGAGATCTCATTGCCGGACTTTGATCAAGTGTGGGAGGGAGCACGCCCCTTCCCACATTTTGCCCTGCGTATTACTCAGGGATGCGCAGTGTCTGGCCGGGGTAGATCTTGTCCGGGTGCGACAGCAGCGGCTTGTTAGCCTCGAAAATCTTGTTGTACTGGTTGGCATTACCGTACACCGCCAGGGAAATCGCGCTGAGGGTATCGCCCTTTTTCACTACAACGAAGCGAGCAGCGGTAACCGCAGGGCCAGTAACAGTGATCTGGTCATCCACACTTGCCACGCCGGCAATGTTACCCAGCGCCAACAGGATCTTCTCTTTCTCTTCCTGCGTGGCCACTTCACCGGTCACCGTGACCTTGTCGCCATCCACCGTGGTCTGCACGTTTGGATTACCCAGGCCCACCTTGCTCACATGCTCCTTCAACTGCTCACTCGCGTTCGCATTACCCGGCGTCAACAGGTCAACAATCTTTTCGCCGGCTTCTTTGATAAAGCTAAAAATACTCATGGTGCGCTCTCCTTGGGATTTAATTTCCAGATGCCCAAGACTAGACCAGTCCTGCCGACTTGGGTTCCAGACTGGCTAAAGACTCAAAAGTATCCAACTCACCCCTGCCTGGAATAAGCCCGACGCAAACGCCGGTGAACCTTGATCGACGCCCTCTATCAATAGATCAATACTGGCGATTAGACGTGACCCTTTGTCGCGCCTAGTCTAAACACTGATCAATCCGCCGGTGGTACTGCCCCATGAACGCCAAGCGCCCTCACTGCGCGGCGCCCGCTCTCGAATCGACCGCGCCCGTCGCTAGCCAGAGCTATCACTATTGCAATCTTGAACACACGGAAGTCGCCAGCACTGCGCTGGCCGAAGAAGTGGCGTTGGCGATTGCCTACAACGATATCAGCCAGGCGGTGATGCTGGTGACGCCTACGGACCTGGAAGACTTCATTGTAGGTTTCAGCCTCGGCAGCGGCATTATCACCGACGTTAACGACATTTATGACCTGAAAATCAGCGGGTCAGGCGCAGCCCAGTACGCCCAGGTACAGGTTTCCAGCCGTGCGTTCTGGAACCTCAAGCAGCAACGCCGCCAATTGGCGGGCACCAGCGGCTGCGGCCTGTGTGGCGTGGAAGCGGTAGAGCAAGCATTGCCCGACCTCCAGGTACTGCCCGGCGCGCCCTTGCCGCCGGCGCAGTGGCTCGACGGCCTGCGCCAGCGTATCAGCGCATTCCAACCCCTGGGCCAGCACAGCGGCGCCGTGCATGCGGCGGTTTTTATGAACAGCCAGGGGGAATTGCTGATGGGTCGCGAAGACATCGGCCGGCATAACGCCCTGGATAAATTGATTGGCGCGTTGATCCGCCAAAAGATTCCGACCGACGGCGGCCTCGCGATTGTTACCAGCCGCTGCAGCCTCGAATTGATTCAGAAAGTCTTGCGCGCGGGCATCCAGACCCTGGTCAGCCTGTCGTCGCCTACCGGCCTGGCCTTGCAATGGGCGCGCCGGCACAACCTCAACCTCATCCACCTGCCGCAAAAAAGCGCGCCACGGGTCTATAGCCCTGCGATGGAGCACCAGCCATGAGCCTTCACCACCAAGCCGACCAGACCCCAACCCCACGCTACAAGCCCTATAAAGGCCCAGCCGGTGGCTGGGGCGCTCTGATCAGTGTGGCGCAAGCCTGGCTAACCAGTGACAACGCCCTGAAAAACCTGCGCATGATGCTCAAGACCAATCAGAACGGCGGCTTCGACTGCCCGGGCTGCGCCTGGGGCGACTCGCCGGAAAGCGGCATGGTCAAGTTCTGCGAAAACGGCGCCAAGGCGGTCAACTGGGAAGCCACCAAGCGCCGCGTCGATGCGGCCTTCTTCGCCAAGCACAGCGTCACAGCGTTGCTGGAGCAAAGCGACTATTGGCTGGAATACCAGGGCCGCCTGACCGAGCCGATGCGCTATGACGCCGAGACCGATCGCTACACGCCCATCAGTTGGGAAGCCGCCTTCGACTTGGTCGGCAAGCACCTCAACGCACTGCCCAGCCCGAACATGGCCGAGTTCTACACCTCGGGCCGCGCCAGCAACGAAGCCGCCTACCTGTACCAGTTGTTCGTACGCGCCTTTGGCACCAACAACTTCCCGGACTGCTCGAACATGTGCCACGAAGCCAGCGGCGTAGCCCTGGCGCAGAGTGTCGGCGTGGGCAAAGGCACTGTGACCTTTGATGACTTCGAACATGCCGATGCCATTTTCGTCTGGGGCCAGAACCCCGGCACCAACCACCCACGCATGCTCGAGCCGCTACGCGAAGCGGTGAAACGCGGCGCTCAGGTGGTGTGTATCAACCCCCTGAAAGAGCGCGGCCTGGAGCGCTTCCAGCACCCGCAACATCCGCTGGAAATGCTCACCAACGGCGACAAGCCGACCAACACCGCCTACTTCCGCCCGGCGCTGGGTGGCGATATGGCTATCTTGCGTGGCATGGCCAAGTTCCTGCTGCTGTGGGAACGCCAAGCCCTGGCCGAAGGCAAGGAAGCGGTGTTCGACCACGACTTCCTCAACGAACACACTGCCAACGTCCTGGAATACCTGGGTCAGATCGACGACACCTCGTGGGAGGAGATCGTCGAGCAGTCCGGCCTGACCCTGGTGGAGATCGAGCAAGCGGCACGCATGTACGCCAAAGGCAAGAATGTAATCATGTGCTGGGCGATGGGGATTACCCAGCACCGCCACTCGGTGCCGACTATCCAGGAAATCGCCAACCTGATGCTGCTGCGCGGCAATATCGGCCGCCCAGGTGCCGGGCTGTGCCCGGTGCGTGGCCACAGTAACGTACAGGGCGACCGCACCATGGGCATCAACGAACGCCCACCGGTGGCGTTTCTGGACGCGCTGGAGCGTCGTTTCCAGTTCCAGGTGCCGCGCGACAATGGCCATAACGTGGTGGAAGCGATTCACGCCATGCTTGAAGGCCGCTCCAAAGTCTTTATCGGCCTGGGCGGCAACTTTGCCCAAGCCACGCCAGACAGCACGCGTACCTTTGAAGCGCTGCGAAATTGCGACCTGACCGTGCAGATCAGCACCAAGCTCAACCGCAGCCACCTGATGCACGGTAAAGATGCGTTGATCCTGCCGTGCCTGGGCCGCACCGACATAGACATCCAGGCCGACGGCCCGCAAGCGGTGACGGTGGAAGACTCGTTCAGCATGGTCCACGGCTCCAACGGCCAACTGCAACCGCTGTCGAAACTGATGAAGTCCGAGCCGGCGATCCTGGCGGGCATTGCTGCCGCCACCCTGGGCAGCAAGCCCGTGGATTGGAACTGGCTGGTGGCCGACTACGGGCGCATCCGCGACCTGATCGCCGACACCATCCCAGGCTTCAAGGACTTCAACGAGAAAATCAAACATCCAGGCGGCTTCTATCTGGGCAACTCCGCCGGCGCACGCCGCTGGAACACTCCATCAGGTCGCGCCAACTTCCGCCCGAACATCTTGCCCAAAGACCTGATCCACGAACGCACCCACGCCACGGGCCGAGTGCCGGACCTGATCATGCAGTCGATGCGCTCCCATGATCAGTACAACACCACCATCTATGGCCTGGACGACCGTTATCGCGGAGTCAAAGGCCAACGTGACGTGCTGTTCGTCAACGAAGCCGACATCATCCGCCTGGGCTTCAAGCCGGGGCAGAAGGCAGACATCGTGTCGCTGTGGGAAGACGGTCGTGAGCGCCGCGTGAAGGGTTTTACGCTGCTGGCATTTGATATTCCGGCGGGGCAGGCGGCGGCTTACTACCCCGAAGTGAACCCGTTGGTGCCGTTGGAAAGCACTGGCGACGGTAGCCATACGCCAACGTCCAAGTTTGTTGCGATTCGCTTGGAAGCGGCGAGTGACAGTGGGTTGATCATGGCGCGCTCGGCCTGACTCGATCCGAGATATGTGTTGCTTGAACTAACGCTTTCGCGGGCAAGCCCGCTCCCACACTGGGATGGGTTCACCATTGAGACTGTGTGGACCGATCTGATGTGGGAGCGGGCTTGCCCGCGAAGAGGCCAGCACAAGCACCACACATTCGGCAGGCACAAAAAAAGGCCGCTTTTGCATAAAAGCGGCCGTTCCGAAGTAGCTAAAGACCCGTAAAAACGACTTAAGTTCCCCGTACAAAACAGTAACTTAGCAAATTGTATACAACCTCTGCCGCCGGTCGGATTTCGATTGTCAGCGCCTCGATACAACCTCAGGATCGCGCCGTCATCCCTTGAGGTTTCCCTGAATGAAGTTCTCCTCGATTCTCTTGTTGTCCCTTGGCCTGGTCAGTGGCGCAGCCATGGCAGGCGGCACCACCGAAGCCGGTGTAGGCGGCGCATTGGGTGGGGTTCTAGGTTCCGTTGTCGGCCAGCAGCTGGGCGGCAACACCGGTTCGACCATCGGCGCGGCCCTCGGCGGCGCAGGCGGTAGTGCAGTCGGCGCCGACAAACGCAGCCGTGGCGAAGCCGCCATTGGTGGCGCATTGGGCGCAGCCGGCGGTAACGTCGTGGGCCGCAGCGTCGGCGGCAGCACCGGCGCACTGATCGGCTCCGCGGCCGGCGGTGGCGCGGGCGGCGCGCTAGGCAACTACATGGGTAACGAAAGTGATCGCGACAACCGCCATTACCGCGATCGCGACCGTGACGATCGTCGCTACTACCGCGATGGCCACCCAGGTCGCGGCCATGCCTATGGGCATCGCAAGAACAAGCACCGTTATCGCGACTGATAAACCCGCGCTCTGACGAACACATCCGATGTGGGAGCCGGGCTTGCCCGCGATAGCAGTGAATCAGGTTTGGACGTATTGCCTGATACTGCGCCATCGCGGGCAAGCCCGGCTCCCACATTTGGTCTGTATTGCTTGTAGGTGCGTCAAACCACCAAGCGCTGCATCGCTTCGCGCAACATTCCCGGAATCGGCACTGGCTGGTTCGAGGCTCGGTCCACAAACACATGGACAAAGCGCCCCGCCGCACACGCCTCCTGCTCGCCCGCCTTGAATACTGCCAGCTCATACTGCACCGAACTATTGCCCAGCTTGCCTACCCGCAGGCCGATTTCAATGCGCTCGGGAAAAGCAATCGAGGCGAAGTAATCGCAGGCCGAACTCACCACAAACCCCACCACCTCACCGTCATGAATATCCAGCCCGCCCTGTTCGATCAGGTAGGTATTAACGGCTGTGTCGAAGAAGCTGTAGTAGGTGACGTTATTCACATGGCCGTAGGCATCGTTGTCGTGCCAACGCGTGGTGATCGGTTGGAAGTGGCGGTAGTCGTCGCGCACAGGCGTTGAGTCAGGCATCGGCAAGTCTCATCAAAGTTGATCCAATTGAGCATGGGCCCAGTCGCGCACCTCGGCGTAGGGGTAGTCTTCCAGCGCAGCAAAACCGGGAATGCCCCGCGCCTTCAACTTGGTAAACAACGGTACGCTGATACCGCCAAGGAAACGCGTCAAACGCTCCGCATTCGGCAAGTGCCCCGTGTGCTCATGATGCCTGTGGATAAAATCACCGCACAGCCCCATGAAGTTTTTATCCACAAGCGGCGGCAGGCTCGGCGGCGCCGGCAGATGGGCGACCTGGCCGTGGCATACCGAACAATGCCCGCAACGCTGGGGTGCATTATCATCACCAAAGTAGTGCGCCAGACGCTGCCCCAGGCAGTGGTCGGTGGCGAACAGGTCGAGCATGGCGTGAATCCGCGCGACCTCCGTCACCTCATGCTGCTTGAAGCCTGTGTATAACTCGGCGCTTAACGCGTGCGGGTCGAAATGGGTGTCGAGCAAACTGTAGACCTCAGTCATCTGCTTGCTTTCGAGCTCGATCAGGCCCTGCTCCTGAAAATAATCCAGTGCCTTCACCACCCGGCTACGCTCGGCATTGTGCTGTTGATAAAGCGCATCGAAATCGACCGTCGCCCAGGTTTTAGCGCGCTTGCACACCTGGATGATCGCCGCGACAAACTGCTGCCGCTCGCCGGAAAAACGCGCCAGCAAGGCTTCGGGTTCGATCAGGTATTTGAAACGGTATTCCGCATAAAACGCATAGCGCGGCGCGATCACGCCCTTGAGCTCCAACTGCACCAAGAGCGTCTTGAGCGGCAGCTCGCGAATATTGCTGTGGTCCGACAGCGACCTGAGCAGGAACTCCCACTGCCCTTCACTACGCGCGGACTGCAACTCCTCCAATACGCGAAAAATGCCGTCCTGCTCCGGCGTATCACCGTACACGAAGTTTTCCAGCACATTGAGGCTGTCGCGGTTGGCCAACACCAGGCAATCCGACGGCTGCCCGTCACGCCCTGCGCGGCCGATTTCCTGGCTGTAGTTCTCGATGGACTTGGGCAGGTCGAAGTGCACGACATTGCGGATGTCACTCTTGTCGATGCCCATGCCAAACGCGATAGTTGCGACAATGCAATTGGAACGCCCGCCCATGAAACGCTGCTGGATACCTTCGCGTTTTTCATGGGGCAGCCCCGCGTGATAAGCCTCGGCCTGAATACCGTGGCGGTTCAGATGCTCGGCAATCTGCTCGGCGGTTTTCTGCAAGGTGACGTAGACGATACTCGGCTGGTTGGCCCGCGCTTTCATCCACTCCACCAGCCTGCGGCGTTTGTCATGGCCGCTGACGGGTTCCACCAGCAGGTTGAGGTTGGGCCGATAGAAGCCCGTGGTCACTACATCTTCGGCAGCAATGGCGAACTTGGCCTGCATGTCAGCGATCACCTTGGGCGTGGCCGTTGCCGTCAGCAACAGCGCCTGAGGGATGTTGAACTGGCGCTGGTAGTCCGGCAGCTTCAAATAATCCGGACGGAAGTTGTGGCCCCATTCGGAGATACAGTGCGCCTCGTCTACCACCAGCAACGAGATCTGCACGCTGTTCAGGAAATTACGGAAACGCTCGTTCTTCAAACGCTCCACGGAAATCATCAGAATCTTGAGCTCGCCCGACCGCGCACGGGCCATTACATCATTGGCCTCATCACGGCTCTGGGCCGAGTCGATACTGCCCGCCGAAATGCCATGGCGCTGCAGGAAACCCAATTGGTCCTGCATCAACGCCAGCAAAGGCGACACCACCAACGTCAGGTGCGGCAGCAACACGGCCGACAACTGGTAACACAAGGATTTGCCCGAGCCCGTAGGGAAAATGGCGGCGGCAGATCGCCCAGCCAGCACGGCGCTGACCGTCTCTTCCTGGCCCAAGCGAAAGTGTGGGTAACCAAAGACCTGCTGGAGGGTGTCGTGCATAAGGCTGTCACTCCATTGACCGCTGAGTTGGCTCAAAAACATAGCCCGGGATTCTCAGCGAATCGAGAAAGGTCGCATGGAAAAAAGAGACAGGATGATACACAGGGGGAGGGATGGCTCAGGGCCGAAGTGGGAGTTTTCTGAGAAAGTAACAGGAAGCAGCAGATTAAAAATGTGGGAGCTGGCAAGCCCTCCCCCACATTTCACAACCGAGCTACTGCTGAATCAGCGGTTCTGCACCCGCTCGATCGCAGTGTCATACACCGGGTTGGCCTTTTGCTCCTTGGCCAATTGGTAATGACGCAATGCATCCGGGAACTGCCCAGCCGCTTCATAGATGCGTGCAATGTTGTAGTAAGCACCGGCACGCACAGTCGCGGCATTGGTACCGGTGGCCAGGGCGATAGCCTTGCGGTTGGCCCAGATCGACTCCGCGGTATTGCCGGCTTTCTGATACGCCAGGCCCAGGTTGCCGTAAGCCTTGCCGAAGCTGTTATCGAGCTCGATGGCTTGACGGAAGAAGTCGATGGCCTGGTCCAGGTTACCGGCCTGGTAGGCCGCTTCGCCCTTGAGGTTCAGCCTCTTCGCATCGGCCTGTACCGACGAGCTCACTGTCACGGCGGTGACGGCCACGCTGTCGTCCAGCAAAGGCTTGACCTCGTTGAGTACATCTTCGGCGCCGACTCTCACGCCGGTGAAGGTGTTGATGTCCTGGAAGTCGCCACTGCCGGTCATGCGGAACACGGTCCACAGGTTGCCCGTGCGGTTCTGCGGCACATAGTAAGTGCGTACCAGGGATTGCCCCATGTACACGAACACCTTGGCCTCACTGTTGGACAATTCGCTGGAAGCGGGAGAGCCGCTGTTGGAATAGTCGTGCACGGCATAGACGTAGCTTTCGCCGTAATGCTTTTTCTGCAGGGTGATGGTCTCCGGGCCATAGCTATCGGTGTCATCCACGTCCAGTTCGGCGTCGGTGCCCTTTTTATTGTTGAAGAAGATGTTATTGCCGGGGAAGATCATATGGGAGTCGAGGTCGCGCGGAGCCTTGCCCCAGGTCAACACCACACGCAGGCCGTCGAGATTTTCCATCACCGGGCTGATGGCATAGGTCATGCCTTTGCACGGGCACTTCACCACCAGGTTGGAATAGCCAGGCTTCTTGATGATCAGCAGGTTGCTGGCATCGTCAGCCGCTTCACTGGTCAGCGTTACCTGGCCTTGCGCGTTGGTACGGCCCACCACGTTCTGCGCGCCATTACGTTGCAGCAGCACTTCGGCATCGGCGATTTTCTGGTCCTTGACCACCGCGCTGAGCACTTCAATCGGCAACTGCTCGGCCTGGGCAGAAAACGCCACCGCACACAAAGATATCGCCGAGGCGACACGAAGCAAACCCATGCTTAACTCCCTTTAAGTAGTGGGCGGAATCGCCCTGCAAGATTTTGCGGTGAAACATACGCTGAAATGAGCTCGCTGGCAGATTTTTTATACAAGTTGTGACGGGCGTTTTATCCCGCCTACCGAGCTACGCATTGCGCTACAATCAAGCCTTGCTTTCCAAGAGGACGCAGCGATGAGCGAACTGACGTTTGAGCAAAAACAGGATCACTATCACAAGATCCGGCGTTCCAATTACTTGGCCAGCCTGCGCCTGGAAGGGTTCGATACCCAACCGACCGACGTCGAAAAACCCCTGCCGACACGCGAAGCCGTCCTTGCCAAGTACCGCAACACCTCACGCTGATGCTCGACAAATACGGGGTGGGCCAGGACCCATACTGCTACCCCGGTAGCAGTACTCTGCGCAACCGCCTCGATTTGCTCGATGAAGAACGCCTGCACCAGGCCGAGCGGGAATTATCCGAAATCGCCGTAGCCAACCTTCCACTCTTTCCGCCGCCCTACGACCTTGATCGCCTGCAACACATTCACCGCATCCTGTTCGGTGACATTTATGACTGGGCCGGCGAACTGCGCAGCGTCAACATCCAGAAAGGCGACACGCTGTTTTGCACCCCGGAGCGTATTCCACCGGAAGCGGCAAAAATTGTCCGGCATATGCAAGACGCCAATTGGTATGTCGGTGCGACTCAGGCTGACCTTGTGCGTCAAATCGCTGAAGCTTATGGCGACCTGAACGTCATTCATCCCTTCCGCGAGGGAAATGGACGGGCGCAGCGGATCCTGTTTGAGCAGATCATCGTAAACGCGGGGTTTTCGGTGAATTGGTGGTTGGTGAAACACGCGGCGTGGATACCGGCAAATATTGATGCGGTGGCGTGTGACTATCGGGGATTGGAAGCGATTTTTGAGCGGTGTATCGGTAGGCCTCTGAGTGCTTGATCGAACTTCGAACGACTAAACTATCTGTTTATTGCTCGAGAACAAACTCACTTTTAAGGTTCGGCTCGTCGCTGCCAATTCAGCGACCGGGTTTGGTCACCTGAAAACAGCACACATAAGTGCCATTACTTGCCTTGCGAGCGTCTATCGTCTCGTAACGCACTGCTATGGCGGCTGTGTGTGGGACGTCTTCGGACGTGTCGGATTGCTGTTTCCGGCTGGCCAACCCGCGCACAGTCCGCCACCCACCGTTTGGCCACGGTGATGTCGGTTACCTAACAGCAAACCGAGTACGTTCAAATGCAAATACCTGAAACGAGGGACCGCTATCGTCAGTTACGCACCAACTTCACCGATACCCACCCTCTTGTCATAGACACCGCAGCCAAAGCTGAAGATATCCAATCGGCCGCCCACCAGCGTATCCGCGCTGCCAGCGACTTATTGGAAACCTTCTCCTGCCTGACCTTCGACCACGCCGACCTCAAAGACATTTCCCACATCATTAATGCGCTGTACCTGCTCGTTCAGGACGGCTGTGATTTGTTGGAAGCCGCGCAACACGTTCAGCTGCAACCTGAACAAGCGCAAGTCTAAGCAACACCTGTGTAGGAGCGAGCTTGCTCGCGAAAATCGCCAACGATGACGCGGTAAATCAGAAAAAACGCGGCGCCCCTGAGTTTTTCGCGAGCAAGCTCGCTCCTACAACTGATCAGCTTTACCTATTACATCGTTGCAAGCCATAAATGCCGGAGGCTTTTGTAAGACACCGCCAAACGTCACGCCATCCGTTTCCCAAACTGCTTCAAATACCCGCTCAACCCTCTATACGAGTTACGCGTAGCCGACTGAACATAACCTCCTATCAACTGTCTCGGAAAAAACCGTGAACATCGAAAGGACTCAATATATCGGCCACTATGGCATCACTTTCACGGTAATTCGACTCACCGTGATGCCAAACAATCAACAAGAGCTAGCCACACTTTGCTTGCTGGAAGTAAAAGCTTCAGCGATAGAGGTCCGCTTGCGGCTTCAGAAGTTGTACGAAAAGATGCTCGCCCGAGATCTACCCTGCGTCATGACAGTGGCCGTCTCAAAGCCACTGACCAGGAAGCAGGCAGATAGCTTGAACAATCGGAACAACCTCATAAAAGAAATCATTTCTGGCGCAGTTGCAGCCCCTGTCGGGATCATATCCAGCAAAGCAGAATCGATAGTCGAGAACGCTATCAGCGATTTGATTTCTCGC
This sequence comes from Pseudomonas sp. FSL W5-0203, assembly GCF_001896155.1. Taxonomy (NCBI): domain Bacteria; kingdom Pseudomonadati; phylum Pseudomonadota; class Gammaproteobacteria; order Pseudomonadales; family Pseudomonadaceae; genus Pseudomonas; species Pseudomonas sp. FSL W5-0203. Next base: position 283,542 of record NZ_MPOR01000003.1, read on the forward strand.
AGGATCCGCAACTTTCACAGCGCAGACATCGTCATTGGCCTGGATGCTCAGGTCAGCGGTGGCATAGGCCCGCAGCGCTCAAGCGTCTCAATGCATGTGTACTCCAGATGAACTTTAGTCAATGGCTTTACCTACAAACAGCGCTATTATTCGCTCTCCATCTGCTGCTGTATTACAAAATCACTGACTGCACGTTAAGAACGCGTTTCGCCGTTACCTTCATCGTAACGGGACTGCTTCTGTTGTTCTGGCTACCCTACATTGCCATTGTCCTGAACATTCAACTTCTTCCCCTGGCCTTGTTCTTGATAGGCTTGGCTCTCTTCGTCACGCGAAACAAATACCGCCTGCAACGTAAAAGGCCCCCTCACCCACTCCTACGCACCCCCACTATGAACCTGGCCCCCAACTTCCCCGAAGATCCAGTCATGCAGCAGCTCCTGCAATTGCTGCATGAAGAAATCGGCTTGCCAAAACACAAGACCATCGGCCTGCACACCTCACTGAACTTCGACCTCGGGTGCGATGGCGCTGAGGCCAAGCAATTCATGGAGGCGCTTGAACAGGATTTCGGGGTCGACCTGGGCGACTACGACGCTTATCGTTACTTCCAGCCGCCGGTGTTCGACGTGTTCCTGAAGCGTCGCGCCAAGGGCCGTGGTGACAAGATCCCGCTGACCATCGGCATGCTCTACCTGGCGATCAAGACCCACCGCTGGGACACGCAGATGCTGGAAAACCTGAGCTGATTCCAATGAAGGTTTTTTTGTAGGAGCGAGCTTGCTCGCGAAAAACTCACAGGCGCCGCGTTCATTCAGCAAGCACGCGTTATCGTTGACGTTTTTCGCGAGCAAGCTCGCTCCTACAGTATTAGGGCAAGCCCGCTCCCACAGTGGATCTGCGCTCATCTGACGAGCCGTATAAATAACAAGGACCTTACATGGACGTGACAATGGGCCTGCTGGCCGCTCTGCTCTGGGGTGGCACGGACTTTCTGGTGGGCCTCAACGCCCGAGCCGTTGGCGTAAAACGCGCGGTGTATTTCGGCCAAGCCCTCGGTTTTTTGATCATGACCCTCCTGCTGGTCATTTTCCCGGCCTTCCTTTTCAAATCCCTTGATGCGCCGTTAAGCGTTTGGGCTCCTGGGCGTCGCCGCCGCTCTGCTGACGGTGTCCGGCGCCCTTGCGCTGTCCAAAGCCTTTGCCTTGGGCAAAGCGGCCATCGTCGCGCCATTGGTGACGTCCTATGGGGTCGTGACCACCTTGCTGTCCTGGGCCAGCGGTGAACACATCAGCCTGATACAACTGGGCTGCATCGCCCTGTGCGTGATCGGCGTTGTGCTGTCCAGCGTTCACAAGGACAACGGTACGCCTCACAACAACCCGCGCCTGTCCATTGCCTACGCCATGTTCGCCGCAACCTTGTACGGCACCAGTTTCTGGCTGCAAGGCCGCTACACACTGCCAGCGCTGGGGCCAATCACCATGTTGTGGCTGGGTTACCTGGTAGGCCTGTGCGTGCTGGTGGTGATGGTGCTGAAAATCAGGGATGGCCTGAAGATCCCGCCGCTGAAAAACTGCGCGACGTTGACCGGGGCGAGCTTGATGAACCTCGGCGGTTTCTCGGCGTTTTCGTGGGGCGCAATGGCCGGCTCGGTGTCGGTGGTGACGGTGATCAGTACGCTCTCTGGAGGGATCGCGGCGATCCTGGGGTTTGTATTTTTCAAGGAGCGGTTGTCAGCGGTGCAGGTGGCAGGTGTCGTCCTGGTGCTGGTCGGTGCAGTGGTACTGCATATCGCCGGCTAACGTCGCGCACAAAAAAGCCGCCTACTTAAGAGGCGGCTTTTTTACAACCAGCGAATCTTACAACTTAGGACCCGCCGCCTTGATCGCATCGCTGACTTCAAACTTCTTGAAATTCTCGATGAACAGGCCAGCCAGCGCCTTCGCTGCTTCGTCGTAGGCAGCCTTGTCAGCCCAGGTGTTGCGTGGGTTCAACAGGCCGGTTTCAACGCCCGGTACGGCCAATGGCACGTCGAGGTTGATGGTGTCCAGGTGTTCGGTTTGCGCACCGATCAACGCACCGCTCTGGATCGCTGCAATCACGCCGCGAGTGGTCGGAATGTTGAAGCGTTTACCAACGCCGTAACCGCCGCCGGTCCAGCCGGTGTTGACCAGGTAGACCTTGGAGCCGAAACCACGGATACGCTTGATCAGAAGCTCTGCGTATTCGCCAGCCGGGCGTGGGAAGAACGGCGCGCCGAAGCAGGTGGAGAAGGTCGACTTGATGCCGCTGCCCGAACCCATTTCGGTCGAGCCCACCAGAGCGGTGTAGCCGGACAGGAAGTGGTAGGCCGCTTGTTCTTCGCTGAGGATCGACACAGGCGGCAGTACGCCGGTCAGGTCGCAGGTCAGGAAGATCACCGCGTTTGGCTCGCCGCCCAGGTTCTTCTCGGAACGCTTGGCAACGTGCTCCAGCGGGTAGGCGGCACGGCTGTTCTGGGTCAGGCTGACATCGGCGTAGTCGGCGTGCTTGGCCTCGTCGATCACGACGTTTTCCAGCACCGCGCCGTGCTTGATGGCTTTCCAGATAACCGGCTCGTTCTTCTCGGACAGGTCGATGCACTTGGCATAGCAGCCGCCTTCGATGTTGAACACCACGCCTTCGCCCCAGCCGTGCTCGTCGTCACCGATCAGGTAACGGCTTTCGTCGGCAGACAGGGTGGTCTTGCCAGTGCCGGACAGGCCGAAGAACAGGGTCACATCGCCTGCTTCGCCAATGTTGGCGGCGCAGTGCATCGGCAGCACGTCGGCAGCCGGCAGCAGGAAGTTCTGCACCGAGAACATGGCTTTTTTCATTTCACCGGCGTAACGCATGCCGGCAATCAGTACTTTTTTCTGGGCGAAGTTGAGGATCACGCAACCGTCGGAGTTAGTGCCGTCACGCTCTGGCACGCACTCGAAGTTGGCCACGTTGAGCACTTGCCACTCTTCACGACCGGCCGGGTTGTACTGGGCCGGGTTGATGAACAGGCAACGACCGAACAGGTTCTGCCAGGCAGTCTGGGTGGTCATTTTCACGGCCAGGTAGTGGTCTTCTGCAGCCCCTACGTGAACATGGGAAACGAAATGCTCTTGCGCGTTATTGAACGCCTCGACGCGAGCCCACAGGGCATCGAACTTGTCGGCCGGGAACTTGCGGTTGATCGGGCCCCAGGCGATGGCGTCCTGGGTGGAAGGCTCTTCAACGATGAAACGGTCAACCGGCGAACGACCGGTGCGGTGACCGGTTTCTACGACCAGCGCGCCAGTATCGGCAAGCACGCCTTCACCGCGCTGCAGGGCTTCTTTGACCAGATCGTCAACACTCAGATCGGTGTATACGGCGTTATTGGCTTGCGTCATGAGGTTCCCCGTCGGCCTATGGCCGAGTGCTCCAAACGTTTTGTAGTAGAAAGTTGCGCACTACTACCGCGAAAAAAGTGGGCCGGATTATGCCAGAAAAGCCCAAAAAGAGTAGGGCCCTCCCGTCAGAACACCTCTAATCCGGCGTTTGTCAGGTGATTTACCTGTGCTTAAACGTTTTAGTGGCGGGTGTCGGAAGGGGTGTCGCTGCCTGCGCCAGCGAACAATTGCGCTACATCAGCCGCATCGAACAGGTAGCGCTGGTTGCAGAACTGGCAGTCGATCTCGATATGGCCGCCATGTTCCACCACCAGGTTTTGCGCATCTTCCAGGCCCAGGCTGACCAGCGCGTTACCGGAACGCTCGCGCGAGCAACTGCAGCGAAAATGCAGGCCCTGTGCGTCGAACAGGCGCACGGCCTCTTCGTGGTAGAGGCGGTGCAGGATGGTTTCGTTGTCCAGGCCCAGCAGTTCTTCGGCCTTCAAGGTGTCGGCCAAGGCGATGATATGCCGCCAGCTTTCGGCACGATCATCCTCATCCTTGATGCGATCGGCCGGCAGTTGTTGCACCAGCAAACCACGGGCGCGCTTGCCGTCGGCGTTAAGCCAGAACTTGGTGCCCACTTGCTGGGACATAACGAAGTAGTTGGTGAAGCATTCCGACAGGGTCTGACCGTCGAGGTCGACAATACCCTGGTACCGCTGGCCCTCGGTCGGGTCGACAGTCAGTGCCAGGACGCCATTGGGCATCAGGTCGGCCAAGGTGGCATCTGCGGCAATCTGGTCAGGCTCGTAACGGGCCAGACCACGGATCTCGCGCTCGCTCGAGCACTCGATCATCAACATGGGCACTGGCCCTTCGGAACGAGCCTGCAAGATCAGCAAACCGTCGAACTTCATGGTGCCCACCAGCAGCGCCGCAGCGGCCATCAACTCGCCGAGCAATTGCGCGACCGGCTCCGGATAGGCGTGTTTGGCAAGGACTTCGGCATAGCTGAGCTCCAACGAAACCATCTCGCCGCGGGCATCGCTCTCATCGAAGATGAAGCGTTGGGTGAAGTCGGTATCCGGTAGATCAGTCATAGGTCTGGGTATCTGAAGTGATGACAAAATGATTACAAGGTTTATAAAATTAAACGCTTTAGCACCATCTTGGTGCGACTTCTCCTGAATTCAAGGAGCTGAATAGAGCGATGAGGGACAGTTTATGAACAATCCGGGTTTGTTCCAAGCCAACTGGAACCTCCGGCGATGGGCTCTTTGCAATCTACTCGCTATCGGGCTGCTGTGTTTTTGGCTGTGGCCCACGGGCCAGATGCTCTGTGTGATTTTCGACGAGTGGCTGTTTCATCTGCTCAATGGCCCATTGGCCACGAACTCGACCTGGTTGCATATATGGGCCGTGGCCAGCCTGCGGCCGTTTGATGCAGTGGTCGGCGTGATTTTGCTGGCACTGCTGATTCGCGGCGACTGGGTGTTCAAGGCCGTGCAGGTGCGCCAGGCGTTTTTTGGCTTCCTCGGCATTCTGCTGCTGTTGCTGTTTGTCCGCATGCTGTTCTCCAAACTCGCGGCGCACATGGGCTGGCAGCACAGTAGCCCGTCGATGGTCATCAGCGGCGCGATTCAAATGAGCGACTTTTTCCCAGGGCTGGAGAAAACCTGGGAATTGAAGGACCGCTCGAGCCAGAGCTTCCCCGGCGACCATGCTTCGGTGCTATTGATCTGGGCGATGTTCATGAGCGTGTTCGCCCGGCGCATCGGCCAGGTGCTGGTGATCTGGGGCCTGGCGCTGCTGTTCATGATGCCGCGGCTGGTCGCGGGCGCGCACTGGGGACAGGACGACTACATCGGTGGCGTACTGCTGGCGCTGTTGGCGTTGGGCTGGGGGTATTACACGCCGTTCGCGGCGAAGGTGTCGGGCGCTTTGTTGCGGATGACGGCGCCGCTTTTCGGGCTACTGAGCAAGTTGCCCGTTATTGGGCGGTTGAGTGTCATGCGCACAACTCCGTAACCCCCAGGGCTAAAAGTGGGAGCGGGCAAGCCCGCTCCCACATTTGATCGAGTGTGCATGGGCGACTCGTGCAATCAATCGTCATTGCCGCTGCCGCGAAATTTGAATAGATCGCGGCGCTGCTTCTTGCTCGGCTTGCCGTCAGTGGTCAGGCCTGAAGCACCTGCTTTGCGCATGGCTGCAGCGTTTTCGCGCTTGGCGATGCTGGCTTCGGTCTCGGCATACAGTGCCTGCGCTTCAGGCGCGCCGCGGCGTACGATGGAAAGTGCCTGCACCACGATGGTTTTTTCATCAAACCCTGTACGAATCTGAAACTCGTCGCCGACGCGCGGCTCCTTGCCCGGTTTGCAGCGCTCGCCGCGATGATGCACCTTGCCGCTCTCGATAGCGGCCTTGGCCAGAGCGCGGGTCTTATAGAACCGCGCTGCCCACAACCACTTGTCCAGCCGGACCTTCTCTTCCTCTTCCTGCTTTTGAGCCACTTGAATTCCTCGCTCTGAAAAATGTCGCAACTTTACCGTTGAAACCCTTCGACGCATAAACCCCAAGGCTCACCTAAGATACGCCAGGTAGCACCCTGTTTTCGCGAGGATACGCCGTGACCGACTTTCCCCTTTCCCTCACCTCGCCCAACCAGGGGTGCGTGGGTTGCCAGCAAAGCGAGCCTCTGGGGTTCGATTTTGCGTTCGCCTACCAGCCTATCGTAGACCTGCGTGACCATTCGATCTTCGCCAACGAAGCCTTGGTGCGCGGCCCCCTGGGAGAAGGCGCGCTGTCGGTGCTGGCTCAGGTCAACGCAACCAATCGCTACCGCTTCGACCAGCGTTGCCGGACCAAGGCCATCGCCGGTGCCGCGGCCCTGGGCATGCAGACTCACCTTTCCATCAACTTCATGCCCAATGCGGTATATCGCCCGGAACTGTGTATCCGCAGCACTCTGGAGGCCGCCCGAGCGCACAATTTCCCGCTGGACCGGCTGATTTTCGAGACTCTGGAAAGCGAGCACGTAGATAACTATCGCCATTTGACGAATATTCTGCGTGAATACCGCGAATTCGGCTTCAAGACCGCCATCGACGATTTCGGCGCGGGCTATTCGGGGCTGAACCTGCTGGCCGATTTCCAACCTGACTTGATCAAGCTCGACATGGCGCTGATTCGCGATGTCGACCAGGATCGTGTCCGCCAGGTCATCGTCCGAGGGATTGTCACAATCTGTGAGCAGTTGGGGGTTACTGTCATCGCCGAAGGCATCGAAAGTGCCGGCGAGCGCGACTTCCTGTCCGACTGCGGAATATTTCTGATGCAGGGCTTCTGGTTCGCCAAGCCTGCATTCAAAGCGTTGGCTGAGGTATCTCCTCAAGCCTGGGCGAATTGACCGGTTAACCATATTGAAGACATTTGACCATTTGACCGTTGTGGGTCTGCGTGAGTGGGTGGCACTTCCCGACTTGGGAGTCGCAGGCCTGCGCGCGAAGATCGACACCGGTGCCAGTACCTCAAGCCTGCACGCCACCGATATCGAGCCCTTTGAGCGCGACGGTGAAAAGTGGGTGCGTTTTACCGCGCACCTGGGCAGCGTGGTGCAACTGCGTCACCGGCGCTGTGAAGCGCCCCTGGTGACGATGAAAACCATCAAGAGCTCCAACGGCCATGCGCAGGTGCGCTACGTGATCAGCACCACCCTGGCCCTGGGTGATCGGGTATGGCGGGTGGAGTTCACCCTCGCCTGTCGCAAAGCCATGCGTTACCGCCTGCTGCTGGGCTCCAAGGCGCTGATTGACGGCCAGCTGGTGGTCAATCCGGGCCTCAAGTACGTTCAAGACAAGCCGGTGTTCCCGGTCTCCACTATTTCTGCCCCAGGTGCTGCATGAAGATTGCTGTGCTGTCGCGAAACCCGCGTCTGTATTCTACCCGCCGCCTGGTCGAGGCCGGCACTGAACGTGGCCATGAAATGGTGGTGATCGACACGTTGCGTGCCTACATGAACATTGCCAGCCACAAGCCGCAGATCCACTACCGGGGCAAGCCCCTGGAAGGCTTTGATGCGGTGATCCCGCGTATCGGCGCTTCTGTGACGTTCTATGGCTGCGCGGTATTGCGCCAGTTTGAAATGATGGGGGTGTTTCCGCTGAATGAATCCGTGGCCATTGCACGCTCGCGGGACAAGCTGCGCTCCCTGCAACTGCTGTCGCGCCGGGGCATCGGCCTGCCGGTCACCGGTTTTGCCCACTCCCCGGATGACATTCCCGACCTGATCGAGATGGTCAATGGCGCACCGCTGGTGATCAAGGTGCTGGAAGGCACCCAGGGCATCGGCGTGGTGCTGTGTGAAACAGCAACGGCAGCGGAGTCGGTGATTGAGGCGTTCATGGGCCTCAAGCAGAACATCATGGTGCAGGAATACATCAAGGAAGCTGGCGGCGCGGACATTCGCTGCTTCGTGGTAGGCGACAAGGTGATTGCGGCGATGAAGCGCCAGGCCAAGCCCGGTGAGTTCCGCTCCAACCTTCACCGTGGTGGCAGCGCCAGCCTGATCAAGATCACCCCGGAAGAACGCATGACCGCGCTACGGGCAGCCAAGGTGATGGGGCTGAGCGTGGCGGGTGTGGACATCCTGCGCTCCAACCATGGCCCCTTGGTGATGGAAGTAAACTCATCGCCGGGCCTGGAAGGAATCGAAACTACCACCGGTAAGGATGTGGCGGGGATCATCATTCAGCATCTGGAAAAGAATGGCGGGCCGAATATGACTCGGACCAAGGGAAAGGGCTGAATACCCACATCTGCCACACGCCGCAAACCACTGTGGGAGCTGGCTTGCCTGCGATGACGCCGGTACATTCAACATCGTCGTTGAATGAACTACCGCTATCGCAGGCAAGCCAGCTCCCACATTTGCATTCATATTGCTTGTTAGACGGCGTCTCTAGGCAGCATCAACCCCAACGGCAGCCGCACCCGCGCCTCCAACCCGCCGCCTTCCCGGTTGCGCAACTCAACATTGCCGCCATGCATCGACGCAATCCGCCGCACAATCGCCAACCCCAACCCGGTGCCCTTGCCTCCTCGGGCTCGGTCGCCACGGGTGAAGGGGTTGAAGATACCTTCCAGTTCCGCCGGGTCGATTCCTGTGCCACGGTCCATCACGCTCAGCACCACGTAAGGTGCGGCACTGTCGCCAGAAACGTACGCCGCCACTTCCACATCGGAACCAGCATGGTGCAAGGCGTTGCCAATCAAGTTGTTCAGCAGGCGCTTCATCGACACCCGGCGTAATGCGAACGGCTGGATCGGCTCCAGGCGCGTGCGCACCTGCTCACCGTTCTGGTTATAGGGCGCAACCACCTCACGCACGAGCTCCGTGAGGTCGACCTCCTCGACCACCTCATCCCGCCCGTCGCGGATGAACGCCAGGAACTGGTCCAGGATGGCGTCCATGTCTTCGATGTCGCGCACCATGTCATCGGTGAGGTCGGTATGGTCACCCATCAATTCCAGGGACAAACGCAATCGCGTCAGCGGCGTGCGCAAGTCATGGGACACCCCCGCCAGCATCAACTCGCGTTCGCGCCCGGCCTGTTCGACATCTTCTGCCATCTGGTTGAAGGCGCCGTACACCTCGGTCATCTCACTGGGCGTGTCGCTGACCGGCAAGCGCACACTACGCCCCTGGCCCAGTTGGCGAGCGGCAAACACCAGGCGCTTGAGGGGTTGGTTGAGCTGGCGGACGAAGATCCACGCCGACGCCGTTGAGAGCAAGCCAATGGCCAGGAACCAACCCAACACGTTCCAGATTTTTTGCCCACGCAGCGGGTGCGGATAAAGCGGAACCTTGATCCACGCATCCCCCAGGCTTGGCGCTCGCACCCACAACGCAGGCGAAACATGCATACGAAGCCGCACCTCGGTATCGGCGCCCAATTCGGCCTGCATCTGGCGCTGGTAAATCTCGCTGTAGGGCCAATGTTGCTCGCCTTCAGGCACACCGGCGCCGTCAACTCGAGTGAGGGTCGATGCCTTGGCTACCTTTTCGCGGTTCTCAGGGTCTACCGCCCAATAACCACGCAATGTCAGGGCGACGCCATGGCTGTACTGCCGATCCACCAGCACGTCTTCGTTCATCAGCAGATAAACCAACGTGAGTGCCTTGGAAAACAGAACGACAATAAGCACCAGCCAGAGGGTGCGGGAGAAGAAACTTTGCGGGAACCACAGCGGGGTTTTCATAGATGAAAGCTGCACACCTTGCAGGAACGAGCGGTGCTCGCAGAATTGCAGACGCCGGGCATCCCGTCGACCCTCATGGGGTCAAACGCCAGGATACCCGCCCCTGCAAATCATCGGTCACTTGGTTGCGGTGCCATCCGGCACAAACACATAACCCACACCCCACACCGTCTGGATATACCGCGGCTTGGACGGGTCCGGCTCGATCATCCGGCGCAGTCGGGAAATCTGCACGTCGATGGAGCGCTCCAGTGCGTCCCATTCCCGGCCACGGGCCAGGTTCATCAGTTTGTCACGGGTCAGCGGCTGGCGAGCGTTCATGACCAAGGCCTTGAGCACTGCGAATTCACCCGTGGTGAGCATGTGCACTTCTTCACCGCGCTTGAGCTCACGGGTGGCCAGCGACAGTTCGTAGTCGCCAAAGGTGACGCTTTCGTCTTCGCTGCCCGGTGCGCCCGGTACCGCCGGTGCCTGGCGACGCAATACGGCCTTGACCCGCGCCATCAGCTCATCGGGGTTGAAAGGCTTGGCCAGGTAGTCATCAGCCCCCAGTTCCAGGCCCTTGATACGGCTCAGTTCATCGCCCTTGGCGGTGAGCATGATGATCGGGATCTGGTTGTTAGCACCGCGCAGGCGTTTACAGGCAGTAAGGCCGTCTTCGCCGGGCAGCATCAGGTCGAGGACGACCAGGTTGAAGACTTCACGCCCTAACAGACGATCCATCTGCTCGGTGTTCGGCACCGCCCGGGCACGATAGCCCTTGGAGTTGAAAAAACGCTCCAGCAGGCTGCTCAGCCCCGGATCGTCATCAACGATGAGAATTTTTTCGCCTTCAGCAGTTTGTGCGGTGCTGCTCATTGGATGCTCCTCTTATCTCGGCGCGCATTATGGCGTAGCTGCCGTTATACGCACCGTGTGCATTGTTAGCAGATTTTTCATCTACTGCCAGCGAACCCGCGCCCTACAAGCTGCGGCGCAGTAGCCCCCAAGGGCGGAACGCTGGTTATAATGCGGCGCCTCCGTGCAGGGCAACGTCAGATCGTTACCGTTTGCTGCCGGGCTTTTTTTACCCGCTTGTCGTGACTTTTTCGATTTCGAGGGTCAATAGCCAGCCTCTTGACCCAGGCAGCGGCGCCAGTCGGGCCGCTCAACCAGCCTCGCCGAGCCTTGTTTTTACGGGCCGGCGCGCTGATTTTAAGAATTTCAGGTGGTTTTATGGACAGCATCAACAGCCGCATCGCCGAGGAACTCGGTGTACGCCCACAACAGGTCGAAGCGGCCGTCGCTCTACTGGATGAAGGCTCCACCGTGCCCTTCATCGCCCGTTACCGAAAAGAAGTAACCGGCAGCCTCGACGACACCCAACTGCGTCACCTGGAAGAGCGCCTGCGCTACCTGCGAGAACTCGACGAACGGCGTATCAGCATCCTCGCCAGCATCGAGGAACAGGGCAAGTTGACTCCTCAACTGGAACGCGACATCAAACTCGCGGATACCAAGACCCGCCTCGAAGACCTTTACCTGCCATACAAACAGAAACGTCGTACAAAGGGCCAGATCGCCCTGGAAGCCGGCCTGGGTGATTTGGCCGACGGCCTGTTCAACGACCCATCGCTGACCCCGGAAACCGAAGCCGCGCGCTTCATCGACGCGGAAAAAGGCGTCGCCGACGTCAAGGCCGCCCTCGAGGGCGCCAAGTACATCCTGATGGAGCGCTTTGCCGAAAACGCCAGCCTCCTGGAAAAACTGCGTACCTACCTCAAGCAAGAAGCCATCCTCAGCGCCCGCGTTATCGCCGGCAAAGAGGAAGAAGGCGCCAAGTTCCGCGACTATTTCGAACATGACGAGCCGCTCAAAAGCATGCCGTCCCACCGCGCCCTGGCGATTTTCCGCGGCCGCAACGAAGGCATTCTCAGCTCCGCGTTGAAAGTCGGTGACGAGTTGCCGGGCACCATGCACCCGTGCGAAGGCATGATTGGTCAACAATTCGGCATCCAGAACCAGAACCGCCCGGCGGACAAGTGGCTCGGCGAAGTGGTGCGCTGGACCTGGAAGGTCAAGCTTTACACCCATCTGGAAACCGACCTGCTGGGCGAGCTGCGCGACGGCGCCGAAACCGAGGCGATCAACGTGTTCGCCCACAACCTGCACGATCTGCTGTTGGCCGCACCGGCCGGCCCGCGTGCCACCCTGGGCCTCGACCCGGGCCTGCGCACTGGTTGCAAGGTCGCGGTGGTCGACGCCACCGGCAAGCTGCTGGACCACGCCACCGTGTACCCACACGTACCGCACAACAAGTGGGACCAGACCCTCGCGATCCTGGCCGCCCTGTGCGCCAAGCATGCGGTGGACCTGATCGCCATCGGCAACGGCACCGCCAGCCGCGAAACCGACAAGCTGGCCGCCGAGCTGATCAAAAAATACCCAGCCATGAAGATGACCAAGGTCATGGTCTCCGAAGCAGGCGCTTCGGTGTACTCGGCGTCGGAGCTGGCCTCCAAGGAATTCCCGGACCTCGATGTGTCGATCCGTGGCGCGGTGTCCATCGCCCGTCGCCTGCAAGACCCGCTGGCCGAACTGGTGAAGATCGACCCTAAATCCATCGGCGTCGGCCAGTACCAGCACGACGTGTCGCAGCTGAAACTGGCACGCGGCCTGGATGCGGTGGTGGAAGACTGCGTAAACGCCGTGGGCGTGGATGTGAACACCGCGTCCGTCGCCCTGCTGGCGCGAATCTCCGGCCTCAACGCGACCCTGGCGCAGAACATCGTCAGCCATCGCGACGAAAATGGCGCGTTCAAAACCCGTGCTGCACTGAAAAAAGTCGCACGCCTGGGTGAAAAAACTTTTGAACAGGCTGCTGGTTTCTTACGCGTAATGAACGGTGACAACCCGCTGGACGCCTCTGCGGTTCACCCGGAAGCTTACCCATTGGTGCAACGCATTGCCGCCGAGACCGACCGCGATATCCGTTCGTTGATCGGTGATGCCGCGTTCCTCAAGCGCCTGGACCCCAAGAAGTACACCGACGAGACCTTCGGTGTGCCGACCATCACCGATATCCTGCAAGAACTGGAGAAACCGGGTCGCGACCCGCGCCCGGAGTTCAAGACCGCCGAGTTCCAGGACGGCGTCGAAGACCTCAAGGACCTGCAACCGGGCATGATCCTCGAAGGCGTGGTGACTAACGTGACCAACTTCGGCGCATTCGTGGACATCGGCGTGCATCAGGACGGTTTGGTACACATCTCCGCGCTTTCGGAGAAGTTCATCAAGGACCCACGTGAGGCGGTCAAAGCCGGTGACGTGGTCAAGGTCAAGGTCATGGAAGTCGACATCCCGCGCAAACGCGTCGGCCTGTCGATGCGCATGAGCGACACCCCCGGCGAAAAAATCGACGGTGCACGTGGTGCTCGCCCCGGTTCGGCGCCGCGCCAGTCGCAGAACAACGCGCCGCGCAAGGAAACCGCGACTGCCGCGCCAAGCAACAACGCCATGGCGTCGCTGTTTGCCAACGCTAAACAGCTGAAGAAGCGTTGATGGAGATTCCGGCCGGTTTGACCCAGAGCGCATTCAGCGAACTGATCGGCTGCCGCCTGCAACGCCTGGAAGAGGGCGTTGCCGAGGTGGCCCTGACCCTGGAGCCGCACCTGCGCAACCGCGCGGGCAAGCTCCATGGCGGGGCGATTTTCAGCCTAGTGGATATAACCATGGGCCTGGCGTGTTCCAGCGCCCACGGTTTCGACCAGCAGAGCGCCACCATCGAATGCAAGATCAACTATATTCGCGCCGTGGAAGACGGTGATGTGCTGTGCACCAGCCGGGTGATCCACACCGGTCGCCGCACCCTGGTGGTCGAGGCCGACGTGTACCAAGGCGAAAGACTTGTCGCAAAAGCACAGGGCACGTTCGCTGTCCTATAGCTCCCCACCCCCGATTTGAGTTAATTTCGGCGCTGCGATAACAGCGTCGGAATTTTCTCGCTGCGCTGTAGCCCAATTCATGGAGTGAAGTCGGCAAATTCAGAGCGGGTCAAATCGACTCAAAACCAGGCGATCACGCCAGTTTCCACTTCACCCTTGTAGACCGTCCTGCCCACCCCCATATTGGGGCGACTGACGCGTGAAGGAATCCAACTTGAGCGAACTTCTCAACCGCCGCCTGGCCCTGCTCGGCAAGCGCGAACACCTCTCCCTGCTAGAGCAATGCTTGCACGGCATCGAGCGCGAATGCCTGCGCGTCACCAGTGAGGGTCGCCTGGCGCAAACGCCACACCCCGAAGCCCTGGGCGCCGCGTTGACCAACGAACAGATCACCACCGACTACTCGGAATCGCTGCTGGAGTTCATCACCCCAGCCCTGCCGAACCCGGCCGATACCCTGAGCAGCCTGGACAAGATCCATCGCTTTGCCTACACCAAGCTGGGCAGCGAATACCTGTGGAGCCCCTCGATGCCGTGCCCGTTGCCGGCCGAGGAAGATATTCCGATTGCCTACTACGGCACCTCCAATATCGGCCAGCTCAAGTACGTGTACCGCAAGGGCCTGGCCCTGCGTTACGGCAAGACCATGCAGTGCATCGCGGGCATCCACTACAACTTTTCCCTGCCGGAACAGTTGTGGCCATTGCTCAAGGAAACAGAAGGATTTGTCGGCACCGACCGTGACTATCAGTCCACGGCCTACATCGCGCTGATCCGTAATTTCCGTCGCTACAGCTGGCTGTTGATGTACCTGTTCGGCGCCTCGCCAGCCCTGGACGCCGGCTTCCTGCGGGGGCGCTCGCATCAGCTTGAAGTCCTGGATGCCGACACCCTGTACCTGCCCTACGCCACCAGCCTGCGCATGAGCGACCTGGGTTACCAGAGCAACGCCCAGGCCGGTCTGACGCCGTGCTACAACGACTTGGCCAGCTACACCGACAGCCTGCGCGAAGCGGTGGCAACACCCTACGCGCCGTACGTTGAAGTCGGCACGCACAAGGATGGCGAGTGGGTGCAGCTCAATACCAACATCCTGCAGATCGAAAACGAGTACTACTCCAACATCCGTCCCAAGCGCGTGACCTACACCGGGGAGCGGCCGATCCAGGCGTTGATGGCCCGCGGCATCCAGTACATCGAAGTACGCTGCCTGGACATCAACCCGTTCTTGCCGATGGGTATCGATCTGCCGGAATCACGGTTCCTCGACGCATTCCTGCTGTACTGCGCACTGAACGACAGCCCACTGTTCGCCAACAACGAGTGCGGCAACGCCACCTCCAACTTCCTCAGCGTGGTCAAGGAAGGTCGCCGTCCTGGCCTGCAATTGCAGCGTGACGGCCAGCCGGTGGACATGAAGGAGTGGGCGGCCGAGTTGCTGGAGAAGATTGCCCCGCTGGCCGCCCTGCTCGATCAGAGCCACGGCATCACCGAACACAGCGAGGCACTGGACGCCCAGTTGGCCAAGGTCAAGGACCCGTCCCTGACACCGTCGGCTCAGGTGTTGGCAGCCATGGCTGAGCGCAAGGAAAGCTTTGCGCAGTTCTCTCTGCATCAAAGCGAAGTGCATGCCGAGTACTTCCGCAAGGAGCCTTTGGCGCCTGAGGAACAAGCGCACTTTGAAGAACTGGCCCGTGCCTCGCTGGCGCAGCAGGCGGAGCTGGAACAGAACGAAGTGGGCGATTTCGATGTGTTTGTCGGCTCGTACCAGGCAAGCATCCTGGCCATCAGCAACTAACCTCAGGCTCGCTCCCCTGTGGGAGCTGGCTTGTGTGGGAGCTGGCTTGCCTGGGATATCGGTGGGTCAGCAACCCACCTGTTGACAGATACACCGCTATCGCAGGCAAGCCAGCGCCCACATTATTTTTGCCAGCCTGAAAACAGGCTTCGCCATTTCCCCTCATAAGCTAATTCGAAAAAGTTATTTATTTTCGAATTCTTAGATCATTTAGTCTCCTCTCACGCCGACCCTCGGCCGCCTGATTGAGGAGCTTCCCCTTGAAACTGTTGACCCCTCTGCGCCTGTTGGCCGCATTGTCCCTGGCCGGTGCCAGCCTGTTTGCCCAGGCGGCGGATGTGACCATTGCGTACCAGACCACCGTGGACCCGGCCAAAGTCGCCCAAGCCGACGGCGCCTATGAAAAAGCCACCAACGCCAAGATCGACTGGCGCAAATTCGACAATGGCGCCGACATCATCGCCGCCATCGCTTCGGGCGACGTGCAAATCGGCTACCTCGGTTCCAGCCCGCTGACCGCCGCAATAACCCGCAAAGTCCCGGTGCAAACCTTCCTCGTCGCCACCCAGATCGGCGGCGCCGAAGCCTTGGTGGCGCGTAACGGCTCGGGGATCAACAGCCCGCAGGACCTGGTCGGCAAAAAAATCGCTGTGCCCTTCGTTTCCACCGGCCACTACAGCCTGCTCGCTGCCCTGAAGCACTGGAACATCGACCCGGCCAAAGTCACCATCCTCAACCTGGCCCCGCCCGCCATCATCGCCGCCTGGAAGCGCGGTGATATCGACGCCACCTACGTGTGGGACCCGGCCCTGGGCGTGGCCAAAGAAACCGGCAAGGTGCTGATCACCTCCGGCGAACTGGCCAAGTTCGGCGCGCCGACGTTCGATGCCTGGATCGTGCGCAAGGATTTTGCCGAGAAGCACCCAGAGATCGTCACCGCCTTTGCCAAGGTCACTCTGGATGCCTACGCCGCCTACCGCAAAGACCCACAAGCCTGGCTTGCCGATACCGGCAACGTCGACAAACTGGTGAAACTCTCCGGCGCCAAGGCCAGCGATATCCCGTTGCTGCTGCAAGGCAACGTCTACCCGTTGGCCGCCGACCAGGTAACCCTGTTGGGAGCGCCAACCACCAAGGCCGTCACCGACACCGCTGCGTTCCTCAAGGAACAAGGCAAGGTCGAGGCCGTGCTGCCCGA
Source organism: Pseudomonas sp. FSL W5-0203 (assembly GCF_001896155.1). Lineage (NCBI taxonomy): Bacteria > Pseudomonadati > Pseudomonadota > Gammaproteobacteria > Pseudomonadales > Pseudomonadaceae > Pseudomonas > Pseudomonas sp. FSL W5-0203. The sequence continues at coordinate 300,105 of NZ_MPOR01000003.1, forward strand.
CTACGCCCCTTACGTCAGCGCCAAGTTCATTACCAACTGACCCAGGAGTTCACTGCGATGGCCTTGCTACAACTGGAGCGCATCAGCGCACAGTACCCAGGCGCCCCGGAACCGGTACTGTCCGATATTTCACTGGAGCTTGGGCCCCAGCAACTGCTGGTTGCCCTGGGCCCGTCCGGCAGTGGCAAGACGTCGTTGTTGAACCTGATTGCCGGCTTTGTCGAACCGTCTGCCGGGCGTATCACCCTCGATGGCGTGCCGGTCAAGGGTCCCAGCGCCGAGCGCGGCGTGGTCTTCCAGGACGACGCCCTGCTGCCCTGGCAGGACGTGCTGGCCAACGTCGCCTTTGGCCTGGAACTTGCCGGCGTGCCCAAGGCTCAGCGCGAAGTGCGCGCCCGCGAAATGCTCGCGCTGGTGGACCTGGCCGGTTTCGACAGCCGGCGCATCTGGCAGCTCTCGGGCGGCCAGAAACAGCGCGTCGGCCTGGCCCGCGCCTTGGCGGCCGACCCTCGCGTATTGCTGATGGACGAACCCTTCGGCGCGCTGGATGCCTTTACCCGCGAACAAATGCAGGAGTTGCTGCTGCAAGTGTGGCGGCGCACGGCCAAGCCGGTATTCCTGATTACCCATGACATTGAAGAGGCGGTGTTTCTGGCCACGGACCTGATCCTGCTGGCGCCCAACCCCGGCCAGATCGTCGAACGCCTGCAGCTGGATTTCGGCCAACGTTACGCCGCCGGTGAATCAGCCCGCGCAATCAAGTCCGACCCGCGCTTTATCGAAACCCGTGAACATGTGCTGGGCAAAGTGTTCTCCCAACGGCAGGTGTACGCATGAGCAGCTACGAACTTCCCGCCACGGCCAGCAAGGCGGTGGCACCTGTCGTTATTCCGGTACGCCGCAGCCTGAGCACGCGCTGGATCAGCGTGCTGACCCTGGTGGCCTTGCTCGCCCTCTGGTGGGCCGTCACCGCCACCGGTTTGATCGAACCTCTGTTCCTGCCGCCACCATCGGCAGTGTTGCAAAAAGGCTGGCTGCTGGCGACCACCGGCTACATGGATTCCACCTTGTGGCAGCACCTGGGCGCGAGCTTGAGCCGCATCGGCCTGGGCCTGGGCTTTGCGGTGCTGACCGCCGTGCCGGTGGGGATTGCCATCGGAGCCAACCGCATTGCCCGAGGCATTTTCGATCCGTTGATCGAGTTCTACCGGCCAATTCCGCCGCTGGCCTACCTGCCGCTGATCGTAATCTGGTGCGGCATTGGCGAGCTGTCCAAGGTGCTGCTGATTTACCTGGCGATTTTCGCCCCGATTGCCATCGCGACCGCAACCGGGGTGCGCACCGTCGACCCTGCCAAGCTGAGGGCCGCGCAGTCGCTGGGCGCAACCCGCGCACAACTGATTCGCCATGTGATCCTGCCCAGCGCCCTGCCCGACATCCTCACCGGTGTGCGTATCGGCCTGGGTGTGGGCTGGTCGACCCTGGTCGCCGCCGAGCTGATTGCCGCCACCAGCGGCCTGGGCTTCATGGTGCAGTCGGCGGCGCAGTTTCTGGTCACCGATGTGGTGGTTCTGGGCATCCTGGTCATCGCCCTGATCGCCTTCGCCATGGAAATGGGCCTGCGCGCCCTGCAGCGTAAATTAGTGCCCTGGCATGGCCAGGCACACTGAGTGAAGAATCCACAATGAGCAGCCTGACCGTTACCCCATTAAGCACCGCCCTGGGCGCCCAGATCAGTGGCGTCGACATCACCCAGCCGCTGAACCCTGAACAGCGCGACGCCATTGAACAGGCGTTGCTCGACTATTCGGTGCTGTTCTTCCGTGACCAGCCGATCATCCCTGCGCAACAGGCACGGTTCGCGGCAAACTTTGGCGACCTGCACATCCATCCGATCTACCCCAACGTGCCGGAACAGCCCGAAGTGCTGATCCTCGACACCGCCGTCACGGATGTGCGTGATAACGCAGTGTGGCATACCGACGTGACCTTCCTGCCCACGCCGGCCCTGGGCGCTGTGCTCAGCGCCAAGCTGCTGCCAGCCTTCGGCGGCGATACCTTGTGGGCCAGTGGGATTGCGGCGTATGAGGCATTGTCCGAGCCGTTAAAGCGCATGCTCGATGGCCTCACCGCCACACACGATTTCACCAAGTCGTTCCCGCTGGAGCGCTTTAGCAACACCGCCGAAGACCTTGCGCGCTGGGAAGCAACCCGCAAGAAAAACCCGCCGCTATCGCACCCAGTCGTGCGCACACATCCGGTGAGTGGGCGTAAATCGCTGTTCGTCAGCGACGGATTCACCACCCGAATCAATGAACTGGAACCGGCCGAAAGCGAGGCCATTCTCAAGCTGCTGTTCGCCCACGCCACCCGCCCGGAATTCACCATTCGCTGGCGCTGGCAGGAGAATGACGTGGCGTTCTGGGATAACCGCGTCACCCAGCATTACGCCGTGGATGACTACCGGCCGCAGCGGCGGGTGATGCACCGGGCGACGATTCTTGGGGATGTGCCGTTCTAACGCTTGGCGACAGATCGTTCCCACGCTCTGCGTGGGAACGCCTCCTGTGACGCTCTGCGTCACGACTTTAAAGCGGACGCCGAGCGTCCGGGGCTGCATTCCCACGCAGAGCGTGGGAACGATCAACCAGTGGTGTAAGGTTATTCAGCAGTGGACGGTTTTTCCCACAGGTTGATCCCACCTTCCTGCGCAAACCGATCAATCTCCGCCAGTTCTTGCGCACTGAAGCTCAAGTTCTTCAACGCCCCGACGTTCTCGATAATCTGCTCCGGCCGGCTTGCGCCGATCAGCGCACTGGTTACCCGTGGATCACGTAATGTCCACGCCAACGCCAACTGGGCCAGGCTCTGGCCACGGCGCTTGGCGATTTCATTCAGGCCGCGTACATGGGCGATGTTGGCTTCGGACAGGTGTTGGGCCTGCAACGAGCCACCACCCGGACGATTGACCCGCGCATCGGCTGGCACCCCGTTAAGGTATTTATCGGTCAACAAACCCTGGGCCAGCGGCGTGAAAGCGATCACCCCGGCGCCGAGTTCTTCAGTGGTCTCCAGCAGGTCTTTTTCCACCCAACGGTTGAGCAGGTTATAGGCCGGCTGGTGGATCAACAGCGGCACTTTCCACTCTTTGAGCAGCGCCGCCATTTCGCGGGTTTTTACTCCGGAGTAAGACGAGATACCGATGTACAACGCCTTGCCTTGCTGCACGGCGGTGGCAAGGGCGCTGGCGGTCTCTTCCAGAGGCGTGTCGGGGTCGAAACGGTGCGAATAGAAGATATCCACATAATCGACGCCAAGGCGTTGCAGGCTCTGGTCCAGGCTCGCCAATACGTATTTACGCGAACCGCCACCCTGGCCGTAAGGGCCGGGCCACATGTCCCAACCGGCTTTGCTGGAAATGATTAATTCGTCGCGGTAGTGCTTGAAGTCTTCGCGCAGCAAACGGCCGAAGTTGATCTCGGCGCTGCCATAGGGCGGGCCGTAGTTGTTAGCCAGGTCGAAGTGGTTGATGCCCAGGTCGAACGCCGTGCGCAGCAACGCGCGCTGGGTGTCGATCGGGGTGCTGTCGCCAAAGTTGTGCCACAACCCCAGGGACAGGGCTGGTAGCACCAATCCACTGCGGCCTACGCGGCGATAGGGAATAGATTCATAGCGGTTTTCGGCAGCAATGTACGTCATCGAATCCTCTCTTGATCTAGGGCAAATAAGGCCCGGGAATAAGCATATTCCCGGGCCTTTTAAGCAGCTGAATCGCTTAAGTCTGCCTCTTCCTTTTACAGCAAAGACCTACTTGAGAGGAACGCTATCAGCGCACCATGTGCAAGAACTGCAGATGGCGCTCGTACTGGTCGAGGATGTCATTGATGATCTGCTCCTTGGTGTAGCCCACCAGGTCATAGTCCTGGCTGCCCTCACTCAAGTGCACTTCGGCCCGATAGTAGCGGCGGTTGTTGATCTCTTTCTTGCCGATGCCGCCCAAGGCGAACGACGGCGTGAAGTAGCCACGCATCTGCACCTGGTAGATGAACGGACGTTCTTCGCCATGGCCGATTTCGAGGCTGACACTGTCGTTGGACGGGTCGGGCTGGGTCACCACCGTAAGGCCCTTCTCGACAAACACGGCGGTCACTTCTTCAATCGCGGGGCGCACCGTGGTGTCGAGGAAACGGTACACCTCGTCACGCGACGGAAAATGCACGGCCTGGCTCAAGCGCTGGCGCCAGCCGCCTCGACCTTTGCGTGAAGCCGATATCGGCGCCAGGGAATGCAACTGCGCAATCTGCTTTTGCGACTCCAGGTAGAACGCCTTGTGCAGCCCCCACATCATCAGCAGCAGGATCAGCGAGAACGGCAGCGAGGTCAGTACCACCGCAGACTTGAGCGAGTCGATACTGCCAGCGAACAGCAACGCACTGGTGACCAGGGCGGTCATCGCGCCCCAGAACACACGCAGCCACTTCGGCCCGTCTTCATCCGCGTTGCCGCCTTTGGACGAGAGGGTGGAGAGCACCACAGTGCCGGAGTCAGCCGAGGTCACGAAGAATACAAAGCTGATGAACACCGTGACCGCGATCACGGTCTTGCTCCACGGGTAGGTTTCCAGCAGCAGGTAGAGGCTCATCGATGGGTCATCGATAGCCGACTGGCCCAGTGCAGCCATGCCATGGTTGAGCACCTGGTCGATGGCGCTATTACCGAAGATCGACATCCACGCCAGGGTGAAGCCCAGTGGAATCAGCAGCACGCCAAACACGAATTCGCGGATGGTACGACCACGGGAAATGCGCGCGATAAACAGGCCCACGAACGGCGACCATGCGATCCACCAGGCCCAGTAGAACACCGTCCAGCCGCCCAGCCAGTCGCTCGGCTCGTTGTAGGCATACACATCAAAACTCTTGGTGGGCAACGCGCCCAAATAGTCACCGATGTTCTGGATCAGGGTGTTGAGCAGGTGCTGGGTAGGCCCGGCGAACAACACGAACAGCAGCAGCGCACAGGCCAGCAGCATGTTGATGTCGGACATCACCCGCACGCCTTTGTCGACGCCGGCCACGGCCACGATGATCGCCGCGCCCATCATCAGGGTGATCAGGCCCACCTGGATCCACTGGGTATGGGCAATGCCAAACAGGTAGTCCAGGCCAGAGTTGAGGTGCAGTACGCCAAAGCCCATGTCGGCGCCCAGGCCGAACACCGTGGCAATGATGCCAAAGCCATCCACCGCATAACCGATAGGGCCATTGATGCGCTTGCCGATCAGCGGGTACAGCGCCGAGCGCAATGCCAGCGGCAGGTTATGCCGGTAGGCGAAATAGGCCAGGGCCATGCCGACAAACGCGAACACGCCCCAGCCATGCAGGCCCCAGTGCAGGAACAACACCTGCATGGCCTGGCGCGCCGCATCGGCGTTCATTGCTTCGCCCTGGGGCGGCTGCACCAGGTGCGTCAGCGGCTCCGAGACACAGAAGAAAAACAGCGTGATGCTGATCCCGGCGGCGAACAACATGCCGGCCCAGGACAGGTAACTGAATTCGGGCTCGTCGTGGTCGGCACCGAGTTTTATCTTGCCGTAGCCCGATAGCGCGGTGACCACCACGAAGACCAGATACAGGGTCATCGCCAGCATGTAGTACCAGCCGACCGTGTTGGCCGCCCAGTTTTGCGCCGCCAGCAGCCAGGCACCGGCCTGTTGCGGGATAGCGATGACCGTGATGCCAAACAGCAGGATGACGGTAGCGGCAAAATAGAAAACGGGCGCATTCATGCGCACCATGCCGCTGGAAGGGGTGGACGATGCACTCATGAACGATGCACCTCAAGGTTGCGGGATATGGCTGTAAAAAACGGACTCAGCAAAGGTAAGCCTCCTGTTGTGAGCGGGCAGCGAACCACCGGTTTAACTTGAACGAACGTTCAAGTTAAACATGAATAGGCGGTCTGGGACTAATCGCAAGGCTGAATGGTAGGTGTTTCCTACACTAGCTCAGGGATTGGTATGACGGATGAAGAAGGCAAATCGTTCAGCGACCCCACGTTGAAATACATTCGAAATGTGGGAGCTGGCTTGCCTGCGATAGCGCTGAGTCAGCCACCCATCTGTTGACTGATACACCGCTATCGCAGGCAAGCCAGCTCCCACACTGACCGGCGTTTGGCTCAGGTATTACTTCTGCGCCCCATCATCATGCTGCAAATTCGCCTGGGTGATATTCGCCCCGGCCGGCACGCTGCGGGTCAGCCACACATTGCCGCCAATGGTCGAACCCTGGCCAATGGTGATCCGCCCCAGGATCGTCGCCCCGGCGTAAATCACCACATCATCTTCAACAATAGGGTGACGCGGGTGGCCTTTCTGCAATTGCCCATCTTCATCCGCCGGAAAGCGTTTGGCGCCCAGTGTCACGGCCTGGTAGATGCGCACGCGCTCGCCGATGATCGCCGTCTCGCCAATCACCACGCCTGTGCCGTGATCGATAAAGAAACTCGGGCCGATCTGTGCGCCGGGGTGGATATCAATGCCGGTGGCCGAGTGGGCGATTTCTGCACTGATCCGCGCCAACAGCGGCAGGCCGGCACGGTACAGGTGATGGGCCAGGCGATGGTGGATCACCGCCAGGATGCCCGGGTAGCACAACAGCACCTCATCCACACTGCGTGCGGCCGGGTCGCCGTGGTAGGCGGCCAGTACGTCGGTGTCCAGCAGGCTGCGCAAGGATGGCAACGCCAGGGCGAAATCTTGGATCAGGCGAATGGCGTGGGCGTTGACTTCGCTGTCGTCCTCACCGCTCTGGCGCGCGGCATAGCGTAACTCCAGGCGCGCCTGGGCGAGCAAGGCGTTGAGCGCGACGTCGAGGGTGTGGCCCACGTAGAAGTCTTCGCTTTCTTCGCGCAGGTCCGCCGGGCCCAGGCGCATCGGAAACATGGCGCCGCACAAGGCCTCAAGAATCTGCGCCACCGCCTCGCGGGACGGCAACTCGCGGCCACCATGCTCGCCACTCAAACGCCCATTGCGCGTTCGCCACTGGTCGCGGGCGCCGCGCAGCTGGCTGACGATGGTCTGCAATTGCCAATGACTGGAACGCTCACTCACGGTATTCACTCCTGACGAAATGGCCATCACTTTACGGTATGCACCCAGGCAGCTCTTAAGAACCAATGGTGTGAACATAAGAACCTTTCGTCATAAGCGATTGACGGTTGCCCGATGAAAAGTGCCTGCCTATAGTCCCCCCATCACTCAGCCACCGTGCGTACCCATGATCAAACAACAGCTCGACCGTTTTAACCGTCTGGAACTACTGGGCAGTGCCACGGCCCTGGAAAAACTCGAGCGGCTGTCGGCTTGGCTGGGCAGGGACATCTACGTCAAACGCGATGACACCACGCCGCTGGCCATGGGCGGCAACAAGCTGCGCAAACTCGAATACTTGGCCGCCGACGCCATCGCCCAGGGCGCCGATACCTTGGTCACCGCCGGCGCGATCCAGTCCAACCATGTGCGCCAGACCGCCGCGCTGGCTGCCAAGCTCGGCCTCGGCTGTGTTGCCCTGCTGGAGAATCCTACCGGCACCGACGACCCCAACTACCTGGGCAACGGCAATCGCCTGCTGCTGGAGTTGTTCGACGCCAAAGTGGAGTTGGTGGAAAACCTCGACAACGCCGACGACCAACTCAACGCCCTCGCCGACCGCCTGCGCAGTAACGGCAAGAAGCCGTACCTGGTGCCTATCGGCGGTTCCAATGCACTCGGCGCGCTGGGCTACGTGCGCGCCGGGCTGGAGTTGGCCGCGCAGATTGAAGACAGCGGCATTGAATTTGCCGCCGTGGTGCTTGCCTCTGGCAGTGCCGGCACCCACAGCGGCCTGGCCCTGGCCTTGAGCGAAGCACTGCCGCAATTGCCGGTGATCGGCATCACGGTGTCGCGTACCGAGCAAGCGCAATTGCCCAAGGTGCAGGGCTTGGCCGAGCGCACTGCCGAGTTGCTCGGCGTGGCTATTCCGCAAGCCTTCAAGGTCACCCTGTGGGACGAGTATTTCGGGCCGCGTTATGGCGAGCCAAACGCTGGCACCCTCTCGGCGATCAAACTTTTGGCCAGCCAGGAAGGTCTGTTGCTGGACCCGGTGTATACCGGCAAGGCCATGGCCGGTTTGCTGGACGGCATCGGGCGCCAGCGCTTTGAAGAGGGGCCGATCATTTTCCTGCATACCGGTGGCGCGCCGGCATTGTTTGCTTATGACTCAGTTTTCAACTGATTGAATACGGTCGATGTGGGAGCTGGCTTGCCTGCGATTGCGGTGGGTCAGCCAGAAACTTGGCACTGACACACTGCAATCGCAGGCAAGCCAGCTCCCACACAAGCCGCACATATTTCCAAAAAGAATATGAAATTGTATTTTTATTATTTTCAAGACTTAAAAACCCGCTTTATCATCGCGCCGAAGGCGAAGACGCGCTTCGCACTTTAGGGCAGGATACGACTACCGCGTCACCTGCTTCGCTCACCATAAAAACACAGGGGCTCTCCATGACTATTTCCGCATTTCGTCGCACGCTGTTGGTTGGCACTTTGGGCCTGGCGCTTGGCGCTGGCTGGCTGGGCCAGGCGGTTGCCGGCGAGCAGTTGAACACCATCAAAAAGGCCGGCGAGATCAAGATCGGCCTGGAAGGCACCTACCCACCGTTCAGCTTTGTCGATGAAAGCGGCAAGCTCAGCGGTTTCGAAGTGGAATTGTCCGAGGCACTGGCCAAGGAGCTGGGCGTCAAGGTCAAGCTGCAAGCCACGCCATGGGACGGCATCCTTGCCGCGCTGGAATCCAAGCGCCTGGACGCCGTGGTCAACCAGGTGACCATCTCCGAAGAGCGTAAGAAAAAATACGATTTCTCCAAGCCTTACACCGTGTCCGGCATCCAGGCGCTGGTGCTGAAAAAGAACGTCGACTCGATCAAGAAAGCCGACGACCTGGCCGGCAAGAAAGTGGGTGTGGGCCTGGGCACCAACTACGAACAATGGCTCAAGGACAACCAGCCTAAAGCTATTATCAAGACCTACAACGACGACCCGACCAAGTTCCAGGACCTGCGCATCGGCCGCATCGACGCCATCCTGATCGACCGCCTCGCCGCCCTGGAATACGCCAAGAAAGCCCCCGACACCGCCGCTGCCGGCGACGCCTTCTCCCGCCAGGAATCCGGTATCGCCCTGCGCAAAGGTGAGCCCGAGCTGCTCGATGCGGTGAACAAGGCTCTGGACAAGCTGCGCGCCGACGGCACCTTGAAGACGCTGTCCGAGAAGTACTTCAACGCTGACGTCACTCAATAATGGAAGCAGGTTTCCAACTCGCGCTGGACTCCGCGCCCTTTCTGCTCAAGGGCGCGTACTACACGGTAATCCTCAGCCTCGGCGGGATGTTTTTCGGCCTGATGCTGGGCTTCGGCCTGGCCTTGATGCGCCTCTCGCGCTTCAAGTTGCTGAGTTGGACGGCTCGGGTCTACGTGTCGTTCTTTCGTGGCACGCCGTTGCTGGTGCAGCTGTTCCTGATCTACTACGGCTTGCCGCAAGTGGGCATCGAGCTGGACCCTATCCCTGCTGCCATGATCGGCTTTTCGCTGAACATGGCTGCCTATGCGTGTGAAATCCTGCGGGCCGCCATCGCTTCCATCGAGCGTGGCCAGTGGGAAGCTGCTGCCAGTATCGGCATGACCCGTGCGCAGACGTTGCGCCGGGCCATCCTGCCCCAGGCGATGCGCACGGCGTTGCCGCCTTTGGGCAACAGCTTTATTTCACTGGTCAAGGACACGGCGCTGGCCGCCACCATCCAGGTGCCCGAGCTGTTCCGCCAGGCCCAACTGGTGTCGGCGCGTACCTTCGAAATTTTCACCATGTATCTGTCCGCGGCCCTGATCTACTGGATCCTGGCGAGCATCCTGGCGCATCTGCAAAATCGTCTGGAAGACCGGGTCAACCGGCATGACCTGGAGTCTTGAAGCATGATCGTGGTTGAAAAACTGACCAAACAATTCAATGGTCAGGTGGTGCTCAACGGCATCGACCTGGAGGTCAAGGAAGGCGAAGTGGTCGCCATCATCGGCCCCAGTGGTTCCGGCAAGACCACCTTCCTGCGCTGCCTGAACTTCCTCGAAGAACCCACCAGCGGCCGTATCAAGGTGGGTGACATCGAGATCGACAGCAGCAGGCCGCTCAACCAGCAACAGGGCCTGGTGCGACGCCTGCGCCAGCATGTGGGCTTTGTGTTCCAGAACTTCAACCTGTTCCCCCACCGCACCGCACTGGAAAACGTCATCGAAGGCCCCATCGTGGTCAAGAAGATGCCACGGGAAGCGGCGGCTGAACTGGGGCGCAAGCTGTTGGCCAGGGTCGGCCTGGCAGGCAAAGAAGCGTCCTACCCAAGGCGGCTGTCCGGCGGCCAGCAACAGCGTGTGGCGATTGCCCGCGCATTGGCCATGGAGCCGGAGGTGATCCTGTTCGACGAACCCACCTCGGCCCTCGACCCGGAACTGGTGGGTGAAGTATTGGCGACCATTCGCAGCCTGGCCGAAGAAAACCGCACCATGGTCATCGTCACGCACGAGATGAGCTTTGCCCGTGATGTGGCCAACCGGGTGATCTTTTTCGACAAGGGCGTGATCGTCGAACAGGGCGAAGCCAAGGCGCTGTTTGCCAACCCCAGGGAAGAACGTACCAAGCAGTTCCTGAGCAAATTCCTCGCCCACTGATGTTCTGTGTGGGAGCTGGCTTGCCTGCGATGCAAGCGCCTCGGTGTAGCAGTCCAACCGGGGTGATCCTATCGCAGGCACGCCAGCTCCCACATAAGCGAGGCCCTACAGGGAGTCGCCATTCCAACCCGTAAAAGACCCCGCCGCCTGCCTCTTGAAATCCCCCTCCCCGTCAGACCCGTCTGAATCTCGCCAAACCCACCGTTTAGCCCTTTGCCTCCATTGACGCTCCCTGGCCAACCCTCTTATCTAGCGCCTTGAGGATTGGATCCTATCCCGGCTACTTCGACCCCCCTTGCGCCTGTTCGTCGAGGTTTCGGAACGATTGCTGCTGGCTGCACCAAGGAGATTACTTATGACACACGCTCAAACCTCGGCCACGCTCCGTGCCCCAAGGCTGCCCCAGGCTATTGGAAACGGCATCAGCGCCCTGGCCTCCGCCCACTTGCAAGTCGACATTTCACCCTACCCGAGCATGGAAGAAGGCGACCTGATCGAACTGTTCTGGAACAACTGCTTCGCCGCCTCGCGCAAGGTGACGGCGTGCAAGATCGGCACGTGCACCCACCTGTGCGTACCGCAGAGTTTTGTGCAGGACGGACCGGCACGCGTCCACTACCAGGTCTTGCAGATCGGCCATGGCCCGATGCGCTCGGCGGTGACCCTGGTGCGGGTCAAGACCAACTACCCCGGCGGTCAGCCTTCGCCGCGCCTGAACCCTGAAGGCGGCGATGAAAACCAGAACCTGGCGCCCGTGAACCTGCCCGAGACGATCCGCCGCCATGGCGTCAACAGCAGCCAGGTAAGGCGCGGTATTCCGCTGACCATCGAGCCTTACCTGAACATGAGCACGGGCGATGCCATCACCTTGCGCTGGGGCGATGTACGCCTGGACCTGCCCCGCATTCAGGCTCAAAGCGTCGGCCTGGCGGTGCAGGTGTGGGTGCCGCCCCACGTGATTGTCGAAGCCGGCGACGACTGCCGGTTGGAGGTCACCTACTGCATTCTCGATCGCGTGGGTAACAACTCCCGCTGGGCGCCCGCCCGCACGCTGCGCATCGCCGCCTGCACACCGCCCCGCCCAGCCTCGCCCGCGCCAGGCTATCAACCGCGTCGCTTCGGTTCACCCTGTGAACCGGGGTGACAGCCCTTCTATGCATATTCCTAAAAGTTAGTTTATTTAAATAATTAACACGCTTAGGGTATATGCACCGGACCACCGGACATTCCTGATTTTTCTGTTTATTTCATTGAATGCGAGGTCGGTATGGTCAGAATTACCCCGGTGCGCAACGCCAGGGCATTGCGTGCAGCCAAGGAGCGGCGCTGATGTCTAACTTGGCTCTAACATCCCCCCAGAGTGATGTGGACGTAGCTCCCCTGCTGTTGCCCGCCACGGTGCTGCGCAACGACGCCCAGGCGCTGAGCGCCGCCCACGAGCTGGCCCAGGCTGCGCGTGCGCAGGCCGCCCAGCGCGACCAGCAACGCAAACTGCCCTGGGCGCAGCTCGAACAGTTCACCCGCAGCGGCTTGGGCAGTATTTCCATTCCCCGCGAATACGGCGGCCCCCAGGTGTCGTTTGTGACCCTGGCCGAAGTCTTCGCGATCATCAGCGCGGCCGACCCGGCACTCGGGCAGATCCCGCAGAACCATTTCGGCATCTTGCACGTATTGCAGGGCACCGCCACCGAGCGTCAGAAAAAGCAGCTGTTCCAGAGCGTGCTCGACGGCTGGCGCATCGGCAACGGCGGCCCGGAACGCGGCACCAAAAATACTCTGGAGCTCAAGGCGCGCCTCACGGCCGAAGGCGACGGTTACGTGCTCAGCGGCCAGAAGTTCTACTCCACAGGCGCCCTGTTCGCTCACTGGGTGGCAATCAAGGCCCTGAACGATGACGGCAAGCAGGTCATGGCTTTTGTACGTCGCGGCAGCGAAGGGCTGCGCATCGTTGATGACTGGTCCGGCTTTGGCCAACGTACCACCGCCAGCGGCACCGTGCTGCTTGATCGCGTAGCGGTGGACCCGGACCTGGTCATCGACAACTGGCGCCTGGGCGAAAGCCCGAATATCCAAGGGGCCGTGTCGCAACTGATCCAGGCCGCCATCGACGCCGGCATCGCCCGGGGCGCCCTCGACGATGCCATCGCCTTCGTGCGTGAGCGTTCGCGCCCGTGGATCGACGCCAAGGTCGAGCGAGCCAGCGACGACCTGTATGTGATCGCCGATATCGGCAAGCTGAAGATCGAACTGCACGCCGCCGAAGCCCTGCTGCGCAAGGCAGGCCAGGTGCTTGACCAGGTCAGCGCCGCGCCGGTCACCGCGCAATCCGCCGCCCACGCCTCGATTGCCGTGGCCGAAGCCAAGGTGCTGACCACCGAAGTGGCGTTACAAGTCACCGAGAAGCTCTTTGAGCTGGCGGGCAGCCGCGCCACCCTGGCCGAATTCAACCTTGACCGTCACTGGCGCAACGCCCGGGTTCACACCCTGCACGACCCGGTGCGCTGGAAGTACCACGCCATCGGCGCCTATCGGCTCAACGGCACCTTGCCGGCTCGTCATTCGTGGATTTAACCAACCAGAACACTTTTTCCACGAGCTTCTGGAGAAACTCATGACCCTTTCTCACCCCGTCGCGGTCATTACCAGCGACGAACAAGCGCTTATTGTCGCCAGCGATCTTGCTGAAGACTTGCGCCGCGACAGCGCCCAACGCGACCGCGAACGCCGCCTGCCGCTGCCCGAGCTGGACGGGTTTTCCCGCTCTGGCCTGTGGGGCATCAGCGTGCCCAAGGCCTACGGTGGCGCGGGCGTGTCCAACGTCACCCTGGCCAAGGTCATCGCACTGATCGCCCAGGCCGATGGCTCGTTGGGCCAGATTCCGCAAAACCATTTCTATGCCCTCGAAGTACTGCGGGTGAACGGCAGCCCCGAACAGCAGCAACGCCTGTACGCCGAGGTATTGGCTGGCCAACGCTTTGGCAACGCCTTGGCGGAGCTGGGCACCAAGACCGCACACGACCGCATTACCAGCCTCACCCGCGACGGCGATGGTTTTCGCATCAACGGGCGCAAGTTCTACGCCACCGGCGCGATCTACGCCCAGCGCATCCCCACCTCGGTGGTGGATGAAAACGGCGTCCAGCACCTGGCCTTCGTACCGCGTGACAGCGAGGGGCTGACGGTGATCGATGACTGGAGCGGCTTCGGCCAGCGCACCACCGGCAGCGGCTCGGTAGTGTTCGACAACGTGTGGGTCGCGGCGCAAGACGTGGTGCCGTTCCAGAGCGCCTTCGAACGCCCGACCACTGTCGGCCCGCTGGCGCAGATCCTTCACGCAGCCATCGACACCGGCATCGCCCGCGCAGCCTTTGAGGATGCCTTGCATTTTGTGCGCACCAAGACCCGCCCGTGGATCGACGCCGGCAACGACAAGGCCACCGAAGACCCGCTGACACTCAAGAGCTTCGGCCACCTGAGCAGCCGCCTGCACGCCGCCGAAGCCTTGCTGGAACGCTCGGGTGAATTCCTCGACCGCGCCCAGGCCGACAGCAATGCCCAGACCGTCGCCGCAGCCTCCATCGCCGTCGCCGAAGTGCGCGCCCTGAGCACCGAGATCTCACTGGCGGCCGGCAGCACCCTGTTCGAACTGGCCGGCAGCCAGGCGACCCTGGCCGAACACGGCCTGGACCGCCACTGGCGCAACGCCCGGGTGCACACCCTGCACGACCCGGTGCGCTGGAAATACCATGCGGTTGGCAACTACTACCTCAACGATGAAAACCCGCCGCTGCGGGGGACCATCTGATGAGCAAAAAAAAGATCCTGCTCAATGCTTTCAACATGAACTGCATCGGGCACATCAATCACGGTTTGTGGACTCATCCACGGGACAACTCGACCGAGTACAAGACCCTCGAATACTGGACTGAACTGGCGAAGATCCTGGAGCGCGGGTTGTTCGACGGTTTGTTCATCGCTGATATCGTCGGCGTGTATGACGTGTATCAGGACTCCATCGACGTGCCGCTCCAGGAGTCGATCCAGTTACCGGTCAACGACCCGTTGCTGCTGGTGTCGGCCATGGCCGCCGTCACCCAGCACCTTGGCTTCGGCCTTACCGCCAACCTCACCTATGAGCCGCCGTACCTGTTCGCCCGGCGCATGTCGACGCTGGATCACCTGAGCCGTGGCCGGGTGGGTTGGAACATTGTCACCGGCTACCTCGACAGCGCCGCCAAGGCCATGGGCCTTACCGAACAGGTCGAGCATGACCGGCGCTACGACCAGGCCGATGAATACCTGCAGGTGTTGTACAAGCTCTGGGAAGGCAGCTGGGAAGACGACGCGGTGCACAACGATCGCCAAGCGCGGGTGTATGCGCAACCGGGCAAGGTGCACAAGGTAGAGCACCACGGCGAGTTCTATCAGGTGGAGGGTTACCACCTGTGCGAGCCCTCGCCGCAGCGCACGCCGGTGCTGTTCCAGGCCGGAAGTTCCGAGCGCGGCTTGCTGTTCGCCGGGCGGCATGCCGAGTGCGTGTTTATCAGCGGGCAGAACAAGGCCGCGACCAAGCGCCAGGTGGACAAGGTGCGCGCCAGCGCAGTGGAGGCTGGGCGCAACCCGGACGACATCAAGGTGTTCATGGGCCTGAACGTCATTGTGGGCGCCACTGAAGCGTTGGCCTGGAACAAGCACGCCGAGTACCTCAGCTACGCCAGCGCGGAAGCTGGCGTGGCGCACTTCTCGGCCTCGACCGGGATTGATTTTGCCCAGTACGCGTTGGACGAACCGATCCAGTACGTCAAGAGCAACGCGATCCAGTCGGCCACCCAGAACCTGCAGAACAACGACTGGACCCGGCGCAAATTGCTCGACCAGCACGCCTTGGGCGGGCGCTATATCACCCTGGTGGGCTCGCCTGAACAGGTGGCCGATGAGCTGGAATCCTGGATCAGCGAAACCGGGCTGGATGGTTTCAACCTGACGCGCATTGTGACGCCGGAGAGCTATGTGGATTTCATTGAGCTGGTGATACCGGAACTACAACGACGGGGCTCGTACAAGACGGAATATGCGCAGGGAACGCTGCGGGAAAAAGTCTTCCACGACACGGCTCGCTTACCCAAACAACACACCGGCTCTACCTACCGCCACGTTGTTTGATCGTTCCCACGCTCCGCGTGGGAATGCCTCTTGGACGCTCTGCGTTCGCTTTTGGGACGCGGAGCGTCCCTGGCTGCATTACCACGCGGAGCGTGGGAACGATCTCGCTACCTAAGACCTTATGACTGGAAAACCACTATGAAAAAGACATTCTTAAACAACCCAGTCAAAGCACTGGCCCTGGCCTTCGGCTTATTCAGCTCGGCGGTATTCGCCGCCGACGCCCCGCTGAAAATCGGCACCACCGCCGCCTTCGCCATTCCGCTGGAAGCCGCCGTAGAAGAGGCCGGCAAGCAGGGCCTGAAGGTCGAACTGGTGGAGTTCACCGACTGGATCGCGCCCAACGTCAGCCTCGCCGCCGGCGATATCGACGTGAACTACTTTCAGCACATCCCCTTCCTGGAAAACGCCAAGGCCGCCGCCGGGTTTGACCTGGTGCCGTACGCGCCGGGCATCATCAACAACGTCGGGCTGTATTCGAAAAAATACAAAAGCTTCAACGAGCTGCCCGCAGGCGCCAGCGTGGCGATTGCCAACGACCCGATCAACAGCGGGCGCGGCCTGCAACTGCTGGCCAAGGCCGGGCTGATCACCCTCAAACCGGGTGTGGGCTACAAGGCCACCGAAGAAGACATCGTCGCCAACCCGAAAAACATCAAGATCCTGCAAGTGGAAGCGGTGCAACTGGTGCGCGCCTATGACGACGCCGATCTGGTGCAGGGCTACCCGGCGTACATCCGCCTGTCCAAGACCTTCGATGCCGAGTCGGCACTGCTGTTCGACGGCCTCGATCATCCGGAATACGTGATTCAGTTCGTCATCCAGCCCAAGAGCAAAACCGACCCACGGGTGATCAAGTTCGTCGATATCTACCAGCACTCGCCGGTGGTGCGTGCGGCCTTGGACAAGTCCCTCGGCAAGCTCTATCAGGTTGGCTGGGAAGCTAAACCATGAGTGCCGCCAACGCCCGATTGCACGATCTGGCCCCTGCGCCCAGCCACGCCGAGCAGACTGAACTGCACCCGGACTTGAACCACGCCCATGTGCGGTTCATCAACCTGGGCAAAACCTATGACGGCACGGTGCATGCGCTGCAAGGCATTGACCTGGCGATCCAGCGGGGCGAAGTGTTCGGCATCATCGGCCGCAGCGGCGCCGGCAAGTCATCGCTGATCCGCACCATCAATCGCCTGGAACAACCCAGCAGCGGACGGGTGCTGATCGACCAGGTGGACATCGGCAGCTTCGATGAAGACCATCTGGTGGCGCTGCGGCGACGCATCGGCATGATCTTCCAGCACTTCAACCTGATGTCGGCCAAGACCGTGTGGCAGAACGTCGAGTTGCCGCTCAAGGTCGCCGGTGTGCCCCAGGCACAACGCGCGCGAAAGGTGCATGAACTGCTGGAGCTGGTAGGCCTGCAAGACAAACACAAGGCGTACCCGGCGCAGCTGTCCGGCGGGCAGAAGCAGCGCGTCGGCATCGCCCGCGCGCTGGTGCACGACCCCGAGATTCTGCTGTGCGACGAAGCCACCTCGGCCCTCGACCCGGAAACCACCCAGTCGATCCTCGGCCTGCTGCGCGAGATCAACCAGCGCCTGGGCCTGACCATCGTGCTGATCACCCATGAGATGGCGGTGATCCGCGACATCTGCCACCGCGTAGTGGTGCTGGAGCACGGGCGTATCGTCGAGCAAGGCCCGGTGTGGCAGGTGTTTGGCGATCCGCAACATGAGGTCAGCAAGACCCTGCTCGCACCGCTGCAACACGGCTTGCCGCCAGAGTTGCAACGCCGCCTGCAACCCACGCCAGCCTCGGCCGACGCCGCACTGGTGCTGCGCCTGCAGTTCACCGGCAGCGACACCCTGGAGCCAGACCTCGCGGCGCTGTTCAGTGCCCTCGGCGGCCGTGTGCGTTTACTACAAGGGGGCGTGGAACGCATCCAGGGGCATGCCTTGGGGCAACTGCTGCTGGCGGTGAATGGATCGCCGCACAACGCCGAAGAACTGCGCAAACGCGCGGCCAACTGGGCACAACAGGTGGAGGTGCTGGGCTATGTGGTTTGATCGTTTAGTGCAGGGCGCCATCGACACCTTGTTGATGGTGGGGGTGTCATCGCTGATCGCGCTGCTGGTGGGCATTCCGCTGGCAGTATTCCTAGTCACCAGTGACAAGGGCGGCATCTACCAGGCACCGGCGCTTAACCGCGTGCTGGGAGCGTTCGTGAATCTGTTCCGCTCCATTCCGTTTCTGATCCTGATGGTGGCGCTCATCCCGTTCACGCGCCTGATCGTCGGCACCACCTATGGCGTCTGGGCGGCAGTGGTACCGCTGACCATCGCCGCCACGCCGTTCTTTGCACGCATCGCTGAAGTGAGCCTGCGCGAGGTCGACCATGGCCTGATCGAAGCCGCGCAGGCCATGGGTTGCCGCCGTTGGCACATCATCTGGCATGTGCTGTTGCCAGAGGCGTTGCCCGGCATCGTCGGCGGCTTCACGATCACCCTGGTGACCATGATCAATTCATCGGCCATGGCCGGAGCAATCGGCGCCGGTGGCCTGGGCGATATTGCCTACCGCTATGGCTACCAGCGCTTCGATACGCAGATCATGCTCACCGTGATTGTGTTGCTGGTGGTGCTGGTGGCGGTGATCCAACTGAGTGGGGATAGGTTGGCGCGGGTATTGAACAAGCGCTGACGTCACGGGCACTCATCCAGTTGGGCAACGCTGGCACGGGGCACGAAGGTGATGGTTTTTTCCTTGGCCTGCCAGGGCCGCACGATATAGCTGCCATCCGAGTCGGCCATCACTCGCAGTTTTACGCTGCGCTTGGGGTTGTCGGCGTCTACCAGCGCGCCGGGAACCTGGGCCTGCGCCGTCCAGGTCATCAACGTACAAACGCGCCCTCCCGAGGCGGATCCTTGCAGCGGCAGGCCGCCCAACTTGGCCCCACTCGCCGGGATCAGCCCGAGTAAAACGATGAGCGCAAAGGCCACCAATGAGGCGAACGCCACCGGGTTTTTCTGGACGCGCATACGCACCACCAGGCAGGCGGCGCTTCCCTGGATCAGGAACAACACGGCCATTTCGGCAGCCATGAACGGCGCAAAGAACACGGCGCTGTCGGAGTACTCGCTGAAGGCGCGGGAGACCGGCACCGTCACCATCAGAATGACCACCATTTGAACCACCCCGGCGCCAGCACTGGCCAGCCAGAACTCGCCGGACAACTCACGCAGGGCAACATGGGCGGGGCGCGAACGAATGATGATGCCGACATAGGCCACTACCGCCGCCATGATCGCCACGATCCAACTGAGCGTCAGCAAAAACCCACTTTCGGCGTTCACGGACAGGTATACGGCGGACATCCAGAACACAAACATCACCAACAGGCTGGCCGCCCAATGTCCCAGTAACCTCCTGTGCTGGGCCGTCTCTTGCGGCGACTGCGGGCTGAGATTGAGTTGATCACTCAGACGCACACCTGTGCCGTTCAGGCGTGTGAACAAGATGAACGTGGGCACCAGGATCGATGCGCCCATCATGCCGATCACAAATACCAACATGGCGAACATCGCTGGCAATGCGGTGAACGCCGACGCCGACAAGATACTCAGCGGCACCTTTTCCATCTGGATGTACTGGTACAGGTACAAGCCTGCCACCGAGAGAACCCCCACCGTCAGCGGCCAGGCACGCTCATTGAGCCAGAACAGCCCATTACTCAATCTAGTGGCGTATTGGTCGACCTTGTTCGGCGCGGTGTCGTTGCCAACGGTGGGACGTTTTTCCTCTTCCATGGATGTATAACCCTCTGCAAATGAGGGCCGAATCTTACCCATAATTTCCCATGGCGGTCTGTCGGATGCGCACACTGCGACCGCCGCGAAGTGCCCTACAGCGGATACACGGTTTTCAACTCATGAATGGGCCGGGGTATAGTCCCTCTACCTCAGCCGCAGCCGTGCGCCATGCCATGAAACTTGCTCCCGACGACCTCAACCAGATCACCTCCACCACCCTGGGCCATTACAACAAGGTGGCCGAAGACTTCCGTGAAGGCACCCGCGATCACGATGTGAGCCAGAACATCGACGCGCTGCTGCGGCATATCCAGGGCACGCCGCCGTTCACTGTGCTGGATTTCGGCTGTGGGCCAGGGCGGGATTTGCAGACGTTTACGCGCATGGGGCATATCGCCGTGGGCCTGGATGGCTCCGAACGTTTTGCGCAGATGGCCCGCGAAGACAGCGGCCGTGAGGTGCTGCAGCAGGACTTTCTCAAGCTGGACCTGCCCGCCGACCGCTTCGATGGCGTGTTTGCCAATGCTGTGCTGTTTCATATTCCCAAGCAGGAGTTGCCCCGAGTGCTCAAAGAGCTGCACGGCGCGTTGAAGCCTGGGGGCGTGCTGTTCAGCTCGAACCCTCGGGGCGAGAACCAGGAGGGCTGGAATGGGCCGAGGTATGGCTCTTATCACGATCTGCAGGCCTGGCGGGCCTTGCTGACCGCAGCCGGGTTTGAAGAGTTGGAGCACTACTACCGGCCGGCCGGCTTGCCGCGGGAACAGCAGCCTTGGTTGGCGAGTGTGTGGCGTAAGATTTAGTGCTGCATCGCCTGTACCTGCCTCATCGCAGGCAAGCCAGCTCCCACCTTTGGAATGCATTCCCTTGTGGGAGCCGGGCTTGCCCGCGATGACGCCGTAACGGGCAGCGTTATTTCACCTGATACACCACCGGCTCCCACCTTTGGAATGCATTCCCTTGTGGGAGCCGGGCTTGCCCGCGATGGCGCCGTAACGGGCAGCGTTATTTCACCTGATACACCACCGGCTCCTCCCCCTCCACAAGCACCGTCACACTGCGCCCGGCATACCCCTGTTTATCCACCGCCGAGAAATTCGCCACCAACCGCGTCCCGTCTGCGAAGGTGGTTTGCTGCAGCTGCTTGTCCACCGTCAGCCAGCGGAAATCCGTCATTTCCTGGGTTGCCAGGCGCTGGTGCAACGGCCGGAAAAAGCGGTCCTGGCGCTGAATAATCGGCAGCCGCGCCTTGAGCGTCGCCGCACTGAGGTGGTACAGCGGCGGCACGTTGTAGAGCAGTTGGGTCAGCTCATTGTCGCCCTGCACATTGCTCAGTTTGAGGCTGTCGAACAGCCAATGATGGGTGGTGATCACCGAGCCGTGGAACACCGCCTGATACAACGGCACGCGCATCGTCGGTTCGAAATACAGCGTGCGAAACGGCTCCTTCAACGGCACCGATTTGAAGAACACCGCCGGTTGCTCCGTGGGGTACCAGTTGCCTACGAAGTACGGCGACTGCGGGTCCTGGGTCATCTCGCGGTCCCCCCAGCCGATCACCGGGGTCTGCATGCCGTGGGCAAACAGGATGCCTTGGGCAGTGATCGCGTTGCCGTCTTCGGAGCCTGTGACCAGCTTCGGCACGGTGTTGATCCAGCGGGAAGCATCGATATTGCCTTCGGCGTTTTGTGCCTGAGTCATGCTGGCGTTGCTGCGATAGCTGTCGAACAACATGCTGGTGGCGTAGGCATCGAGAAACCAGGCATTGAAGCCAGCCTTGGCGTGTACTGCCTTCACCCGTGCCTCCAGCAGCGGCCGCACACAACGTGGATCCGTGTAGTGGCCGGACTTCTGGAAACCGGTTTTCAGCTTGCCGTCTTTCAACACGATCGCGCAGTCGCGGTAGGCCTTGGCGCCCAGGTGGGCAGTGGTCCAATCGGGGTTTTCCGTGGCGGACAGGGCCGTTTCGTAGGAGTCGTAAGGCGCCATCAGAAAACCGGCTTCCACCCCCGCGCGAATCGCTTCGGGATGCCAGAGGCCACCCTCCCAACCTTCGCCCAAGGTCAGCAGCAGACGCTGCAGCCCGGCGTCGCGCAGGGTTTGAATGGTGCTACTGCCCCAGGTCTGCGGGCTGTCACTCAAGGCTCCCGCAAAGTCCACGGCCAGTTCACTGCGCAGCTCACCATAACGGGCGGCAAGGCGGGTCATGTCTGGCTCTTGCACTTGCCAGGCCTGCCGGGCCTTGGTGTTGATCGCCGCGTTGAGGCCGCGCAGGAGCACGGTTTGTTCATAGCGATTCAGTGCAGCGGACTGCGCCAGCAGCTGTGCGCTCTCTTTGTCCATCAGGCTCTTGAGTTCATGGCTGCGCAGCCGTTGGATCAGTCTTGGCCAATCACGCACATCGCCCAAAGCCAGCAGGCCATTGTCCCAGAGGTACACATGGCTGGCGCCCAGCAGTTTCTGGGCTTCGGGTGTTTGCCGCAGTTTGTCCGCCAACGGCTCATAGCGGCCCTGCTCCAGCAGCCACTGGCGGTAGCGCTTGGCACCAGCCAATGGGTCGGCATCGCCCAGGTACAGCCGCAGCGTCATCGGCGCATCAGGCGCCAGCGAGGTGAATTCATGGGCCGCGGAGAGCGCCAGGCCGTTGCCGTCGGCTTGCCATTGCAGGCGGTTGTTGTAGGGGTTGGTCAACAGCCAGCTCAAGGTGAAGCCACCGTGATCCACGCCCCACAGCGGCAGGCTCAGGTCTTGGGTGGTATTGAACTCGCCCCGCTCCAGCAGAAACGTCTTCCAGATGGCATTGCCGGCAGGCACGTAATGCCCCTCGGCCAAGGGCCAGATCAACCCTCGCCCCATGGCCTCGGCAGGCTGACGCAGCAGGGCCAGCTCACCGGGCTCGCGGGCGTTGATGGTCAAGGCCAGGTCGCGCTGTTGCAGGCGGGCGGTCAGGCGATAGGCGCCGTTGTCCCATTGCCAAGTGGCTTGATCAGGCGTGTTCTGCAATTGGCTGACGGCATGCGAGGCCACACCACTGGATGCCTGCACTGAAGCCTGGCCTGCGGGTGTCACGCGCAGCGCCAGGGTGGCGGGGTCGAGTTCGACGCGCCACAAGGCATTTTCCAGTACGGTGGCGGCGAAGGCAGACGGTGCAAGGAGCAACGCGCAAAACAGCAAGGTGAAACGCAGGCACTGCATGAGGATCGACCTGGGTTTGGAATGAGGACCAGAGGGTACAACATGCAGTAGCGAGCCAGGACGACATGGGGATTTTTCAGAAACTTCACACAGTCTCAACCAGAATGAAGATCCAAATGTGGGAGCTGGCTTGCCTGCGAAAGCGACAGTTGAGTCACAGATGCAGCGACTGATACACCGCCTTCGCGGGCAAGCCCGCTCCCACAGGGGGTTTGCGCTTAACCGGCAGCCCCCTCTCTCAGTGTTAATCCTGTTGTGGCTGATGTTCGTGTTTCGGCTCGCGGATCTTGTACCAGGCCACATACAGCGCCGGCAGAAACAGCAACGTCAGTAACGTCGCAATGATGATCCCGCCAATCATCGCGTAGGCCATCGGCCCCCAGAACACTTCCCGCGCAATCGGGATCATGCCCAGGCTCGCGGCGGCGGCCGTCAGCAGAATCGGCCGACGCCGGTGTTCGGTCGCTTCCACCACCGCGTCCCACGGCGTGTAGCCGGCCTCTTCGTACTCGTGGATCTGTGTGACCAGAATCACCGAGTTGCGGATGATGATGCCGATCAGCGCCAGGATCCCCAGGATCGCCACAAAGCCCATGGGCGTGCCCGTGGGGATCAACGCCAGCACCACGCCGATCAGCCCCAGTGGCGCAACGCTGGCCACCAGGAACATCTTCTGCACGCTGTGCAACTGAATCATCAGGAACGTGGCCATCAGGAACAACATCAACGGCACCACGCTGGCAATCGGGCCCTGGGCCTTGCCACTTTCTTCCACGGTACCGCCGGTGGCGACTTTGTAGCCCACCGGCAAGCCTTCGCTGAATTTCTCGATGGTCGGCGCCAACTGCTTGACCAGGTCGGTCGGCTGCATCTCATCGCGCACCGCGGCCTTGATGGTAATCGTCGGCTTGCGGTCACGACGCCACACCAGCGGCTGCTCCAGTTCGTAACGCACCGTGGCAAAGGCCAGCAATGGAATCGAGGTGCCATTGGGCGTAACGATCTGCAGGTTCTGCAAGGTTTCCGGCGTACCGCGCTCGGCGTCCTCGGCGCGGCCGACCACGTTGATCAGGTAGATATCGTCGTGCACCTGGGTCACCGCCGCGCCGCTGACCACGCTGTTCATCAACTGCGCCACGTCTTCCGACGAAAGCCCCAGTTGCCGCGCCTTGTCCTGGGCGATGTCGACGCGCAGCACTTTGCCCGGCTCGTTCCAGTCGTAGATGATCTCGCCCAGGTGGGTGTTCTGATCCAGCAAGGTCGCCAGTTCAATGGCGTGCTTGCGCACCTGATCGGTGTCTTTACCAGAGACGCGGTACTGGATCGGCCGCCCGACCGGCGGGCCCATTTCCAGCGGCTGCACGTAGCTGCCGATACCGACAAAATCATCGCGCAAGCGTTTCTGCAATCGAGCGATCAGAGCGCCACGCTCTTCCAGGCCCTTGCTCACAATCACCAGCTGCGCGTAGTAGGGGTTTTCCAACTGCTGGTCCAGCGGCAGGTAGAAACGAATCGCGCCCTGGCCGATGTAGGTGCTCCAACGGGCGATATCCGGGTCGTCCTTGATGATCGCTTCGAGGCGGTCTACCGCCTTGCGCGTCTCGTTGATCGAGGCGTTTTGCGGCAGGTTCAGGTCGACGAGAATTTCCGGACGGTCCGACGACGGGAAGAACTGGTTCTGCACAAATTGCATGGAAAATACCGAGGCCACGAACAGCGCCACGGTGATGCCAATCGCCCACCAGCGGTTGCGCATGGCCCACAGCATGCCGCCATTGAAGGCACGGCCAATGCGCCCTGGCTCGGCGTTGTGCGGTTTCACATTGGCGCTGAGGATATGCACGCCGATCACCGGCGCAAACAGCACCGCCACCACCCACGACACCAGCATCGCCACGGCAATCACCGCGAACAGGGTAAAGGTGTACTCGCCTGCCGAACTGGCGTTGAGGCCAATCGGTACGAAACCGGCCACGGTCACCAGCGTGCCGGTGAGCATCGGGAACGCCGTGGAGGTATAGGCGTAAGTCGCCGCCTGTTCCTTGGTTTCGCCTTTTTCCAGGCGCGTGATCATCATCTCCACCGTGATCATCGCGTCATCCACCAGCAGGCCGAGGGCGATGATCAACGCGCCCAGCGACACGCGCTGCATGGTGATGCCGCTGTATTCCATGAACACGAATACCAGCGCCAGCACCAACGGAATCGAGCACGCCACCACCAACCCGGCGCGCATGCCGAGGCTGATAAAGCTCACCACCAGCACGATGATCACCGCCTCGAACAATGCGCTGGTGAAGCCGCCGACCGCCTCTTCCACCACTTCGGCCTGGTCGGACACCTTGTGCACGCCGACGCCCACCGGCAGGTCGGCGGTCAGCTCGTCCATGCGCCCGTGCAGGGCCTTACCGAACGACTGGATATTGCCGCCCTTCTGCATGGCGATGGCCAAGCCAATCGCCGGTTTGCCGTTGAAGCGAAACATCGGCCGCGCCGGGTCCACATAACCACGGCTGATGTCGGCAATATCCGCCAGCCGGTAGAAACGGTCATTGAGGCGCAGGTTGACGTTGGCCAGGTCTTTCTCCGAGGCGAACTGCCCGGAGGTGCGCACGGAGATGCGTTCCGGCCCGGCCTCGATCACCCCGGCGGGGGTCACGGCGTTTTGCGATTGCAGGCTTTGCACGACCTGGCGCTGATCAATCCCCAGGGCCGCGAGTTTGCGCGTGGAGAAATTCAGGTAAATCACTTCGTCCTGCTGGCCGATCATCTCGACCTTGCCCAGCCCTGGCACCGAGCGGATTTCGGCGCGCACCTGTTCCACGTAGTCACGCAACTGGCGCATCGACAGGCCATCGCCGGTAAAGGCATACACCGAGCCGAACACGTCACCGAACTCATCGTTGAACGATGGCCCCTGCAAGCCCTGGGGGAAGGTCCCACGAATGTCATCGATCTTTTTGCGGACCTGGTACCAGATCTCCGGGATGGCCTTGGCACTGGTGGTGTCCTTGAGGAACACGAACACCGTGGACTCGCCGGGCCGGGTGTAGCTTTTCACATAGTCGAGAGAGTCGAGTTCCTCGAGTTTTTTCTCGATACGGTCGGTGACCTGCTTGAGGGTTTCTTCCTGGGTCGCGCCCGGCCAGCGGGTCTGGATCACCATGGTCTTGATGGTGAACGACGGGTCTTCTTCACGGCCCAGGTTCATGTACGAGAACACGCCCATCAGCAGCGCGACGAACATCAGGTACCAGACGAAGGACTGATGCTTGAGGGCCCAGTCGGATAAGTTGAAGCTCCCTTTCATCGCGGGCTGTCCTCGTCGATTTTGACTTTTTGCCCAGGTTTCAGGCTGTTCACGCCGGCGGTGACAATGCGCTCGCCGGGTTTGACGCTGCCATTGAGCAAGGCGCTGCGGGCATCACGGCTGATAACCGTGACCTCGCGGGGTTGCACGGTCTGGCTCTGGGTGTCGAGCAGCCAGATACGGGTCTTGCCGTCCACTTCCTGCAAGGCGCTCAGGGGCAGTTCGATACGCGGGGCGATGGCGGTGCTCAACGTCACGCTGATTGCCGTGCCCAGGCGGAACGCGGGCGGGGTTTCGGCCAGGCTCAGGCGTGCGCGACGGGTGCGCGTGGCGCTTTGGGCCTGAGGCTCGATCTCACGCACCACGGCGGTGGTGTGCACGCTGGGGTCCAGTTGCCCGGCGACCAGGAACACCACATCGGCAGGCAAGCGTTCAGCCAGGCCGGCGGGCAGGTCGATCACCGCTTCCTTGATGTCCGGACGGGCCAGGGTCACCACCTGCTGGCCGGCGCTGACCACTTGGCCGGCCTCAGCGTTCCAGGCAGTGACGATGCCGGCATGGTCGGTGCGCAGTTCGGCGTAGTTGAGTTGGTCCTTGGCCTGGTTGACCGAGGCACGGGCCTGGTCAAGGGTCGCCTGGGTGGTTTTCAGGTCGGTCTGGGCCACATCCAGCTGAGCCTGGGCGCCGACGCCACGGTTGAACAGTTCCTGTTGCCGCCGAGCGTTGGCCTGGGCGTTGATGAACTGCGCCTGTACGCGCGCCAGGTCGCCCTGGGCAGCGCGTAATTGGTTCTGCTGGTCGGTGGGGTCAAGCACGGCGAGCAAGGCGCCCTTCTCCACCTCGGCGCCGACATCCACGGCGCGACGGGCGATGCGGCCGGGCACACGGAAACCCAGGTTGCTTTCATATCGGGCCTGGATGGTGCCGGCGAAACGACCGAGGTTTTCCTGGTCTTCGGCCCTCACTTCCATGGACAGCACCGGGCGTAAGGGTTCGGGCGGCGCCTCTTCCTTGGAGCAGGCCATCAGCAACAGGCTGGCGGCGACAATGAGCGTCAATTGCTTCATGGCTGCGCTCCGGGTTGGGCGATCTCGACGACCATGCCGGGGTGCAGCAATTGCCCACCGGCTATCACGACTTTTTCACCGCCTTTGAGGCCCTCGCCGATGATCACTTTGCCGGTGAGGTAGCGCGCCACGGTGACCTTGTGCAACTGCACCTTGCCTTCACCGTCCACCAGCCACACGGCCGGCTCGCTGAGGTCTTTGGTCAGGGCCGACCAAGGCAGCTCGATGCTCGCCTTGGCCGGGCCATTGGCGGTGGCACTCACCACCGACCCCAGCTCCATACCCTTGGGCAGGCTTTGCAGGGCGATCTTCACTTGGACGGTGCCGGTATTGGCGGCCACGGCGGGCGTGACTTCGCGGACTTTGCCCACGGCCTTGATGCTCGGGTTGTCCAGCAGGCTCACCGTAATCGGCGCGTCGGGGGGCGGCTCCACCAGCAGGGACTCATACACGTTGAACACGGCGTCACGCTCGCCATCGCGGGCCAGGCTGAAGATC
Source organism: Pseudomonas sp. FSL W5-0203 (assembly GCF_001896155.1). Lineage (NCBI taxonomy): Bacteria > Pseudomonadati > Pseudomonadota > Gammaproteobacteria > Pseudomonadales > Pseudomonadaceae > Pseudomonas > Pseudomonas sp. FSL W5-0203. The sequence goes on from NZ_MPOR01000003.1 coordinate 327,902, forward strand.
GGCACGGTGGCTTGTACCACTTGGCCGACTTCGGCCTGGCGCGCCGTGATGATCCCAGGGGCATCGGCGATCAACGCGGTGTAGCCCAACTGTTCGCGTGCATTGGCCAACTGCGCCTGGGCAGCGGCCAGGGCACTTTGACTGCTGCGCAGCGCGGCCTGGGCGGCGTCGTATTCGCTGCGGCTGGTATAGCCTTTGGGCAAGAGTTTTTCCTGGCGCACGAAGGCGGCGGCGGTCTGCTTGACCCGCGCCTGCTCGGCCACAACCTGGGCCTGGGCCGAATCGACGTTGGTTTGCAGGTCCTTGGGGTCGAGCTTGGCCAAGACTTGCCTGGCCGTGACGCGGTCGCCTACGTCAACCATGCGCTGGATGATCTTGCCACCCACGCGAAAGGACAGATCGGTTTGCACGCGCGCCTGGATATCGCCGGTCAGCGTGACCGCCGCGGCAAAATCCGCTGACTGCACGGTTTGCACGAACACCCGCGAATGCTGCTTGGGCTCGGCTTTGTCCTGGCCACAGCCGCTGAGCAGCGCCAGGAGGCCAAGGCTGAAAATAAATGTCGAGGTGCGACCGCCCATGCAGGCTCCTTTTGCGTGATGCCGACGTTCAAGTGTGTATGCGACTGTGAGCTTAGATCAGGGTTCCTTATCTGCATGGAGGATCCCATACTCCAATGGTTCCCATGCTGACTAATTACACATGCTTAAAACCCTCGCGGTGGCCAATTACCGCTCGATCAACAAATTGGTGGTGCCCCTGGACCGGCTGAACCTGGTGACCGGGCCCAATGGCAGCGGCAAATCCAACCTGTATCGCGCCCTGCGCCTATTGGCCGAAACCGCCCAGGGCGGGGTGATCAATGCGCTGGCCCGCGAAGGCGGGCTGGATTCGACCTTCTGGGCCGAGCCGGAAACCATCAGCCGGCGCATGCGCAATGGCGAAGTACCGGTCGAATCCACTGTGCGCCAGGGCGTCAAACGCCTGCGCCTGGGGTTTGCCGCAGAGGATTTCAGCTACGCGATCTCTTTGGGCTTACCCGAAAAAACCCTCTCGGCCTTCAAACTGGACCCCGAAGTAAAAAAGGAGTGCATCTGGGCCGGCCACGTCTACCGTCCGGCCAGCCTGCTGGTGCAGCGCTCAGGGCCGATGGTGCGTGCCCGCGAAGGCCGTGCGTGGGATGTGCTGGCGCATCACACACCGAACTACCACAGCCTGTTCGATCAGGTCGGCAGCCTGCGTGGCTCGCCGGAAGTGCTGCTGTTGCGTGAAAGCATTCGTGGCTGGCGCTTTTACGATCACTTTCGCAGCGACGTGGACGCGCCAGTGCGCCAGCCACAGTTGGGCACGCGCACGCCGGTGTTGCACCACGACGGCCGCGATCTGGCGGCCGCGTTGCAGACCATCCGCGAGATTGGCGATCCCGAGGCGCTGCAACGCGCCGTGAGCGATGCATTCCCGGGCGCGCGTCTGCACATTGAACCGTTGCAGGGCGGACGCTTTGCCATCGAGTTCTATCAGGAAGGCTTGCTGCGACCGTTGTCGGCGGCGGAGCTGTCGGACGGCACCCTGCGCTACCTGCTGCTGATCGCCGCGCTGCTGACCCCTCGGCCACCGACCATGATGGTGCTGAACGAGCCGGAGACCAGCTTGCATCCGGACCTGTTGCCGGCACTGGCCCGCTTGATTATCCAGGCGTCGAAGCAGTGCCAGGTATGGGTGGTGAGCCATGCCAGCCGCTTGATTGCGGCGTTGCAGCAGGATGAGGGGTGTAACTCGATTGTGTTGGAGAAGGTGTTGGGGGAAACACGGATTGTGGGGCAAGGGATGCTGGATGCGCCGGCCTGGCACTGGCCGGAGTAGGCGGTGACTGCACTGGCCTCATCGGGGGCAAGCCCCCTCCCACATTTTGATGTGTGAATACATTCAAAGGTGGGAGCTGGCTTGCCTGCGATAGCTATCTCAGCCCTGCCACTTACCGCCCTCAACAATCACACTCTCAGGCTTGGTGTCATCGCTCAGCTCTTTACGCACATATTGGTCATAAAGCTTGAGCAGGAATTTCTCCTCGCCCAGCTTCGCAAGCTCAGCGTTCACCCAGTCACGCAGCTCGATATTGCCCTTCTTCACCGCCGGGGCAATGGGTGCTTCATCACCGAGCTTCTCTTCCAGCACGCGGTAGCCAGGGTTCTGCTTGGCCCAACTGAACAGCACCAGGTTGTCTTGCGCATAGGCATCCCCACGGCCAGCCGACAGCGCCTGCAGCGACTCGGAGTTCTTCTCGAACTTGAGCAGCTTCCAGTCCGGATGGTTCTTGGTCAGCCAGATATCCGCCGTGGTGCCGGTGGTGACGATGGTCGTGCGGGTTGCCAGGTCATCCAGGCTTTTGACGGCGCTGTCATTCGGCACCAGAGCCTGCACCGCCACTTTCAGGTTGGGGTTGGTGAAGTCCACTGCTTCCTTGCGTTCAGGCGTCACGGTCATGTTGGCGAGAATCAGGTCGACCTTGTCGCTTTGCAGGAAGGGAATGCGGCTGGCCGGTTCCACGGCGACAAACTCCACCTTGTTTTCATCGCCCAGCAGGTCCTTGGCGAATTGCCGGCCGATGTCGGTATCGAAGCCGACATAACGACCCGCTTCGTCCACAAAGCCGAATGGCGGTTTATCGGTAAACACGCCGACAATCAGCTTGTCCCGCGCTTTGATTTTGTCGATGTAGCTCACAGCCGCAGGTTTTACCGGCTCTTCGGCCTTTTTATCGCAGCCGGCCAGCAAGGCGACGGCAAACAGTGGCAGCAGTAACTTTTTCATATCAGCTCCAGTTCCTTGATCTTTTTGGGCAGTGTTGAAACAAAGGAGAACTTCTCCAGGAACTGCTGCGCGCGTGCGGTCTGCGGGTTCGTAAAGAATGCCTCGGGGGTGTTGTGTTCGAGGATGCGACCGGCCTCCATGAACACCACGCGGTCGGCGACGGCGCGGGCGAAGGCCATTTCGTGGGTGACGATCAGCAGGGTCATGCCATCGCGGGCCAAGTCCTGGATCACTTCCAGCACTTCCTTGACCATCTCCGGGTCGAGGGCCGCGGTGACTTCGTCAAACAGCATGACCTGAGGGTTCATGCACAACGAGCGGACGATGGCGATGCGTTGTTGCTGGCCACCGGAAAGCTGGCGTGGGAAGGCGTCGCGCTTGTCGGCAAGGCCCACGCGCTCCAGCAATTTTTCCGCCTGCTCACGGGCTTCACGCGGGTCGCGCTTTTGCACTTTCAGCGGGCCGAGCAGGATGTTGTCGAGCACGCTCATGTGCGGGAACAGGTGGTAGCTCTGGAACACCATGCCAATGTCCTGGCGTACCTGGCGCCAGTCGGTGGTTTTATCCAGCAGCTCTTTGCCGGCAAAGCGCAGGCTGCCGCTGTGCGCGATTTCCAGCCCATTGAGGCAGCGCAACAAGGTGCTTTTGCCACAGCCGCTGGGGCCTAAGATCACCACCACTTCGCCGCGCTGCACGCTCAGGTCGATGCCCTTGAGCACCTGCGCCTCGCCGAAGAATTTGTTGAAACCCTGGAACTCGATCAATGCGCTCATGCTTGGGCCCAGCGCCGTTCCAGCAGCTTGGAGGCGGCCGACAACGGGTAGCAGATAAAGAAGAAAAACAGGAACAGCGCACCGTAGATCAATACCGACTCGTAGGTGCGCTCTATGATTTGCTGGCCGACCTTGATCACATCCACCACGCCGATCAGCACCGCCAGGGAGCTGGTCTTGATGATGCGCGTGTACACGTTGATGGTCGGCGGCGTCATGCGCCTGAGGGCCTGGGGCAGCAGTACGTAGCCGTACAACTGCGGGTCGGACAGGCCAATCGACAAGCCTGCTTCGCGTTGGCCACGGGGCAGCGAATGCAGCGCGCCACGCACCACTTCGCCCACCTCGCTGGCGCCCCACAACGACAGCACCAGCACCGCGCACCAGAAACTCGGGATGCTCAGGCCGAAGAAGATCGGCACGCCAAAAAACAGCAGGTACAACCACACCAGCACCGGAATGGCGCGGAACAGTTCCAGGTAGACCCGCAACACGCCGTTGATCGCCTTGTTATTCAAAGTGCGCAGCACGCCGTAGAGCACGCCGCCAACCGTGCTGAAGCCGATGCTCAAAAACGAAATTGACAGGGTTTGCGCAGCGCCCTTGCCCAGTTGCGGCAACGACACCCAGAGCAACTCAAGACCCGAACTGGCCATGCTGGAGCCTCCTTTCCAGGCGGCTGAGCAGCAGCGACAACGGCAAGAACAACAGCACGCAAATCAGCGTCAGCACGGCGAGCATTTCGTAGGTTTTATAGTAGAGGGCGATATAGCTCTTGGTGGTATAGAGAATCTCCGGCACCGCCACCGCCGACACCACGGTGGTTTCCTTGAGTAGAAAAATGAAGTTGGCGAACAGCGCCGGCAGGCTGAGGATGCCGGCCTGGGGCAGGATCACATGGCGCAACAGTTGCCAGTCGGACAGGCCAATGGACTTGCCCGACTCGATTTGCGCTTGCGGCACCGCTTCCACGCCGGCGCGCAGCACCTCGGTGAGGTAGGCGCCGCCCAGAAAGGTCATGGTGATGATCGCCGCCCAGAACCCGGAAATATTGAAACCCAGGGCCGGCAGCGCGAAGTAGACGAAGAACAGTTGGATCAACAGCGGCGTGTTACGCGCCAGCTCCACATAGAGCGCCACCAGGCGCGACAGGTAAGGCGTACGAAACACCAGCAGCGCAGCGTTGATCAGCGCCACCAGCAAGGACGTGGCAATGGCGATCAGGCCGACTTGCAGCGTCACACCCACGGCCTTGAGAAACGCCGGCAGGGTGCTGAGGATAAAAGCGAAATCGAAGGTCATGTGCAGTCCATATCGCCGCATGGGTAATGCCGCGAGCGCAGTCCGTGCCGACGTGGATAACGTCAGCTAGCGCGAACTTTAAAGGTATAAAAATCAAAGTTTAAATACCGAAATAGCATATTGATATCACCCAAAAACCTAACCTCTGTGGGAGCTGTCGATCGTTCCCACGCTCTGCGTGGGAATGCAGCCCAGGACGCTCTGCGTCCGCTCTAAGTCGTGACGCAGAGCGTCACAGGAGACGTTCCCACGCGGAGCGTGGGAACGAGCAAGCCAGCTCCCACAGTTTTGACTGTATTTCAGATAAAAAAACGCCGACGCTGTAGGAGCCGTCGGCGTTGAAACCTTGAAGGGGGTTTTGGCTTACATCAGAACGCTGGCACCACCGCGCCGTTGTACTTCTTCTCGATGAAAGCTTTGACTTCCGGGCTGGTCAGGGCCTTGGCCAACTTCTGGATAGCATCGCTGTCCTTGTTGTCCGGGCGCGCCACCAGGAAATTCACGTACGGCGACTTGGCGTCTTCGATGATCAGCGCGTCCTTGGCCGGGTTCAGGCCAGCTTCCAGGGCGTAGTTGGTGTTGATCAGGTCGAGGTCAACCTGGTCCAGCACCCGTGGCAGCAGGGCCGATTCCAGCTCTTTGAACTTCAGGTTCTTCGGGTTGCTGGCGATGTCTTTCGGCGTGGCCAGGGCGTTTGTCGGGTCTTTGAGGGTGATCACACCAGCCTTTTGCAGCAACAACAAAGCGCGGCCGCTGTTGGAGCCTTCGTTCGGGATAGCCACGGTGGCGCCGTCTTTCAGATCTTCGATTTTCTTGATCTTTTTCGAGTAGCCGCCGAAGGGTTCAACGTGCACGCCCACCACGGTAATCAAGTTGGTGCCCTTGCCCTTGTTGAAGTTTTCCAGGTACGGCAGGGTCTGGAAATAGTTGGCGTCCAGGCGTTTCTCAGCGACCTGCACGTTCGGCTGTACGTAGTCGGTAAAGACTTTGATCTGCAGGTCCACACCTTCCTTGGCCAGGGTCGGCTTGATCAGCTCGAGGATTTCGGCGTGCGGGATCGGCGTAGCGGCCACCACCAGTTTCTCGTTGGCCTGGGCAAAGCCAGCAGTCAGGGCAGCCGCCAGAGCGGTAAACAACAGAACCTTTTTCATGCAATGTCCTTCTAACGACCGTTTTTATGTGAGGTGCCAGCGAAGTGCTATCGCGGCGTGGAAGGGACAATACCTAGATTTTTTATTCCCGAACAATATCTTTTATTCACGTTGATATTCCATTTTGTTCATACAGGAATTTACGCACCGATTCCGTCTCGGCCGGGCTGGCGCTGGCCAAAATTCGTCGTACTTGCTCCAGCGGTGAGCCTGCCGTCGGTAGGTTCAAATGCTCGGGCAAGATTTCATCGCCGCTGCTCACCAGCAAGGCAAAGTGAATAACGTTTTCCAATTCTCGCGTATTGCCCGGCCACGTGTGGTGTTCCAGCACCTGCTGGGCGGCGTCGCTGATCAGTGGCACCGGAAGGTCCAGGCGCTGGCTGTAGATGCCGAGGAAATATTCGGCCAGAGACAAGATATCCCCCACCCGCTCGCGCAACGCCGGCAGGTCCAACCGGCCCTCACTCAAATAATGGAACAGACGCTCATGAAACTTGCCCACGGCCACGGCCTGGGCCAGGTCGATGCTGGTCGCGGCCACCAGGCGCACATCCACCGGGCTGGGCTGGTGGGCACCGACGCGGGTGACTTCGTGGTTTTCCAGGGCCGCGAGCAATTTCACCTGGATCGGCAGCGGCAAATCACCAATTTCATCCAGGTACAAGGTGCCGCCATTGGCCGAGCCAAACCAGCCCGCGCGGCTGCTCGCCGCGCCACTGTGACTGCCGGCGGCATAGCCAAACAACTCGGCATCCGCATAGGTGGGGCTGATGGCACCACAGTTGACCGAGACAAACAGGCCTGTACGGTCACTGCCACGGTGGATGTGCCGCGCCAGCAACTCTTTACCGCTGCCGGTTTCTCCTCGAATCAATACGGGTAAGGCGCGCGGCGCAAGGCTTTCCAACTCTTCACGCAGTTGGCGTGAGCGTGGGTCGACGAACACCAGCGCCTTGGCGCGGATGCTCAACGGGCTTTTTTCAGCATCTGGAAAGGTCAGCAGCGGCTGGCCGAAGGTTTCATGCAGACTCATGGCAGGCTCCCGCCCCAATCCACACAGGGACGGGGCGTTGAAAAAATATTAGGCGCTGCGCCGAGCATGGTGCTCGAGGCGATGTTGCAGGCGGTAGAGGTAAGCAAACCCTTGCTCCCAGCGGCGGTGGCCGGACTTCACATTGATATGCCCGGCGCCCGCCAAGATGCCGGCTTCGGCGCCCCACTGACGCGCCAGTTCCAGAGCCCTGGGGGCGCTCACGGCACTGTCGTTGTCGGAGCTGACCACCTGGCTGGGAAATGGCAGCAGGTCAGTTGGAATAGGTGCGAAATTGCGCAGTGCAGGGGCACACGCAGGGCGCTCGACATCCGCCGGTGCCACCAGCAACGCGCCGCGTACCTGCCGCAAGAAGTGCACGGGGGCAGTGGCGGCCCAGTGGGCCACGGTGATGCAACCCAAGCTATGAGCGATCAGGATGACCGGCGTGCTGTCGGCAGCGATGGCCTCGGCCAGTGCGGCGACCCAATCCTCGCGACGCGGTGTCAGCCAATCGGCCTGTTCCACGCGGGCGCTGTTGGGCAGGCTGTTCTGCCAATGGGTTTGCCAATGATCTTCTGGCGATCCTTGCCAGCCCGGCACGATCAGATAACGAATCGACTCGCTGTGCATGGGTGTGCCCTCCTGCAGCGTTTAACGTTGCTGACCAGTATAGGGGCGACCTAACAATCAAATAAGGAATAAAAAGGAATTTATTAATAACCAAATTGCATTTTCGACATCAGGTCACGTTATCCTCATCCGAGGCGATCGCCGTCACTGAAGCCAGTCGCTGAGGCGGATAAACCCGCTCCTCAGCGACTGCAATCGACACCAGGTTTGTTTTACCAATCAGCGGGAATGATGCATAGACTGCTCTGAGCCAATGGAGACCCCGAACTTATGATTCATCGGCATGTAATAATCTCGCGCGCTCATATAGTTGGCACCATAGTCCTTGGGAAGTAAAAGACAAGCGTTCAACAGTTCTGTCACCTCTTCAACTACCGCGAAAAACCCATACTCCTTTTTTGCCAATACATCCCCAAACATTTTCGGCCCGGTGATTTCAAAAATTTTCTTCTCGTATTCTTTATAAGCGTGCTGTTCGGCGGCTGTCGAACTGTCACTCAGGAAAGCACGATTACTTTTCAACCACTCCTCATTGGCCTTATAGCGCTCATAGGCCTCTTCCAGGATCTCATCCCGCAAAGGATTATCGGCATGACTGGCGAAATTACTGGTATTGAAACCACTGAAGTCTGCTGGTTCATAAGTCACTGGCGAATTCATCAGGATATCGTTCGGTGTGGCTTTCAACGTAACGTTTCCCACATTGAAAGTAAGTGTATCGTCCGCATCCAGATATATTCCACCGTACTTCTTAAGCAATGCAACGCGCATCACATCCGATGAGGCCGCTAGATTTTGCCCTTGGCCGGCACGAAAGTACTGATACATTTCCCCATACTTGCCAGCCTTCAGCTCCCTGAAAGCCTCATCTGCCTGCAAATCATGCACTTCCAGACCGCCTACTTTGTGATCCAATGCAGACTTTATCTTTTGAAAAACACTCGCATTATTGGCATCTACATGAACGATCGACTTATAGCCCGGACTTTTCCTGGAGTTCTCAACAATATTGTTGAGCAAGTTCTCTGGCATCTCATTGCCAGCCCAAAAATAGTGGGCGGCGGCAAAAACTGAGTGCAACACCTGACCTTTCCGGTACGGTGCTGCCCCTATGTCTTATACCGAACTCAGCGTTGAAGAGCGCGCCACCA